>JAAYFQ010000138.1 GCA_012728165.1 Synergistaceae bacterium | reverse complement strand
TCCTTTCAATTATCTTTGTAGTTGAAAGTCCTTCTAGAAGGGGAAGTATCACAACTTCTTTAGCGTATTGCCGACCAGCCACTTTGTCAGGGCTATAATCTCCGCCTTTGGTTATTACATCAGGACGCAGAATAGAAAGTAGCTTCTCTGGTGTTTCTTCGTCAAAAATTACAACAATGTCAACATCAGACATCGCAGAAAGAACGCTAGCTCTTTCATCTTGTGGATTAACTGGTCGAGATAGTCCTTTTAATAATCTAATGGAAGAATCGGAATTAAGTCCAATAACAAGATGTTCTCCTAATGATTTCGATTTTGCAAGGCTATCAACATGACCAGCATGAAATATGTCGAAACAACCGTTTGTAAAAATAACTTTTTCACCTTTACTTTGCCATTCTCTAATTTTATTAGCCGCATTTTCCGCCTTCATCAATTTACCATTGGATCCATCTCGTGCAAAAAACTCAAGAAGTTCCTCTCTCTCAATAGGAGTTGTTCCAACTTTTCCAACAACTACCTGCCCTGCCATATTTGCAAGACGCACGGAATCTGCTAAATCCAATCCGGCCGCAACGGAAGCAGAAAGAACAGCAATAACGGTGTCACCTGCTCCTGAGACATCAAATACTTCTACAGCAAAAGCTGGAACGTGTATAACTTCATCAGTCGAAACGAGGGTTGCTCCTTTTTCGGAACGAGTGACAAGCAAGTTTTGGAAATTAAACTTATTTTTTATTATGCTACCTGCTTCAGCAACAGAGTCATCTTCATTTGTTACTTGGCTATCCGAAACAGCAGCCAACTCTGCTAGGTTGGGAGTGACTATAAAAGCACCGCCATACTTATTCCAGTCCAATCCCTTAGGGTCTGCCAACACTGGAACTTTGTATTTTGCACAAATTTTTATGATTTCGTGTGCTAGAGTGCCAAGAAACATGCCTTTGCCATAGTCTGACAACACAACAGCTCCAACACCATTTTTCAGCTTTATTTCAATGCTTTCTATATATGATTTCTGTTCTTCCAAAAGAGGAAGAATTACATCTTCATTATCAAGACGTATCATCTGCTGTCTTCCATTACCAAGAATTCTTGTCTTAACGGAAGACTTACCTCTATATGCAAGACTCGACTCCTCTGCTCCTATGTCTCGAAGCATTTTTGCTATATATTCAGACTCGCTGTCACTGCCTACTCGTCCTATGAAAGAAGTTTTTACACCAAGCTTGCGTAAATTCGCAACAACACTTCCTGCACCACCAAGAACATCATATTCGTTCTGAACAAGGAAGACGGGAACTGGCGCTTCGGGAGATATTCTTTTTACCTTTCCTGATATGTATCTATCAAGCATAATGTCGCCGACTACAAGCACAGAAATCTCATCGAAACCTCCTGTGCAAAGATCTTTTATTCTTTTAAAAACAGTTGGTGAAAAGTGCGTTAGATTTCTCATCGACTCTCTCCGTTTCTTGAGGTAATCAATTTTGCTGCATCGTATATGTCATTAGTCACAATATCTGGAACTTTCAAATCCTTTGGATAATTAGCCAGAACTTCCTGTCCATATCCTGTTTTAACAAGTACTGATTTTATATTGGCATTAATTGCCATTCTTACATCGGGAACATTGTCCCCGATTACCCAACTATTAGATAAATCTATAGAGAAATCGAAAACCGCTTTTTTTATCATTCCAATTTCTGGTTTACGACAGTCGCAATCCTGTCGATATTTATCATTACCATAATCAGGATGATGTGGACAATAATAAAATGCATCTATTGAAACGTCTTGCGCAGCGAAAAGCTCTGATATCTTAATATTAGCTTCTTGTACAAACTCCTCTGAAAAATATCCTCGAGCAACTCCGCTCTGGTTTGTAATCACTATAAGTAAATATCCCGCATCCTGCAAAATTTTTAATCCTTTTGCTGCTTGAGGAAGTAACTTGATCTCATCAAGAGAACGAAGGTAGCTTTTTAGTTCGATTATTGTTCCATCCCTGTCTAAAAAAACAGCAGGCTTTTTCTTAGCAACAAGATGCGTCATTAATTTATCCCAGTTCTGCTTTCATCCAGTCTACGTACTTGGCAATTCCTTTTTCTAAAGGAGTAAATTCCTCCGTGTATCCTGCAGTGCGCAAATTATCAAGATTGGCCTCTGTGAAATTCTGATACTGACCACGAAGCTCATCTGGGAAAGGGATATATTCTATATTTGCTTCTTTATCATATGTGTCTATTAACGCTGTTGCTAAATCCTTAAATGACCGCGCTCTTCCTGTTCCAATATTAAAAACGCCCTTTATTGGTTGTTCTGATTTATTGAGTCCGAAATGAAGTGCAGAAGAAACGACGTCATCAACAAAGACAAAATCGCGAAGCTGATTGCCATCTGCAATGCCATCTGTCCCTTTGAAAAGCCTCATCTTTCCTGCCGTTTTTATCTGATTATATCCGTGAAATGCCATAGATGCCATTTTGCCTTTGTGTGTTTCTCGCGGACCATAAACGT
>JAAYFQ010000137.1 GCA_012728165.1 Synergistaceae bacterium | reverse complement strand
GATGGTGGAATTTTGTCCCCTTTTTGCTTGTGATAGGACTTATAGGTGGATTACGTATGCACCCATTACTAGCGATGGCTCTTGTCATCGCTCTGCAGTTCGCTAGAGAAAAAGTGATCTCCATATGAATATACTCTTGGTTCTTTCTTCTGCGTTTGCACAGGTTGGCATAGGAGCATTCGGAGGCGGACTCTGTACTCTGCCACTTATAGAATACCAACTTGTCACAAAAACCGAATGGCTAACAGTGGAACAATTTGGTCAAGTATTAGCGCTGTCACAAGTCACACCTGGTCCAATTGCCATAAACGCAGCTACTTTCGTAGGATTTCAGCAGAGTGGTATTTTGGGTTCTTTGATAGCGACGATTTCACTTATTGCCGCTCCAATTTGTTTATTATGTATTGTTCTCTTTCTACTTCAGAAAACAACGGCAGAGAAGAGCAAAAAATTCAAATTACTTTTGCGTCCTGTTGTCTCAGGACTTTTATCTCTCTCTCTTATTGCACCCCTTACAGCAACAGTACATAATGGAACAATCGCAATGGCACTTTTTGGAGTTGGATTGCTTTTGATTAGTTTCGTTAAAATTTTTAGAGAGAATCCGCCGCTTCTGCTTTTTCTATTTGGAATATTTGGAATCTTCTTTCTGTAATAAAATATATTAGGAAATAATACTTCTTTGCTCGCTTGATGTGCTTCTACGTTTTTAAACTTTTTGTGTCATAATATTATTTAGTAATGAGCTTTTATTCTGTGCTTAATAAAGATATCAATTTCAATTAAGTTAAATGGGGGATTTATTATGCTTTCTGAAAAAATGCTTGGACTTGGCAAAAAACGGTCCGCCATTCGCGAAATTTTTGAATACGGAAAGAAAAGAGCAGCAGAAATTGGAGCAGATAAAATTTTTGACTTTAGTATTGGTAATCCAAATGTCCCTGCACCTGAATATCTCAAAAGAGTTTTGATTGCTCTGCTAGAAAATTCTGATCCCGCATGTCTTCACAGTTATACGTCAGCTCAAGGTGACGTCGGAGTCAGAAAAATTATTGCAAACAACATATATGAAAGATTCGGCACCGAAGTTACAGCAGACAATATATATATTACGTCGGGTGCTGCTGCTGCTTTGACAATTTCAATCAAGGCTATGACTGTTCCCGGCGATGAGTTCATCGTCTTTGCTCCCTATTTCCCTGAATATATTGTTTTCGTTGAAGCGGCTGGAGCAAAAGTTGTCGTTATTCCTCCAGATACTGAAGACTTTCAGATAGACATTGAGAGTTTTGAAGCTTCTATTAACAAAAACACAAAGGGAGTAATAATAAATTCGCCAAATAATCCTTCCGGCGTTGTTTATTCAGTAGAAACAATAAATTCTGTTTGTGGAATTCTTTCAAAAAAAGAGAAGGAGTTCGGCCATTCTATTTATCTTATTTCTGATGAACCTTATCGTGAGCTTGTTTACGATGACATAGAAGTCCCATATCTAATGAATTACTACAATAATACTATCGTTTCTTACTCCTACAGCAAATCTCTTTCTATTCCGGGTGAGCGCATTGGATATATTGCCGTTTCTCCGAAAATGGAAAACACTGATGATATGTATGCTGCAATATGCGGTGCAGGACGTGCTTTAGGCTACGTTTGTGCACCAAGCATTTTCCAGCAAGCTATAGCAAAATGCATAGACCAAACTTCGGACATTTCTATTTATAAAAAGAACAGAGATATTCTTTATGAAGAGCTTACTAAGCTAGGCTATAAGTGTGCGAAACCGGATGGAGCTTTTTATCTATTTATTAAAGCACTTGAGCCGAATGCAGAGGCTTTCTGTACAAAAGCTAGAAAACATGAGTTGCTGCTAGTTGCTGGAGATGGATTTGGCTGTCCAGGTT
Source organism: Synergistaceae bacterium (assembly GCA_012728165.1). GTDB lineage: Bacteria > Synergistota > Synergistia > Synergistales > Synergistaceae > JAAYFL01. Next base: position 11,641 of record JAAYFQ010000137.1, on the reverse strand, counting down.
ACGTTCGCATTTCTTACTGCGTTCGCACAGACCAAATTGAAAAGTCTCTACCTGCGTTTGCGAAACTTGCGAAAGAGTACCAATAACAATAAAGTTCTTATACAACTAATATTGATTAAATATTCAACCAATATTTTTTATTAAAGAAAAACGGAGCGCCCACTTTTAAGAGAGGACACTCCGTTTTTAATTTAATATATTATTAATTGATTCTTAGGCTGAAGGTGCTTTCGATGTTTTTGCTATTAAGTTTTTATCTCTCATATCAGAAATGCACTTTACAGGACATTTTAAAGCACAAATGCCACAGTTAATGCACTTTGATGAGTCAATGACGGCAAGGGAATCCACCATCTCTATTGCTTGAACAGGGCAGGCTTTAACACAGATCGTGCAGCCTATGCAACCTACAGAACAAGCTTTTTTGACATCGGGCCCTTTAAGAGGCGAGTTGCAAGCAACCTGTACTTTGGCACTTTCGGGGACGAGCATCAGAACATCTCGTGGGCACTGCTCAACGCAAATTCCACAACCAACGCACTTTTCAACGTCGATAATCGCTAATCCGTTCTCGATACATATTGCGTCAAAAGGACAAACTTCAGCGCAAGTGCCAAGTCCGAGGCATCCATACGAACATGCGGTTGGCCCTTTTCCTGGAATTATTGCTGCCTGACGACAATCCATCACGCCTTCATATTTACAGTTTTCTACTGTTTTATCAGTAGAACCCTTGCATTTGAGAAACGCTACTTTTGGCCCTTCTGTGTTTGCCTCGACTCCGATAATTGCCGCAATTTCTTCGATAACTTCTGAAGTTGCAGCAGTGCACCCAGAAACTTCTGTTGTTCCTTCTATAACAGCCTCTGCAAAAGCATCGCATCCTGGAAATCCACAGGCACCGCAGTTAGCACCGGGAAGAATTGCACGAACTTCGGCCTGTCGCGGATCAACTTTCACAGAAAATTTTTCTGAAGCAAAGGCGAGCAAAGCTCCGAAGATGAGTCCAAGTCCACCCATTATGAGTGCAGGGTAAAGAATTCCGGTCATTTTACGCGCCTCCTACTTTATTATTCCGATGAAACCCATGAAGGCTATTGACATGAGTCCGGCTGTTATGAGCGCGATTGGAAGTCCGCGCATACATTTAGGTATATTCTGGTTAGTCTCTATTCTTTCACGTATTCCAGCCATGAGAATGATAGCAAGCAGAAATCCAAGAGATGCTCCCAAAGCATGTACGAGTGACTGAAGTAGTGAATATTTTTCATTCATATTGAGAACAGCGACGCCAAGAACGGCACAGTTTGTAGTAATCAGAGGAAGGAAAATTCCTAAAGATTTGTAAAGTCCGGGTTGTAGCTTTTTAAGGACTATTTCAACAAACTGAACAAGCGCAGCAATTATAAGAATGAAGGATAGCGTATATAGATATTCGAGTCCCAAAGGAACAAGAATAAACTCATATGCCGACCAAGTCATTAATGAGGCCATTACTGTTACAAAAATAACGGCTATTCCCATACCTTTCGCTGTTTCGAGCTTGCTTGATACTCCAAGGAAAGGACAGCAGCCAAGGAAACGTGAAAGTATAATATTATTTACAAATATGGCAGAGATAAAAAGTGCAAGAAGCGACATCATTATGCATCAGCCTCCTTGTTTTCTTCTGTACATGTGACGGAAGAATCCCCGCCGCCACAAACTGCGTTTAATCCGCAACCGTCGCAGCCTCCGAGTTTTTCCCATCCGTCGTAAGCAGAGTCTTCTCCTGTTGCACACTCTTCTTTTCTTATCTGGATATATCTAAAAAGGGCTATAAGAATTCCAAGTGTTATAAATCCACCCGGGGCAAGTATGAAAAGCAAAGCGGGTTGATATGCTGATGGCATAATCCGAAAAGCAAAGATGGTGCCATTGCCAAGAAGTTCACGAACACTGCCTACGAAAGTAAGTGCTAGAGTGAAGCCAAGTCCCATGCCAATGCCGTCAAAAAGAGAATCCATTACACTGTTTTTAGAGGCGAATGCCTCTGCACGAGCAAGGATTATACAGTTTACAACGATAAGCGGAATAAATATTCCTAATGATCTATCCAGAGTCGGAGCATATGCAGTAATTAAAAGCTGTATTACAGTGACAAATCCAGCAATTACTACAATGTACGCAGGGATTCGTATTTCATCAGGAATGATTTTACGTATCGCTGATATGGCAACGTTTGAACCCATGAGAACCATTGTGGCAGCAATTCCCATTCCAAAACCGTTTGTTGCGCTTGACGTTGTTGCTAGAGCAGGACATAACCCAAGAACAAAAACAAAAATTGGGTTCTCTGTAAAAATACCGTTTTTTATTAACTTGAGAGGATTTCTCATTATTTCGCGCCCTCCTCTTTAAAGTTCTTGTTCCAAAAATCTACTGCCTCGTTGACTCCATCAACAACAGCATCTGATGTTATTGTTGCACCTGAGATGGCTTGTATCTGGGTATCTTTATTAGATGGAGTTTTTATTACGTCGAACTTTTGCACGATTTTATTTTTAAACTGATTCAAGAACTTAGGGGCTGTAGCTTCTCCACCGAGTCCCGGAGTTTCATTAAGGACTAATATTTTAATCCCTTTAACTTGTCCTTCTTTTCCTATGCCGACAACTAGCTCCATCAGTCCACCGTATCCCTTTGTAAGAACATTAAAATTATAACCAACAAGTTCGGATCCGGCAGTTCCTATATTGATTTCTTTAATCATTCCTTTGGGGTCAGTCCCTATCTTAAGCATTTTAAATTCTGTTGCCCCTGGCAACGTGATTTCGAGGGCTTCGCGATGTTCGCGCTCCTTTGTCAGACGAATCGGTTCAGCCGTAATTGTTTGAACACCGCCTAAAATAATTCCTGTGACTGCTGTGATAAGGAGAAGCACGAAAGATAGTCTAAAAATTTTGCTCATTTTTATTTAGCCTCCCCAAAGATACGAGGCTGCGTAAATTTATCAATCAAAGGAACAGTGACGTTCATTATAAGTATCGAAAAAGAAACTCCGCCGGGATATCCGCCGAATGTTCTTATAAGAGCAGTTATAAGTCCGCATCCTAAGGCAAAGATGACCTGTCCTTTTGTCGTCATTGGAGAAGTTGTGTAGTCTGTCGCCATGAAAATGGCTCCAATGAAGAGACCCCCTGCGAATATTTCGTAGAATCCAGGTCTGCCAAATATTGCGGTCAGAATACCTACTGTAACGATATAGACAACAGGAATTTGCCACTTGATTATTCCCTTGTAAAGAAGAATGGCAAAACCAATTAACAGAGCTAAGGCGGATGTTTCTCCCACACAACCAGCAACATTCCCAATAAATAAGTCATAGAGAAGAGGAAGTTTTGTGCCTAGAGGCATGCCCATGCTGACTCCGCCAACAGTTTCTCCGCCAAGTTTTAGCAAAGCTAAAGGAGTTGCTTTTGAAACACCATCAATAGTCCAAGTTGTCATAGCTACGGGCCAGCTTACGACCATCATTGCACGTCCAGCAAGAGCGGGGTTTACGATATTACAACCAATACCGCCAAAGAATTGTTTGACTACTATGATTGCAAAAATACAGCCTATTATTGCCTTCCAATACTCCATTGATGGAGGTAGATTATATGCAAGCAAAAGTCCAGTAACGGCAGCAGAACAGTCATTAATAGTTATTTTTTGCTTTGCTAGTTTCTGCCAGACGAATTCTGAAAGATGACAAGTGATTACACAGACTAGCATTAGCACGAAAGCGCGCATACCAAAGAAATATACTCCTGCAAGTCCTGAAGGCACAAGAGCGGCAAGTACCCAAAGCATTACTTTCTGTGTGTCCTGGTCTGCATGAATGTGCGGAGAACTTGAGACTGTCAAAAGTTTTTCCATTATTTTCCAGCCGCCTTTCTATTTATTGCCATTACAGTTACCTTTCCATCTCGGAAGGTCTGTGTTAGATGACGGTTTGCAGGGCATACGTATGAGCAAGAACCGCACTCGATACAGTTGAGCCCGCCGGTTTCTTCAAATGCTACATAATCACGCAAAAGTACAACTTTATTTAAGGTGTTTGGCAACAGTCCCATTGGACAGGCCTCTACGCAACGTCCGCAACGGATACACGCAAACTCTTCTTTTAGATGTGCTGATTTTTTGGTTAATGCGAGAATGCCAGAAGTTCCCTTTACAACAGGAACTTCCATTGAGCGCAGTGTGATCCCCATCATAGGGCCACCAGAAATTATTTTGGCTGGCTCTTCTTTGAATCCGCCGCAAAACTCTATAAGCTCTCTGACAGAAGTGCCTAACGGAACACGTATGTTTTTTGGATTTACAATAGCATCTCCTGTTACTGTGACAACGCGAGTTGTAGAAGGGAGTCCTTCGGCTATTGCTTCGTATATCTGGTGAACTGTACGAACGTTTAAAACAAGACAGCCTACATCTGCTGGAAGAGCTGTCATAACATATTCTTGCTTTGTCAGAGCCTCTATCAACATTTTTTCGGCACCCTGAGGATATTTAACCACAAGAGGCTGTAAAGATATTTTAAATGCGTTTTGTTTTTTTAGCTCTTCCTTCATTACTGCAATGGCTTCGGGTTTATTACTTTCTATTCCAATAACACCCACTGCCTCGGGAAAAAGCCTCATTAAAAGCTTTAGTCCTTTAACAATTTTTCCTGGTTCTTCAATCATGAGCCTATTGTCACAATTCAAATATGGTTCACACTCAGCAGCATTAACTATAAGCCATTTAATACACTTTGGATCTGGAGGCGTAAGTTTTACTGCAGTTGGAAAGGTTGCGCCACCGTAACCGACGATTCCGGCTTCACGTATGCGTGCGATATATTCTTTTGGATCGTTATTTTCGTAATTTGGCAAAGGAATCCAAGATAAGTCTTTTTCATATTTTTCGTCATTCTCGATTACTACGCATGTTTCAAGCATTCCACATGAGGTAAGACGCATACCAACATCTTTGACTGTACCTGAAACACTTGAAAGAATCGGTGCAGAAACAAATGCATTGTTGTTTCCAATTTTTTGTCCAACTAGTACCGTGTCACCCTTTTTTACTACAGGCTCGTTTAAGGCACCAATATTCTGCGCCATTGGAAAAACTAGCTCACCGGTGGGCAAATAATTTTCTATTTCTTTGTTTACAGTTAATTCTTTATTCTGTGGTGGATGTATTCCTCCGCAGAATGATGGAAGTCTCATTTATTTTTCCTCCTTGAACATTCATCTAGACTTGTATTTTTACATATAAAACATCTACAGCGCAAAAAATAACTCTGCCCCATATATAATTTGATAATTCTATCACCATTGTCGTAAAAATAAAGAGATTTTTTGCACATATTAGGAAAGTTTTTGGGAAAGAAACGTTGTACAGAAGCAATGTTTATGGCATATATTTGCCCCACTTTTGCATGATGAGATCACGTACATCCCCTTCTCCTAAATGAAGCCTGTTCTTTATATTATAAAATTCTTTACATACTAAATCATCAATTTCTCTAGACGTAAAATTGAACCCGGCCTGTCTGAGAGCAGGTGCAATCTCAGCTTCTGGAAGCTCTGCTATTTTTAATAAAAATGAAGGATTTGTTAAAAGATCTTTCAAAAATCTTTCTGCACTCGATAATGACATCTTTACCCTGCCTCTTTCTCGAATGTTACAAAATGTCGTGCAAAGGGAAATCGAAATACACGAGCCCTTATCCTTAATCTACTTTTCCATGTAACTCTAGTTCATAACACCAAGGTCCGATTTTAACACAACTTGATTGATTATAAAACTTTTTCATGATTTTTAATTACTGTTTTTCTAAGTTACTGCAAGATTCCCTGACTTTTTGTTTTTAATGTCTATGTCTTTTTTATTCAATTGATTCTTCTTAATCACATTTTCTTTGACGGTTTTTGTTATATATACTAAATTACAACTTCTTATTATGCACAAAGGTTTTCGGTCACTCTTTTAAAGCTAACTCTTAGTACATGATTTAGAAAGAGTTTCGTTGACTGATTTTTGTTGACACGCCCTGTTTATAGTGTTATTTTAACGTGACGAAATAATACACGATTGTGAGTGATTCTAATGTACATATATAAGGAAGCAATGAAGAAAAAGGTCGAAGATACTTCTTCAGTATTTTCCACTGTGAAAGAAATTATTGAAAAAGTAAGAAGTGGTGGAGACAAGGCTCTTTCTGAGTACAACGTAAAATTCGGGGGAGCTTACTCTGAATCCTTCAGAGTATCTGACTTAGAAATAGAGAACGCATGCTCAAGTATTTCGAAAGAACTAAGAGAAGCAATTGAACTCGCCGCAAAAAACATAAAGAATTTCGCAGAGATACAGGCAAGTAGTCTGCACTCTGTTGAGTCTACAGAAACCTCTTCTGGAGTTTTCCTGGGGCACAAGGTTATACCAGTAGATTCCTGTTGTTGCTATGTTCCAGGGGGCAGTTACCCTCTCTTTTCGTCTGCCCTTATGCTTGTAATTCCAGCAAAGGTGGCTGGAGTGCCGCGAGTTTGTGCTGCTGTTCCTCCAATGCAAGGGAGCACTCTTCCACATCCAGCAACTATTGCTGCACTTCGCATAGCAGGTGCTGATGAAATCTATGCAGTTGGCGGAGCACAAGCAATTGCAGCTTTCGCATATGGAACAGAAAGCATCCAGCCTGTCGCAATGATTGTTGGCCCTGGAAACAAATATGTAACGGAAGCTAAACGACAAGTTTATGGTCAAGTAGGAATAGATTTTATTGCAGGACCCAGTGAGGTACTCATAATTGCCGATGCCGACTCTCGTGTCGATATAGTTGCAGCTGACTTGTTGGCACAGTCAGAGCATGATCTTGATGCAATAGGAATTCTTGTTACTACTTCGTTGGAACTTGCCAAAAATGTAGAAAAAGAGATTGAGCGACAGCTGCTTGAGTTAGACACAGCTGATGTTGCTTCTGTTTCTTGGAAAAACAATGGACAGATAATTATTGTCGACTCTCTTGAAGAAGCAGCTGAGATTGCAAATGACCATGCGCCAGAACACCTTGAGATAAATATTTCGAATCCCGATTCCATAGAACCCTTGCTTCGTAATTACGGCTCTTTATTTATTGGAGAGGGAGCCGCTGAGGTTTTTGGCGATTATGTAGCAGGAACAAACCATACTCTGCCAACAAGCGGCGCAGCTCGTTACACAGGCGGAGTGTCTGTAATGACTTTTCTAAAGATTTGTACTTTCCAGCGCATTACAGCAGTTGGAATAAAAGAACTTGCTCATACTGCTGATATTATGGCAAGAAACGAAGGACTTTCTGCTCACGCAATGGCGGCTACTTTACGCCTAAAGAAATAATATAATTTTTCAATAAACTGATTCGCTAAAAACAATCACTATATAAAAAGCACAATCTTTAGTGCACATATGAAAAGTCTGTCCTTAATTAATTTTAAAGGACAGACTTGTTTTTTATCTATGCAGCATGTTTTATGGCTTCAAAAACGCCCCTTTTCTTGTACAATCTGTTACGAGTCAAATTCTGAAAGTTGCTTAGCGAATGTTGCTTTTCTTTCGCTTTTTGCGGGACTATTTACTCACTAAAATGCCCCGTTTTTGTAAATATTCTTTAAGTTTTGGAATAGAAATTTCATTAAAATGAAAGAGCGAGGCAGCTAAAACTGCACTTGCCTTTCCCTTTGTAAGAACATCATAAAAGTGTTCGTATGTTCCCGCTCCTCCGGAAGCTATCACGGGAATTTTGACCTTGCTACTGATTTCCGCGGTAAGTTCCAGATCATAACCTGATTTTGTGCCATCTTTATCCATGCTTGTCAAAAGAATTTCTCCTGCGCCGAGACGCTCTGCTTTCATTGCCCATTCAACTGCGTCTAGCCCAGTGGCATTATTCCCTCCGGCTGTATAAACTTCCCAGCCTCCTTCAGCTTTTTGTTTCGCATCTATCGCAACAATAATACGCTGGCTACCAAATGCCTCCGCTCCTTCTGATATAAGGGAGGGATTTTTTACAGCTGCCGAATTTAAAGAAACTTTATCAGCTCCTGCGTCAAGTATCGCACTCATGTCATTCACAGTACGAATTCCTCCGCCTACAGAAAACGGAACAGAAAGCTGCTCTGCAACTTTGCTTACTAGACACGCTACGGTGTCACGTCCTTCACTGGTGGCTGAGATATCAAGAAAAACTATTTCATCTGCTCCGGCGTCTTGATATGCTTTTGCACATTCGACAGGATCACCTGCGTCACGAAAATCAACAAAATTTACTCCCTTAACCACTCTTCCGTCTTTTATATCAAGACAGGGAATTATTCTTCGAACATGCATTATTCTGCCTCCTTCAGCGTTTCTATACTACCTTTAAACATTAAAAATACCGCGGCGTCGCTCTTTTATGTATGTTACAAACAAGCAAAAAAGTTGCCCTTTCAATAGCGGCATCACAAGTAACAATCTGATCAATTTTAGTTACCAGTTTTACTTTTCCTTGTTACGAGAAGCGAGCTCTCTTAAAATTGCATCAATTGAAACTCCTGTTGCTATACATCCGACAAGAAGGTGATAGAGCAAGTCTGCGGCTTCATAACAGAAGCCGTCTTTATCATTTGTTGCAATGGCAAGTGCCGTTTCAACGCCCTCTTCGCCAACTTTTTGCGCAACACGTGACGCACCTCTGGCCAAAAGCTTGGCAGTGTAGCTTTCTTTCGGATTTTCATTTTTACGTTTATTAAGAAAATACCAAAGACGTCCTAAGAAAGTACTCTCTGTAGAATCTTCTTTACCATAAAAACTGCGGAAGAAGCAGGTGCGCGCTCCTGTATGGCATGCTGGACCAATAGGATTTACTATGGCAAGCAGAGTGTCTCCATCGCAGTCTATTCGAAGTTCAAGCAAGCGCATTACATTCCCGCTTGTCTCTCCCTTGCGCCATAACTCCCCGCGTGAACGACTCCAGAGAACAAGGTCTCCGCATTCTGCCGTTAGCTTTAACGAGTCAGCATTTGCCCATGCGACCATCAAAACTTCTGCACTGATAGCATCCTGAACAACTACCGGAACTAAACCTTCATCATTAAATTTAACAAGATTCACATTTATATCCATAATTATTGTCCTCCGAGTTTTGCGGCATTAAGTGCTTCTTTCAGAGTTATTCCACCTTCATAAAGGCTTTTTCCTACTACAGCTCCACTAACTCCGATTTTTGCCAGCGCGATTATGTCTTTATCTGTTGTAATTCCGCCAGCGGCAACTATTTCGTAGCTATCACTGATAAGAGGACTATAGAGTTCCGTTCTAATTCCACTCATCAAGCCGTCTCTCTCAGTATCTGTGACGAGGAAAACTTTGAACCCTGTCTTCGATAAAGTTTTTATCGCATTCGCTGCAGTAAGTTCTGTATTTTCTAGCCATCCAGAATGAACAACTTTGCCATCTTTTATATCTATCGCAGGCATTGCAGCAATACCAAATTCATTGCTAATAAGACTTGGCATATCGGGGTTTTTAAAAAGAAGGCTTCCTATCATGACTCTATCTGCTCCGGACTCAAGAGCTTCTTTCACTGAGCCTTCCGAACGAAGCCCTCCACCATATTGTGTAAACATACCAAGTGACGCAATCTTTTCTAATTCTTTTAGATGGCAAGGCTTTCCAAGCTTAGCTCCTTCTAAATCCACTATGTGTATGTAGTCACATCCGGCATCAAGAATTTTTTTTGCAGCATCGAGCGGAGAAACGTCATAATATGATTTGCGTGAAAAATCCCCCTCCGAAAGACGTATAACTTTCCCTTCATAAAGATCTATAGCTGGAAGTAATATCAAAGCCACTTTCCTTTTGTGCTAGGATCAATGGAAGCAGGAATTAGTGCCTGTCTAATAGACATTCCAACGCCTTTAAATATTGCTTCTGCGGCATGGTGTGAGTTATCTGCTTCTAGTATTCCAATGTGCAGAGTAATTCCGCCTTCACGCGCTAAAGCGAGAAAAAATTCAAATACTAGTTCCATATCAAAATCTCCGCATTTTTCCGTTGGAAAGCCACCCTTAAAATATGCTCCGCCTCGTCCGCTAAAATCAAGAGCTACACGTGCAAGTGACGCATCCATTGGAAGCATGCACCATCCGTATCTATTTATTCCTCCGCTCTCTTTTGCAATAGTGCGAAGAGCCTGTCCTAGCGCAATTCCGAGATCTTCAGTAAGGTGGTGATAGTCGATTTCGACATCGCCTTTAGCTTCAATAGTTATTCCAAGTCCAGCTCTATGGCACATCAAATCAATCATATGAGTAAGAAATCCACAGCCAGTATCGATGTTTCTTTCTGTCCCTGGATATTCAAGAGTAAGTGATATTTGTGTTTCTTTTGTTTTGCGTATAACTTCAGTTTTCATTTATGCCATCTCCCATGAACAAAATTGGATACATCTATAAATATTAAATAGCTATTTTGCGTTACTTAAAACATTTTACGACAAATTATGCTTATTGTATTGTTTTTGCGCTATCTTTAACATATTTTTCTATAGACTCAACAACTTCAGCCATAGATGTCCAGTTCATCTGAACAGCTCCTCTGCTGGCCACTAGACGCAGAGAAACAGGAGACGTTTCTTTTATAACAATAAGTCCGTTGGCACGAAGTGTAGAACCTGTCTCTACAATATCAAATATGCAGTCACTCAGTCCGAGTGCTGGAGCAAGTTCAACCGAGCCATGAAGTTTCAATAATTTTATCTGGGCGCCCCATGAAGCAAAAGTTTTTTCCGCGACTCTTGTGTATTTTGTCGCAACTTTAAGACCCATCAGCCCACTGATATCTCCTTTAAACTTTTCAGCTATCGCTGCCGGTCCTGCCACCGCCATAACACACTTGCCTCGTTCTGTATCCAATAACTCAGTAAGTGCTATCTCTGCTTCTTCTATTACATCACTACCTGCAAGTGCGAGATCGGCAACTCCGTAATAGACCATAGCAGGGACATCTGCAGGTTTTGAAAGAAGGTAACGAAAACTTCCTTCTTCTATGACAAGATTACGGCCAGCTTTTTTTAATTTTTCGACAGGCAATCCTGCTCCACTTAGTATTTCTATTGCATAAGCAAGTGATCGTCCTGTAGGCAAGGCAAACGTTAACATGAGAACACTCGCCCTTCAAATTCTGTTATATTCAATTTCTCTTCTTTTTTTAATGATATTACTTCTTTACCTTTATAATCGATCCACCAATCATAACCTCTAAGCCTGGCAATCCTTATGGAATCTGATTTATCATTGTTCCAGCTCAACTCAAAAGAAATTCCCTTTTTATAGAGGCTGTCTGCATAGCGCAATCCCTCTACTGCATTCTCTGGACTTCCACACCAAAGCATCAGTGATGGAGATGGAGATTCATCAACACAATATGTGGCAAGATCTTTAAGATTTAGTGCAAAACCAGAAGCCTGTCCCTCTATTCCTACTTTTGAAAGAAGCCCATCATAACGACCGCCGCCGCCAAGCAAAGAACCTTTCTTGGAGGAGTACACGTTAAAAATAGGACCACTGTAATAGCCAAGGTCTCTGACAAAAGAAAGATCAACTCTTAT
>JAAYFQ010000136.1 GCA_012728165.1 Synergistaceae bacterium | reverse complement strand
GGTAAAACAATGCTTGCCAGAGCACTTAAAGGAATATTACCTCCACTTTCTTATAAAGAACTTATGGAAGTTCTTTTGCTTAAAAGCACAGCAGGACTTGATTTTGCAACTTTGTACGAAAGACCCTTTCGTTCCGTTCACCATACTGCGAGTGCTGTAGCAATATGCGGTGGTGGCGTACACCTAAGACCTGGAGAGATAAGTTTGGCATCTAGAGGTGTTCTTTTTCTTGATGAATTTCCTGAATTCACGCGGGATGTTCTGGAATCATTACGCCAACCACTTGAAGATGGGCAAATAACTGTTAGTAGAGCGGCAGGCAGTGTAGTATATCCTGCAAAAGTACTTATGGTAGCAGCATGCAATCCATGTGCATGTGGCTATTCAGGCGATCCGGTTGAAAGGTGCACCTGTTCTCCTTCTTCTTTAGATCGTTATAGAAGACGATTGTCTGGTCCTATATTAGACAGAATAGATCTTCATATATCTGTTCCAAGGCTAATGCCAGAGGAGCTTGTGTCACTTAAAGGAAAAACAGGTGAAAGTAGCTTCGTTGTTCGTGAAAGAGTAAAGACAGCAAGATTACGTCAACAAAAAAGATGGGAACAATTTGGCTTCCAATGCAACTCAGAAATACCAGAAAAAATCCTTCGGCATTATGTTCAAATAAAACCAGAGGTAAGAGAATTTCTTCTCAAGTCCCTCAATCGAGTTCGTCTTTCTGGTAGAGGGCTTTCTCGTGTTCTTCGTGTATCACGTACTATAGCTGATCTTGAAAATTCAGAACGTATAGAGATTCAGCATGTCGCAGAAGCACTAAGTTATAGAGAAGGAGAAGCCCTTTCATGGATGAGGTCCTAAAAGCTCTTCTTTTACTTAACAAAGTAGGATTAGATATTCGCGCCTGGCACAAATTATCTTCTCAAAATGTCATACTGAGCTCATTATGGAAAGATGATTTTGATAAAATAAAAGAATTTGGTATTAGTGAAAATTCTCTGACAAAAATACGCGAAAACGAACGATCAGGATGGGCTGAAAAAGAATTTGAAAAATGCCAGAAATTTGGAATCAACATTATTCCATTTCTTGATGCCCAATATCCTAAAACACTCTCTAATCTTAAAGATGCACCCCTTGTCCTCTACTGGAAAGGACAAATAATAGACCTTATAACTAGACCTGTAGGGGTTGTCGGCACAAGAAGATGTACGATTTATGGACAAAGAATAGCTGAACGTATAGGTATTCATTGCGCAAAAGCGAATGTCCCTTTAATTAGTGGTGGTGCCGCGGGCATTGATGGATTTGCACATAATGGGGTCTGCGACGCAGATGGAAAGACAGTTGCCGTTTTTGGCAATGGAGTTGATGTGGTTTATCCACAGTCAAATCGGGAACTTTTTGATAGAATATGCGACAAAGGAGCATTAATTTCGGAATTCCCTCTTGGTGTAAAAGGAGAAGCATGGCGCTTTCCAAGAAGAAACAGGCTTGTTGCTGCGCTATCAGAAAAACTTATCGTTGTAGAGGCACCACTAAAAAGCGGAGCCATGATAACAGCAAGGCTTGCTTTGGATCTTGGTAGAGAAGTTTGGGCTGTTCCTGGCCATATAAATGAACAAGTTTCAGAAGGATGTAATAAACTAATCTTTGACGGTGCATATCCTTATATAAACGATGAAGTATTTTGGGGAATACAAAAAGAACAGAAATTATTATTTAAAGATCAAACTAATATCTATTCTTTATGTCTTGATAATCTCTCTCTAGAAGAGGCGTCTATTGTTAAATTTTTACAACGCAGTGGTGGACACACTATTGACAACATTGCAAATGAAGTTAATATGGGCGCCGCAAACGTGTTGAAAATTATTGCAATTTTATCTGCCAAAGAAATAGTATATACATCTGCACCTGGTAGATTTAGCGTAAATGCTTGAAAGAGGTGTCGTTAATGACAAATGAAAAAGAATTGGTGGCAAAAACAAAAAAAACAATAGATACTGCGAAAAAGAAAACCACTTCGTCAGTTAAAAAGTCAGAAACTAAAAAGAAAATTGTAAAAACCATTGCGAAGAAAAAAACAGCTGTGAAAAAACCTACTAAAAAGAAAACTAAAAAGTTTTCCGCATATGAAGGTAAAACACTCGTTGTTGTTGAATCCCCAGCAAAAGCTAAAACACTCGAAAAAATACTTGGAAGTAAATATCGCGTATTAGCCAGTATTGGCCATGTCCGAGATCTCCCAAAAGCTCGTCTTGCAATTGACGTTGAACATGATTTCGAACCTGAATATATAAAGGTAAGAGGTAAGGCAGAACTCATTCGAACATTGAAAGGTGCATCTGACGCTAGCCAAGAGACCTTACTCGCATCTGACCCTGACCGCGAGGGTGAGGCTATTGCATGGCACCTAGCCACTCTTTTAGAGATAGATCCTAAGTCAAAATGCCGTATTAAAATGCATGAAATTACAAAAAGCGGAGTGGCAAGTGCAGTCGTAAATCCAGAAGAAGTTGATATGGATAAAGTTAATGCGCAGCAAGCACGTCGTATTTTGGACCGTTTGGTAGGTTATCAACTTAGCCCTCTGCTCTGGTATAAAGTCCAAAGAGGACTTTCTGCAGGAAGAGTTCAGTCTGTTGCATTGAGAATTATATGTGAACGAGAAGACGAAATAGATAAATTTATTCCTGAAGAATATTGGCTTATAGATGTCGATGCCGAATCCATAGATTCAGCAAAGAGAAAATACACTCTAAGACTTGATAAATATAAAGATAAGCCTTTAAAGATAACGAATGTGGATCAAGCAAAAAAAATTGAGCAGACTATAAAATCAAATCAATTGACTGTTGATAAATTTACAGCGAAAAAAACAGCTAAGTCTGCCTTGCCACCGTTTAAGACTAGTACATTACAGCAGGAAGCATCTCGCCGTTGTGGTTTTGCTCCAAAAAGAACAATGAGAATAGCACAGTCACTTTACGAGGGCGTAGAAATTCCAGGGAGAGGGCCAACAGGTCTAATTACTTATATGCGTACAGATAGCTTAAGAATTGCTCCAGAAGCAATTACATCTTCACGTAAGTATATAGAAGAGGTTTTAGGAAAGAATTATTTACCATCCAAGCCAAATGAACATACACTTAAATCTAAATCTCAAGAAGGACATGAGGCGATTAGAGCAACCGATCCATTCATAACACCTGATTCAATAAAAGGTAATCTTTCACCGGAACAATACAAACTTTATCAGCTTATATGGAGCCGTTTTGTAGCAAGCCAGACTGCTGACGCAAAAATATCGCGATCAACATTGATATGCAATAGCGGCGACTATAGTCTTAAACAATCAGGTATTGTTGTAACTTTTGATGGATGGGGCTGTCTATACCCACTGGGAGTTAAGGATACAATCATAAAACCTGCGATTGATGGTGAAAAACTAAAAATCAACAATTTAGTCAAAGAACAGAAATATACACGCCCACCTGCACGTTATTTGGAAGCGGGTCTTGTAAAAGTTCTTGAAGAAAAGGGGATAGGTCGTCCTTCAACATATGCTGTAATTATCGACACGCTGTCTACTAGAAGATATGTTGAAAGAGGCGAAGAAGATAGAAGATTAATTCCTACAAAGTTGGGACGCATTGTCAACAAATTTCTTGTAAAACATTTTTCTAACCTTATAAATGAAAACTTCACAGCAAATATGGAAGAAGAATTTGATAAAATCGAGTCAGGTACGAATCAATGGCGAGACGTAATATCAACGTTTTGGAGTGGCTTTAAACCCAATTTGGATGATGTTACGAAAAATGCTGAAAATATGCATCCAGAACCTGAATATATAGGCGAAAAATGTCCAGAATGTAACAATGATCTTATTTTAAAGCATGGTAGATTTGGTGAATTTATAGCCTGTACGGGTTACCCGGAATGTAAATATACTAGGAAAATAGTCAGAACGACAGGCGTAAAATGTCCAAAGTGTGGCGAAGGTGAGCTTATTCGCAGAAAAGCTTCAAAGGGAAAGGTAAAAGGCCGTTTCTTCTATGGTTGTTCTAAATATCCTGATTGTGATTATATAGCCTGGAAGAATCCAAAACTGCAAGCCGATCAAAATATATCAGAAAATCTAGCCGAAAAAGAAAACCTTGAAACGGACATTTAAACCTGTAACGGTTGTTGGAGGTGGACTTGCTGGAGCAGAAGCTGCGTGGCAGCTTGCAGAACGCGGTATTTCTGTTCATTTGTACGAAATGAGACCAGATACAAAAACACCAGCCCATTCAACTTCTCTTTTGAGTGAGATTGTTTGCAGTAATTCTTTTGGCGGGGAAAAGACGACAACACCTGCAGGAATACTAAAAAAAGAGTTAAAAATACTTAACAGTTTGCTTATTCAGTGTGCAGAGGCAACTAAAGTTCCAGCAGGGAATGCCCTTGCAGTAGATAGAGATTTATTCGCAAAAATGGTCACTGATAAAATTTCATCACATTCCAAAATTAAAGTAATGCGTAAAGAAATTGTTGAAATCCCAGCCTCTCCTGTGATAATTGCGACAGGACCCCTTACATCATCTGATTTTGCAGAGCAACTCAAAAATAAAGTAGGCGAAAGCCTTCTTTATTTTTATGATGCGGTTGCGCCGATAATCACGACCGAGAGCATTGATAAAGACTGTTCATTCAGGGCAAATCGATATGGAGACACGGGTGATTACATTAATTGCCCTATGGACAAAGAAACATATCATGCATTTTGGGAATCGCTTGTAAATGCTGAAAGTGCACCCAGGCATAGTTTTGAAATTGAAGAAATGCGGCATTTTGAGAGATGTCTACCGGTTGAAGTAATAGCGAAACGTGGAGAGCAAACATTACTCTTTGGTCCGTTGCGTCCAGTTGGGTTCAGTATGACAAATAACAGTGAAGAAACACCTTTCGCAGTTGTACAGCTTCGTCAAGACAACGAAGAAGGAACACTTTACAACATGGTAGGGTTTCAAACGAACCTAAAATGGGGTGAGCAAGAAAGAGTCTTTCGCATGATTCCTGCATTAAAAAATGCCGAATTTGTGCGTAAAGGAGTTATGCATAGAAATCTATTTGTTTGTGCGCCAAAGGTACTAGACAACTCTTTGCGTCTAAACGGAGAGGAGTCATTTTTTTTAGCTGGTCAGATAACAGGAGTAGAGGGATATGTCGAAAGTATCTCTATGGGAATGGCTGCTGCCGTTTTTATGTATGCACATCTTGAGGGATTAGAAATGCCGGTTTTTCCAAAAGAGACCGCCATCGGTTCTCTTATAAATTATTTGAACACTGCAACGCCAGATACATTTCAACCAATGAATGTTAATTTAGGAATTTTCCCGAAACTTCCGGGAAAGAAAATTTATAAACGTGCTCTTCGCTGTGAAGCTTATGCTGAAAGGTCAATAGAACACATGAATAAATTCATTGAAGATAACAGCTGTCTTTTCCCATAGATTAACTTTTCAGAAAGCTATTAAACGATTAATTAATATTTTTTAAATAGTTTCAAATATACATTATTGGTGAATTTTCTTGAAATTTGCTATTTTACTGTTAGAATTACTCTATGGTTAATAATATTCAGTCAAACATCGATTCCTTCATAGACTACCTTCAAACAAGAGGGCGTTCAAATAATACGCTTGTTAGTTATTCGGTTGATTTAAAACAATTTGCTGAATATTTAGAAAAACAGGGTATAAACGATGTTGCTGATATTGATTTAGATTCTGTTAGAATTTTTTTAAGTAACATAATAGGTATTGGCAATGCGAAAACTTCTGCTGCGAGAAAATTATCCGCGGTCAGGGGTTTTTTGCATTGGCTAACAAGTAGAGGAGTATTAGTATCTAATCCTGTAATGGGACTAAAAGGCCCCAAGTTGCCTTCTTCTCTGCCAAGAGCATTATCATATGAAGATACAGATAGGCTTTTAACTAAAGGCCCAGCTCCAGGTAAATATTATGACAGGGACAGATTGATACTTGAACTTATGTACGGATCAGGACTACGTGTCTCCGAGTTAATTGGTTTAAACTGGGAAATGATTGAGATTGAATCAAGAACATTTCGCATAATGGGTAAGGGTTCTAAAGAGCGGATTGCCCCTTTTGGAAAAAAATCTACAGAACTGCTTGAAGCATGGTCATTAATAAATTGTGTTGAACGCAAAGGACCACTTTTTACTTCAAAAAAAGGTGACACAAAAAGATTAACTGTAAGAACAGTACACAGAGTTGTTTTGCGTTCTGCAGCAAGAGTTGGACTTCATGGAATTTCTCCTCATACATTAAGACACTGCTTTGCAACACATATGCTTGAAAACGGAGCTCCACTTCGCGTTGTTCAAGAACTTTTAGGTCATGAGAGTATTGCAACAACACAGAGATATCTTTCTATAACCACGGAACAAACAAAGAAAAGCTATATGTCCGCTCATCCAAGAGCATATGATTAAAGCAAAAGGAATTTAAGGAGTGATTTTTCTTATGGAGACGCCTAAAGAATTAATTGAAGCACGTCCAAAAATTCAAGACCAGGCAGCAATGCAGGATCTTCTCGAAAAAACCAGAGAAGTTGGTCGTGTTTTGCAGTCTAATAACAATATAGGAAAACCTGACTATCCAAAGCTTGCAAGGCTCATGTCAGATTTATTAGTAGCAAATGTGTATGTTATGGACAAAAAAGGCAAGCTCTTGGGGTATGCTTGGATTAGTGATTATGATTGTTCTATAATGACAGATATTCTTCTTGCAGAATCAATGCCTGATTCTTATGTCGCAAAAATGAACAATGTTTACGAATCTGTTTTAAATTATACAGACCACGGACTTTGTGCATACGCTGATCAACCCTGTACATATTCGAATAAAAATGTTCTTATTGTTCCAATTAATGGCTCTGGTGAAAGACTTGGCACTTTGATTCTTGCACGTTTTGGATACCAGTTTGATACAAGAGACCTTGTACTTGCAGAGTACCTTTCAACAGTGTTTGCACTTGAAATGCTTAATGACAGGGGTCGTTTGATAGAAGAACGTAGCAGAGAGTTTATCGTAGTGCAGATGGCAATGAAAGTGCTCTCGTATTCGGAAGTAGAATCTATGCGTCATGTAATAAAAGAGCTAGATTCTTGCGAAGGGATTGTAATAGCTAGCAAGGTAGCAGATAGGGTTGGGGTTACTAGAAGTGTTATAGTAAACGCTCTTAGAAAACTTGGAAGTGCTGGTATACTTGAAAGCAGAAGTTTGGGAATGAAAGGAACTTACATAAAGATTCTTAGTTCAGTTTTTCTTGAAGAGCTAGGGGTTACTTTAAGCAAAAAATAGGAGAGTATAATGAAAAAAAAAATCTTGATTGCAGATAGTTCTGCCTATATGCGCGGTGTACTGAAGGAAATTTTGACGCGCAATGATTATGAAGTTGTAGGCGATGTTGCCAACATGGAGGAAGTTCTGGAAAAATGTAAAACATTAAATCCAGATTTCGTTACATTAGATTTAACAATGGAAGGTTTTGACGGGGTAGAATCAATTAAAACATTTAAGTCTGAATACCCTAACATTAGTGTAATTGTAGTCAGCGCACTGGGACAACAGAGCCTTGTTATAGAAACCATAAAAGCAGGGGCTCTAGAATTTCTTATAAAACCATTTCAGACAGAAATGGTTCTAGATGTATTTAAAAAAGTCGTTAAATAGTTTTTTATAATGTTAATATGTTTCAAACTTGATTTATATGGTAAAATCCGTCTCTAGCAGTTGAATTAATATAAATAAAAATGTAAAGAAAAAATACTTGGAGGTTAGAACCACAAATGGAAGAAAATAAGTCCAAAGTTAACGTTGGTGATGTACTTACCGGAATAGTTGAGCACATTGCTCCGTATGGTGCTTTTGTGAGACTTGAGTCCGGACAAAAAGCAATGATTCATATTTCAGAACTTTCACATGGCTACGTAAAAAAAGTTGAAGATGTTCTTGAAATGGGACAAAAAGTTGATGCAAAGGTTATAAAAATTGATGATAAGGGCAGAATTGACCTTTCAGTAAAAGTTATGCAGGCAAAGGAAGCACACGCACCCGTGGTACAACACCGAGAGGAAGATTTTGAAAAAAAATTGACTAACTTTTTGAAGTTTAGTGATGAAAAGATAGCCGATTTAAATAACAAGAATAAAGATTCCCGTGGTACAAAGAAGCGAACAGGAAGTAACAATTCGGGGAAAAATGACGATTAAATGCAAAATGAGAAATTAAATTTTAAGTCGGAGGAGAGCGCATTCCCTCCGACTTTTTGGACGCCAATAAGTGATAATGATAAAATCATTCTTTTGGCTCAAAATAAGGGACGAAACTTTACCATGTCTCAAGTTGTTGCTGTTGCTAAACGCTGTTCTCAGGGGTTTCCACAAGTTGTTGTATGCAGACCATTTTCAGCTGATGGACTCCCATTTCCTACGATTTTTTGGCTGACTTGTCCTTATCTTAATAAAAAATGTGGCACACTTGAGTCAAACCAAAAAGTATCTGAGCTAGAAGAAATATTTCGCTCAAAACCTCTCGAGATTGATAATTGGCATAAATCATATCAGGTCTTAAGAAAAAAACTCATAGATAAAAGAACTGAGGATTTCATAGAAACCTTCTCTTGCAAATTACTAAATCAGATATTTATAAAGGGTGTCGGCGGGATAGATTTGAAAGAGGTACCTTTTGGAGTAAAATGTCTACACCTTCAAATAGCGACCTGGCTTGGCATGGGGAAACATCCCGCTGAGCATTGGCTGTCAACACAAATTGGTTCTATAGAGTGTCAAGAAAATCTCTGCAACACCAATTTATTATAAAGTTAATCCAACTTGTTTGCATTGTCGCTATTGACATTTCTAAATAAAACTGTAAAATAACCCATCGTGGAGCTAGATACGAGCCGTTAGCTCAGTTGGTAGAGCACCGGACTTTTAATCCGGGTGTCTCGGGTCCGAGTCCCGAACGGCTCACCATTTCTATGCGGTCCCATCGTCCAGAGGTCTAGGACACCGCCCTTTCACGGCGGTAACAGGGGTTCGAACCCCCTTGGGACCGCCATTTTATTCTGCCAGCGTAGCTCAGTTGGTAGAGCAGCGCACTCGTAATGCGCAGGTCTCCGGTCCGAATCCGGACGCTGGCTCCAAAGATTATCAAGGTCTCCGATTTTTAATCGGAGACCTTTTTTATTTTGTCAAATCCATAGTATTGACTTGTAGTTTTATTTGTCCTTTATTCAGCCTATAATGTGTTAAGTAAAATCATTTCCTTGTGATGACCATCTCAAGAGCAAAAGTGCTTTAAGGAGACTTCTATGAGCGATCTAAAATTAAACGGTTTGAATAGTTTAGTCGGGACATTGGAAGCGCCCGGCGTTTTGAAGTCAGACGGCAGAAGAGTATATTTTGTTCGTCATGGTGTTACGGAATGGAATAGGGAGTTTAGATACCAAGGTGTTTCTAACATTCCTCTTTCAGAGGAAGGAGAAGTTCAAGCTACTCTCACAGGTTTGCGTTTTGCCTTTTTAGGAGATAAGAATGTCAAAATTGTAACTAGTCCTTTGCTTAGAGCAATTACTACAGCGAAACTTATTGAAGAAAAACTTTCTAAAACTGACTTTGAGGTGTGGGAAGATTTAAAGGAAATTGATTTCGGAGAATGGGAAGGGCTTACTGGAGCTGAAATAGTTAAAAAATACGGATATGAATTCTTCAACAAGTGGATGAACGCACAGCTTGATGTGGAAGTCCCAGGTGGCGAAAAATGCGACTCTGTTTTCAACAGAGCACGTAAAGTCGCAGATAAGATATTAAACTCATCTGAAAAAAATCTGATTGTAGTTGGACATGGCGCACTGCTCAGAACATTATTTGTGCCAATGCTTAATCAACCCAAAAGCAATGTTTTTTGGAAAATGAGACTTGACAACTGTTCTGTGTCTGGAATGAGCATAACTGAAAACAAAAAAGCGACGATATTATTTTATAATGACATAATGCATTTAAAAGTGAAAGACAACGTTGTATCAAAGCTAACTCTTTTGTAATTATCACTCATTTGTATGGTAAAATTAACAATGTCTATTATAGTTGAAGTAACATAAATCTTATGTCTGCGAGGACACGTTAACATGGTTGAAGATTGTGTAAACGAATCAATCTCAAAAGAATTACGTGATAAACATGAAAATGAGTTATGGTGCGCTTGTTCTCGAGGAGATGATAACGCTCGAGAAGAACTCATACTTTCTTATCGGCCTATGGTTTATTGGTTAGCAAAAAAGTATAAGGTTTCTTATAGTACATATCCGGATCTTATACAAGAAGGAATGATTGCGCTTATAAAGGCTGTGGATGGTTTTGACATTAGCCGTAACAACCGTTTTTCAACATACGCTTATTATAAAATTAATGGGAGTCTTATTAATTTCCTTCAACGAGTTGAAGCAAAAGCTCCAATTCCAGTTGATGAAGTTGTTTTCTTAAAACAGAGCATGAGAACAGCCTTATTATCAAATGAGGCAGATTCCGCTGATTGGACTATAGATTTAAATAAAGCTATTGAAGTCCTTACAGAAAGAGAAGCAGACATAGTAAAAGCTTTAATTTTAGAGGGCCATTCTGCAAAAAAAGTTGCAGCAGAAATAAGCCTAGATGTTAGTCATGTATATAGAATCCGAAGGAAAGCACTATCCAAACTTCATCAATGGTTTGCAAATGATATATTTGAATCCACTTCTGAGTCATAATTGGTGATAATGATATTGCATCTAAGTTTTATAGGATAGAGGCGACATAACATGAAAAAAAGAATTATCAGATTACGACGATGGCTAGATCGGCTATCTGTAGCGTCTGAAAACAAACATTGGGATTCTGCCATAGCTGCGGCAGACTGCCTCAACGCTGAAACACGCGAAATACGTGATGAGTTGTGTGGTATGTTTACAGAAGAAACTAAGAGGTTTGCATTTCATAAATTTATAACAGGATTGCCAATGTATATTAAAACTATAGGAATCGCATTGATTATAGTGATGCTGTCGAGTATGCCTATTTCAATAGAGCCAGAAAAAAAGTTGAATGCAGTTTCTAAGTTAACTGTTGAAAGCAATAAAAATGTAAAAAATCTTAACTGGTTAACAAAAGAGGAAGCTGAATTACTTAGCGTTTTTCGTTCCGATTTTACAGAAAGTTCCCAAATGTCAATTGCGTCTGCATCAAGCGAAAAAGTTGCAAACACAAAAAAAATTAAAAGAGTAACAAAAAAAACAACTGTCACAGATGCAGAAAACATCCCGCAAGAACTCAAAAGTAATACTGTCGCTAAAAGTATTGCACAAGAAGATTTATTAACGTTGATTCAGGTTGGTGAAAAAGCGTTAAGAGGAGATTCGTTTGGAATAAAGGTTGTAAAATAATGCATTTACTGAAATAATGTACTTTGTAATTCTAGAGAAAATAAGAGGAGTGGTTTGTGTGCATCTTCGCATAAAAGTTATTACCCTGTTGGTTGCATTGTTTATAATCTCATCTTTTTCAGTTGCGCTTGCATCTAACAGTGCATCAAGTGTTGCAGTACTAGATCAAAATATACAAGCTACTCAAACTCCCACTTCTTCTGATATAGCAAGCCCTAATAAGGCTATTGAAAGTGGAGATTTAAAGACATCTGACGCTAATGAGTCGAAAGTTCCAGATCTTCCAGGAGCTAAAATTCTTACAATAAATTTTGTGGGAAATAAGGAAGTTGTTACTGAACATTTATCTAGTGTAATTACATCGAAAGTTGGCGCAACCGTTGATGAAGAAAAACTACGTAAAGACGCGGAAGCTATTTTCGAGTTAGGTTTTTTTGTAGCGACAGACTACAAAGTCACAGACAAAGAAGCTGGTGTTGATGTTACATTCACAGTTCAAGAAAATCCAGTTGTTGGCTCAATAAATTTTCAGGGCAATACAGTTTATTCTTCTGAAAAACTTGCTGATTTAATTTTCACAAAACCTGGAATGATTTTCAATAGAACATTTTTCCGAAATGATATTCAGAGAATCAAAGAGAAGTATCAACAGGACGGCTATGTTATGGCAAACGTTGCAGATGTTCAGATAACTGGTGATGCAATTACCGTTGTTATTATAGAGCCTGTAATTAGTCAAATAGTAATTCAAGGTAATAAAATCACAAAAACACATGTTGTAAAACGTTACATGAAAATCAAAGAGGGCGAACTTTTTAATTCTAATAAGATGCGATTGACTTTAAATAGATTACAAGGAGTAGGATTTTTCAATGATGTAAATGTTAATTTTGAGCCTGCTGAAAAACCTGAAGAAATAATTTTAATCTTGACCGTTGAAGAGGGTAAAACAGGGCGTTTGGGCTTTAACGTTGCTTATGGTACTGAAAGCGGTTTTGGTGGTGGTGTAAGCTATGAAAACATGAACATCGGCGGTAAGGGGTATAAACTTAGCACTGGTTTCGAACTTGGTAACAGGTCAGAGTATTGGCTTAGTTTTGAACAGCCATATATGGGCGCAAAAGTTACAGCTTGGAAGGTTGGCGCTTATAAAAGAGCTTGGAACAATTTGGGCTACTACATAAATGGAAATAAGAGCCCTGACGGGTTCGAATATGATAGAGACAAAATGGGCGCTTATCTCGGATTTGGTCGTAGATTTAAAGAGACGTCAAAATATAATTGGTATTTCACGTTAGATTGGCATAATGTTGTTAATGAGCCCAGATTTCCTATGACAATGGCGAAAATGGAAACAACGTTGAATGATAAGGGACGTAGAGTTATTGATGACCTTGGTGAGGGTAATTACTACTCAGGATTGCTATCATTCCGCAGACTTAATATTGATGAATATCTTCCTTATAGCAAGGGTGATGTTGAAATATTAAATCTCCAGTATGGCAGAGCAAATGTTAACGATAAAGACTTTAATTATTTTAAGTATTGGCTAGAGGCAAAAGCATATTTTCCTGTAGAAAGATTATTTAAAAATTTATTTGAGTCATCTATCTTCACAAATAAGCAGGATAAGCCTATGTTATTTGCTGCTAGATTAATGCTTGGATCTGCATCCGGAGACGTTCCATACGAAGAAATGTACGCAATTGGAGGAGACACGACATTACGAGGATACAAAGATGAAGAATTTCGCGGAGAAGATATGTTACTTGCCAACTTCGAATTGCGTATTCCTATAGAAAAAGCATTTGGTTTTGTTATATTTTATGACTTAGGTAGATCGTGGCGTAGAGATGCAGGGGTCAGCTTTGGTAGTGAAATTGGTTCAGCACCTGGTTTTGGGGTTCGTTTAAATACGCCTATTGGTAATATGCGCCTTGATTATGCTAACGGCAGTGAAGATAGGTTCCACTTTGGTTTCGGAGAATTATTCTAAACACAAGAATATATTTTTTATAATAAAGGTTGCGGCAATTTCTTTGGCCGTAACCTTTATTATGTTTCCATTTTCCGCACAAGCATATTCAGTAAGAGTTGAAGGATTTCCTGAATGGCAAGAAGTTGCAGTAATCCGAAGTCTCAATGCAGTAGCACAAAAAATGTCACCGGAGAATAACAAAGATACTGTAATCGAAGTTTTTAAGACGATTTCTGAAAAGCTTTTCAATGGATACAAAGCAGATTCTATACTAATAAATTCCGATATAATCACTGTCAAATTTACACCTAAACAACACGTAACTAATTGGATAATAGAATTTGACGAGCCGCAAATAAAAGGTGCTCCTGCTGAATGGTTTAAAACTGACCTAGAAAAAGCGAGAACTATTGTCGATTCTCTTATGCATAATTTACCAATTGATTCACTTGCATGGTCTGATTTTGTTTTAAAAGATGAAATGGTAAAAAGATTAAAGCCGATTCTTCCTGGTTGGAAGCCATCCTTTGTTGTCTATTCTAATGAAGAACAGCCTACATTAAAAATTTCGTTTACACCCGAAATGCCATTTGTATTAGCTTTTAATTCGAGTTTTACTTCTAACTCGCTTCCGACAATTCTGCATGGAGAACTAAAACAGGACCTTATGCAAGAATTTTCAATATTTATAGGGCTACCTGTTTTGTGGACGCAGCTTCACTCAAAGCAAATAAACAGTTGGGCAGAAGACTTTCTTCAAAGTAGAGGAGTTGTTGAACGAACAGTTTCTTTGTCTAAAGTTGATTTTAAAGCTGCTCCAGTGTCACAAATGGACGTAAAAGTTGAAAGCCGACGTTATTCATTAGGAGCCTGGGTTGCTGTTTATGCGGGGACAAAAGATAAATCAGCAGAGTTAGGTGTTCATTTAGGTAAACGTGTTGAGATAATGCCCAAGTGGTTCATGGAAGTTTATGGCGAAGGAATAATTCAGCTACAAGATTGGAATCCAGAAGGACGTCTGGGTGCCAGATGGTCTCCCTGGGGCGATGTTTGGATAGGCGCAGAATGGTCTACAAAGGATAATTTATGGTGGGGTAGATTAAATATAAATCCACGTTTACATAAGCCTTATGCGTGGATAAGAGTGAGAGAAGACAGGGAGATTAACGCAGCTATTGGTTGGAAAGCCACTGAATATATTTCTTTAGAACTTCATTATGATTCGCGTGACTCAGATGTATGGGGCCTGAGAATCTTAGGAAATTTATAGCCTATTTTAGGGAGAGATACGTTGTGTACAAAAACTTAAAATTAAGTGAAATTATAAAAATGATTGGCGGAGTATTGAAAGGCGACCCGGAAATCACAATAAATTCTATTACAGCCTTGAATAAATATAAAGATGGTTCCATTGCTCCACTCTGGGAGAAGAGATTTATGTCAGATGTTGTTCCTGGAATGCTTTTGTTAACAAAACCGGGATGGATACCGGATAAATGTTTTGGAATAGAAGTTGATGATCCTCGCCGTGCACTTATTTCTTTACTTGAATATTTTGATCCTAAGACAGCAGAGTCTCCAACAGTTGATGAAAGTGCAATTATTTCAAAACATTCAAAGATTGGTAGAAATTCACATATTGGACCAAATTGCATTATTTCTGATGGCGCCTTATTAGGTGATGACTGTGTGCTTGTGGGAAATGTCTGGATTGGCAAACACGCTGCTCTTGGAAATAACACAAGAATAGAACAAGGAGCAGTAATACACGATTTTGTAAAAATAGGAAACAATTGCATAATACATTCAAATGCAGTCATAGGTTCAGACGGTTTTGGTTTTATACCTGATTCAGAAGTTGGATTACTACGCATTCCCCAAATAGGAACAGTTATAATTGAAGATAACGTTGAAATTGGGACATGTACATGTATTGACAAAGCAACGTTTGGCGAAACACGTATTTCTCAAGGAACAAAAATAGATGCTCTTGTTAAAATAGGGCATAACTGTCATATAGGGAAATTTTGTATTGCTGTATCACAATCAGGAATAGCAGGGAGTAGTACTTTAGGTGATGGCGTTGTATTGGCAGCCCAAGCAGGCGTTGCCAACCATGCCTCAGTAGGCTCAGGAGCAATCTTAGCAGCTCGAGCAGGCGTTATAGGCGATATCCCAGAAGGAAAAACTGTGTCTGGCTTTCCTGCTCAAGACCATATGGACGAACTTCGTCAAGTTAAATCACTCAGACAATTACCTGGATTATTTAAAGAAGTAAAAGAATTAAAAGTAATAATAAATGAAATTGTGCAAAAAAATAAATAAAATGCTGACATTAAAAAACGAAATTAAATTAAGTGGAATTGGTCTTCATTCAGGTAAAATTAGCACAGTAAGATTACTTCCTTCTGATATTTGTGGAATTACATTCAAAACTACGAATGGATTGTATGATTTGTCAACTGCGGTAGTGGAAGAAGACAGTCGTCTTACCGGGTTTAGTCTACCAGATGGAACATTGATAAGAACAGCAGAACATTTGCTTGCTTCAATTGTTGGGATGGAACTAGATGCAGTGACAATTGTTTTAGAAGGAGAAGAAGTTCCAATAATGGATGGCAGTTCTTATTCATTTGCTTCTGCTATAAACGAAACAGGATATTCTGATGTGTCAGGTGAAATACATAAAAAGATGGTATCAACGCCAATTGTTGTTGAGAATAGAAAAGAAAACAAAATCATCTCTGTTTTTCCATCAGAGAATTTGAGAGTAACATATATAATAGAGTATCCTGATACACCTATTGGTGTTCAGAAAGTCAGCTATGATATTACGAGAGAAGCATTTTTAAAAACAATTTCAAAGGCAAGAACCTTTGGTCTAACTTATGAACTCGATTTTTTAAAAAAAGCAAACCTTGCGAAAGGTGGATCTCTAAAT
>JAAYFQ010000135.1 GCA_012728165.1 Synergistaceae bacterium | reverse complement strand
TAACAGCTGTTCCTGGAACGACACGTGATAGTATCGAAGAAACTGTTATATATAGAGGAATTCCAATTCGTTTTGTTGATACAGCGGGAATACGCGCCACAGAAGATGAGGTTGAGTCTATCGGAGTAGGCCGTTCTATAAGATTAATCAAAGATGCAGATATGTGCATCTGGATGCTTGATTCGTCTGAACCATTTTCTGATGAGGACAGGGAATTATGGAGTCTAATTGGTGAAAAACCACACGTTGTAGCATTGAACAAAAGCGATCTTGTCCCTTATGACAACGAAAAATTACTCCGCGAAATTACTTTTAACAGCAATGTTATTTCAATATCGGCACTTAATTCTCAAGGAATTGAAAATTTAAAAGAGCTTATCGTGAAAGATTTTGTTAATGGAAACACTTTGGGCGGAAGTTATGGTGTCACCTCGCGACAGATGAGGGGCATATCAGCAGCAATTAGCGCACTTGTTGCAGCACGCGACACTCTTGTCGCAAAAATAGGAGATGATGTCGCTCTTGCCTGTATTTCCGACGCCAGAGTTGCTCTTGCCGAGGTTATAGGTGCTGATTCTACTGAAGATTTAGTAAATCGAATTTTCAAGGACTTCTGTGTAGGAAAATAGAAGTTTTGTTCGAATAAAAAAATGCGTAGGATGTCCAATCTGACATTCTATGCATTTTTTGTATTATTAACTTATTGCGTTTATTTAGAAAACTTCTCTATATAATTGTATACAAAAACAACTCCAAAAATGATTGGCACACAGTAAACAAGGTAATAGCGTAGGAATTTGGGGAACTTCACCCCTTTGCCGGTATCAGCTTCCGCTATAAAATTGTCCCAGCCCCAACCATATCTTGTGGTACAGAATATTAGATACGCCAAAGATCCTAATGGCAACATGTTGTTGCTAACAATGAAGTCTTCAAGGTCAAGTACAACCGTTCCTTCTCCAAGTGGAGCAAACGAGGACCATAAATTAAAACCAAGTGCACAGGGCAAAGAGAGAATGAAAATCATAAAAAACCCGACTATGCTTGCTCTTTTGCGAGTCCAACCGAAAATATCTATAGAGTTAGCAATGATATGTTCAAAAACTGCAACAATAGTTGAAAGAACAGCAAAACTCATGAACAGAAAGAAAAGCGAACACCATAATTGGCCAAATGGCATATTGTTAAACATGTTGGGCAATAGAATAAATATCAGACCAGGGCCTGCGGTCACATCAACTGCGTATGCGAAACATGCAGGGAAAATAATGAGTCCCGCAACAAAAGCAACAAAAGTGTCAAGGCCAACCACCCATATTGTTTCGCCTGTAAGAGATCGCTCTTTTCCAATGTAACTTCCGAAAATTGACATGCTACCAATACCAAGGCTCAACGTAAAGAATGCTTGGCCTAAGGCTGCATAAGTACTTGTCCACAAACCATGTTCCATGAGTTTCCCAAAATTAGGTTTCAAATAAAATTCGAGTCCTGCTGAGGCGCCGGGAAGTGTTATTGAACGAATGGCCAACAGAATCATACTTGTAAAAAGCCCTGCCATCATAATTTTCGTAATACGTTCGACACCCTTTTGAAGACCTATTATGCAAATCAAAATCCCTAGAAAAACAACAACAAACATCCAAAAAATTAAAGTTACAGGATTTGAAAGCATTGCTTCAAAAAATGAACCTATCTGTTCCTGAGGGAGTGCATTGAGTCTTCCTGATAGGCTATACCAGAAGTAGGCAAATATCCATCCACTGACAGTTGTATAGAACATCATCAGGACATAATTACCGACAAGAGCTGTATAGCCGAATACGGTCCACTTTTTATCGGTAGGTTTTAGAACTTTGAAAGAAGTTGCGACGCTTCGACCTGAGGCACGACCGACTGCGAATTCCATAACCATGATTGGAGCACACAAAAAAACAAGAAAAAATATATAAATTAAAACAAACGCTGCTCCACCATACTGACCTACTATAAATGGAAAACGCCAGACGTTACCGAGCCCTATTGCACATCCGGCAGACAAAAATATAAAACCTAACCGTGTAGCAAGTGTCTCTCTCTGATTGTTTGTTTTCAAAATATTTCCTCCTGTAAAAGTTTTCTGTTATTTAACTATTAATATGCTTTGGCAAATATAGATTTGCGTGCGCCCTCTTTACCAGTATAGAAACATTTTCCTCGCTCATTTTCATACTCAAGTGGATAACATCTTGATGTTGCTCCGGTAAGATCTTTTATTGCTTTTTCGTCTTCTTTTGTTCCAGCAAAATATACTTCAATAAAACCGCCCTGCTCTTCTATAACTTTCTTGAACTCATCAAGAGTTGCAACTTTATGTGTGTTCTCTATACGAAAATTATGCGCACGTTCCAGCAGTGAATTTTGAATATCTTCAAGAAGTTTTGGCAAAGCCGTTTCAATATCCGACCATAATACATCTGTCTTTTCACCAGTATCTCTTCGAAC
This sequence comes from Synergistaceae bacterium, assembly GCA_012728165.1. Lineage (GTDB taxonomy): Bacteria > Synergistota > Synergistia > Synergistales > Synergistaceae > JAAYFL01. Next base: position 2,957 of record JAAYFQ010000135.1, on the reverse strand, counting down.
AACACGAAGCTTTTGTCCTTCTAACTCTTTTTCACCAAGTTCTAAGCGCACAGGGACACCCTTCTGTAGGTGGTAGAAAAATCTATCTCCAGGACGCATATGAAACTGCGTATCAACTTGTACATAACGACCACCAAGAACTTTGTTTAAAAGCGCCTTCAGTTCGTGAGCCTTGGGAATTATCTCATCATTCAGCTTGCTCTCGTTGGTTGAAATCGGAATAATTACAGCCTTTGTCGGAGCTATGCGTGGCGGAATTACAAGTCCGTCGTTATCGGAATGAGTCATTATCAAGGCGCCTATCATTCGTGCAGAAACACCCCAGCTTGTTGTATAGGCGAATCGCATTTCACCATCTTTATCTTGAAACTGAATCTCGAAAGCTTTTGCAAAATTTTGACCAAGATAGTGACTTGTTCCCGCCTGAAGTGCCTTTTTATCGCTCATCATAGTTTCACATGTATAAGTGTTATCTGCTCCGGGAAAACGTTCTCCCTCTGTCTTTTCTCCAATAACAACAGGAAGCGCAAGATAATCAACCATAATTCTACGATAAACTTCGAGCATTGTCTCCGCTTCTTCAATCGCTTCTTCTTTCGTTGCGTGTGCTGTGTGCCCCTCTTGCCAAAGAAATTCAGATGTGCGTAGAAACAGACGTGGTCGTTTCTCCCAACGAACAACTGAGCACCACTGATTTATAAGTATTGGAAGATCTCTCCATGATTGAATCCATTTGCTGTACATATGCCCTATGACGGTCTCTGACGTTGGACGAATGATAAGAGGTTCTTCTAACTCTTCTCCTCCTGCGTGAGTTACAACAGCGCACTCAGGAGCGAATCCTTCGACATGCTCTGCTTCTTTTGCAAGAAAAGACTGAGGAATTAACAAAGGGAATGAGGCATTAACATGTCCTGTTTCCTTGAACGCATCATCAAAATATTTCTGAATCATTTCCCATATGGCAAATCCTGTTGGTCTTATGACCATACACCCACGAACTGGAGCATAGTCCGCAAGCTCTCCTACTTTGATAACATCAAGGTACCACTGTGAATAATCTTGTTCTTTTGGTGTAATATTCTTTGCCATTTATTTACCCTCCGCTTAACGTCAATTCATCGTAATTTTTATTAATGAAAAAATCAAAGTTTATTTTACCATTTCTTTATATATTTTTACTATACCTCTTTAATAGGTTAGCATACTCTTGACATTGGTTTTAATATGATTAGACTTGTTGCTGTCAATGATGATAAAAACAAATTGCAAAATAGGGAGACTAGATTATGTCAGAAAGATGGAAAGACGAGCTTACTGATCAGCTCTGTGACGCCATTGCGTCAATAAAAGACAGAGACGAAGCATACCGCTTCATAGAAGATGTAGCCACATTCTCCGAAATAAAAGCCTTGGCACAAAGACTTCAAGTAGCTAATCTTCTTCTAAACGGAATGTCATATCCGCAAATAGTACAATCTACCGGTGCAAGCACGGCAACAATTAGCCGCGTTAAAAAATTTGTTGAATATGGTGCAGACGGCTATAAAGAAGTCCTTGAAAAAATAAAAAGTAAGAAATAAAAAGTAAAACAAAGACAAAAAATAACTATTTTTCACTTAAAAATCAGGGCGCGGGGATTATTCCGTGCCCTGATTTTTGTTTATTAATCTAGATTTGCACTCGCATTAACTATTGCCCATGCTGCTAAATCATCTATATCTCTAGCTGGAGTTCGAAGAGATGTTGGAATTAACTTCCACAATCCTTTTGGCGAATGAAGTTGCCAGTAAAGCTCTCTCCCTTTTAATGTTGTTTCATATTCACTGACTATTTCAAGATTAACAGTTTCTTTCAAAAGGCTTTTAATTTCATTGGAAGAGGTTCCATCGCCAAGTAGCACCTTTTCTGCAATCATATTCGACACAGCTGCGACATTGCCCTCTTTGCCCCACTGTTCTAAAAGTTTCCAGTCATTATCTTTTACTGCCTTCGCTAGAACTTCTTCCTTAGACTTAGGAATAATTGCCGAAAAAAGCAATTTTCCATTTTCTACAATTGCAAAGCCTATTTTATAGCGGCCAGGGTCAATCCCGCACTTCATCAAATGCACCCTCTTCATATGATTCCCATCTAGGATACATCCACATCCATTGGTCAGGATTATTTCTTATCCACGCAGAGATAATATTGTTACAGTCATCTATGCTGCTTTGAATATCCGTCCCGTAAGGTTCTCCGTTGCGCCCCTTCAAAGCTGGGTATATGTGAAAATCAAATGAAATGCCGTCAGCTTTTCTAATGCAATATCCTGGCAAAACAGCACATCCGAGTTTTTGTGCAAGCTTTGCTATTCCAACAGGAGTGCTGGCTGGATGTCCGAGAAACATTGAGAGTACACCATTGAGTCTAGCATCCTGATCGACAGGAACTGCAATTATTTCACCTGACCGAAGAGCTCGCATCATGGCGCGCAAGTCTGTTGCTTTACCAAGAGCTTTTGAACCACCAGCAACTCGTAAGTCCATAATTAGTTTTGTTAACCTGTCATCTCGTTGATCAGTCCCAAGAGCATTTATATTATAGCCATTTTGAGCTAACCAAACAGCACCATATTCCCAGTTACCAATATGTGCCGTCGCTAGTATCACTCCACGTCCAGCATCTATAGCCTTTCGCAAATTTTCTTCACCATGAACGGTAACAATTTTATTTATTTTTTTCGCATCTATTGGAATGCGAGCAAATTCAGCAGCAGCCTTGCCAAAATGTCTGTAAACTCTTCGAACTATGCCATCAGCTTTTTTCTTGGAAATATTCAACCTTGCAGAACATCGACCCGAAGTTTCTTTAAATTTCCGTTTTGTAAAAATAGGCACAAGCCCTCCCAAAAATCCACCAAAAGCCACAGCAAAATTATGAGGGAGAGTTGTAACTATCCATCTGAAAACAAGTAG
>JAAYFQ010000134.1 GCA_012728165.1 Synergistaceae bacterium | reverse complement strand
TATGACGATCTTACTGTTGAAGAAAACATTGACTTTTTTGCAGGAATTTATAAAGTTCCGAAATCTCTCAGAGCTGAGAGAAAATCTTGGATATTGGGAATGTCAGATCTCACTACACATAAATTCACAATTACACGTTCGCTTGCCGGAGGATGGAAACAGAGACTAGCTTTGGGCTGTGCACTTATTCATCAACCACCAATAGTTTTTCTTGATGAGCCAACTTCTGGAGTAGACCCGATTTCAAGAAGACGTTTTTGGAATCTTATATCAGAGATTGCACGTGAAGGAACAACTGTATTCGTCACGACTCATTATATGGAAGAGGCTGAATACTGTGATGAGCTCGCTCTAATTTACAAAGGAAGAATAATAGCGAAAGGCTCACCTTCAACTATTCGAATGGATTCTATGGCATCCGATTTGATTGAGCTTGCTGTAAGCACTCCATTTGAAGCGATTGACGCTCTGGAAAATTCTAATCTGGTTACATCTGCTTCTCTTTTTGGTGACGGGCTACATCTCACAGTTGAAAAAGGAGCAACAGATGACGACAAAATTAAGGAATTTCTCATTGATAAGGGCTTTGAGGTTTACTCGATAAGTCGTACAAGGCCATCCCTTGAGGATGTGTTTGTTCATCTAATCGAAAAAGAGGACGCACTAACGGAGCGTGAAGACAAATGAGCAGGAAAAAGATTAGAGGAATATCATTCCGCAGACTGATAGCTGTCGTTAATAAAGAATTCATACACATAGTTCGAGACAGCAGAAGCCTTGCTATGGCGTTTTTTATGCCTGTCATGCTTCTCTTTCTTTTTGGATACGCCATAACTTTAGATATAAAAACCATTGACATGGGCATTTATGATATGGACAAAACAGTTGAAAGCAGAGAGCTGATAGATAGATTTAAAGCCTCCGGTTATTTTAAGATCGTTGGAATAGTAAATGGAGCGAAAGAAATTGATCGTCTGATCGACCGCAATATAGCCCAAATGGTACTCGTCGTCCCAAATGGATTCAGCGAATCTGTAAAAAAAGGAATTCCTGTCAATATTCAGGGACTTTTTGATGGGAGCGACGCAAACACTACGGCTATCGCAATGAGCTATACAGATGCAATAACTTCACGTTATTCGCTCTCAAAGGGAATGAAGGGCTCTCCGAGTCAAATAGATCTCAGGTTGCGTGTCTGGTATAACCCGGAACTGAAAAGCCGTTGGTTTATTATTCCCGGACTCATAGGCATCATAATGGGAGTAATAAGCGCACTTCTAACTTCTTTGACTGTTTCTAGAGAATGGGAACAGGGCACAATGGAACAGCTGCTTTCTACACCTATACATCCAGTTGAACTTTTTCTTGGAAAGATAGCACCGTATTTTCTTATCGGAATGATCGACGTTATTATTTCTGTTGCTGTAGGTGTCTGGGTCTTTGGAGTCCCGCTCAAGGGCAGTCTGCTTTTTCTTTTCGGCGTCTCATCAATTTTTCTGATTGGTGGGCTCAGTCTTGGTATTCTCATTTCCACAGTTGCGAAATCTCAACTGGTAGCAAGTCAGGCAGCTTTCCTTCTTACACTGCTTCCTGCTTTTATGCTTTCTGGGTTCCTCTACTCTATTGAAAACATGCCTCCTTTCATACAGAAAATAACGTACGGCGTTCAGTCGCGTTATTTTGTTACAGTTATGAAGGATATCTTTCTTAAAGGAAATAACCCTATGGTTTTGATCAAGGAAATACTCTTCCTTATCTTATTTACAGCAGTGGTTTTTGTTGCAGCAATAAAAAAATTTAAGAAGAATATGGGTTAGAGAATTATGGGAGAAAGAATCTGGCGTTTGATGATAAAAGAATTCATACAGGTGATGAGAGATCCCCGAATGAGAATGATGGTTTTTGTCCTTCCTGTGCTACAGCTTTTGATTTTTGGATATGCAGTCACAACTGATGTAACGCAGATAAGGACGATTGTCGTTGACAGCGACAGAAGCGTGCACAGCCGACAGCTAATAGAGAACTTTACTTCATCTGGCATATTCAGAATCATCGACTATCCTGACAACGACGCAGCAATTACGAAGAGTCTTGACCGAGGTAGCGCTATTGTGGGGATAAATATTAAAAAGGGATTTGCTAAAGATCTGCTCAGCGGAAAACATCCTGTGGTTCAGATAATCGTTGACGGAACAAACTCAAATGACGGAATGCTGGCAATGAGCTATGCCCAACGTATAATATCCGATTTCGGAAGAGGCAAGAAGGAAAGAGATCTAGTCAGCGTTCAAGCAAGAGCATGGTACAACCCTGATCTGAAAAGCAGAAACTACAACGTTCCTGGAGTAATAGCTATTATCCTTCTTATGACATCGTTGCTACTTACTTCTATGGCAATCGTGAGAGAGAAAGAGATAGGAACAATGGAACAGCTGATGGTAACGCCAATGAAACCGATCGAATTTATTTTGGGAAAATCGCTGCCCTTTTCAATCATCAGTTTTATAGATGTTATTATAATCAGTTTTGTAGGCATGAAATGGTTTGAAGTCCCCATTAGAGGAAGTATGACACTGCTGCTTTTCGCTTCGGCGCTCTTCCTTATGTCATGCGTAGGGATAGGGCTTATTATCTCTACGATATCTAAAACGCAGCAGGAGGCATTGATGTCATCCTTTTTCTTTTACTTCCCTGCCGTTCTGCTTTCAGGATTCATGTTCCCTATTTCTAACATGCCTGTGCCAGTTCAGTGGGTGACGTTAATGAACCCGCTCAGATATTTCCTTGTAATAATCAGAGGTATTTTTCTTAAAGGAACTGGAATAGCAGAGTTATGGACTCAGTTCGTTGCGCTTGCTATTTTGGGTGCTCTTTTTCTTCTTTTCAGCGTATCAAGATTCAAGAAGACAATAGATTAGACGGCCGAACATAAAAAGATTTTTGTTTGAACGTGCCCACTAGAGAGGACTTATTATGATAAAGAGCATGAGAATAAGTAGAGTGAGAATTTTTGGACTATCCTGAAGTAAAGAAACGTAAAAATAAATATGACAAAATTGCGCGTTCATATGATGCTGTGATTGACAGGCTCATACCCAATGACTGGCGTGAAAAAGCCACCCGTTATGCCTACGGAAACGTATTGGAAGTGGGTGTAGGGACAGGGTTAAACCTCCCCTTCTACACGGACAGTTGCCTTAATATTTTGGGTATAGATGTTAGTTTCGGAATGCTAGAACTTGCCAAAGAAAAAGCGAACCTTTCCAAAATCCCTGTTGAATTAAAAGAAATGGATATTCAGAATACATCACTGGAATCATGCACTTTTGATAGCGTATTATCCTCGTTTGTTCTCTGCACTGTTCCCGATTCAGAGCGAGGTCTTTCCGAATGTCAAAGAATTCTTAAGCCGGGTGGAAGATTGATATTGCTAGAGCATATGTCAAGCCGCAAACCGCTGCTGAAATATTTGATGAATTTTTTTAATCCGCTTACGGTAATGCTTCTTGGTGATCACATAACCAGAGAGACTAATATTTTGGTCACAAAAACAGGATTCATAATAAGAGAAGAAATCAATCTGCTGAGCGATGTCGTCAGGTTAATTGTTGCGGAGAAACCGGCGCTGTCAGAATGAGATTGAAATAAAGTACGCAATTTGGCAATGAGGAGTCTTTTGTTATAATTAGCGGTATGATTTTTTTATATTATGGTAATTTTTGTAAACGATTATGATAGCTGTTATTTAGAAGAAGGGAGCTTGGTCATTTGAACGCCCTTACAGAGAAAACAAAAGAAGTTTTATTCGCTGTATTACCAATAACTTTGATAGTTACATTTCTTAACTTCACCTTTACTCCCCTCGAGACAAATCTTTATTTAAGATTTTTGGTAGGGGCTTTGTTGATTGTTGTTGGGCTTACAGTCTTTCTTCTAGGAGTCGACATCGGAATTACGCCGATAGGAAATCGAATGGGAACTTCCATTGCAAAGACGAATAAGTTGTGGATAGTTGTTACAGCAGGACTTATTTTGGGCTTTGCTATTTCGGTAGCCGAACCTGATCTTCATATTCTTGCACATCAGGTGAGAATGGTCACCGC
>JAAYFQ010000133.1 GCA_012728165.1 Synergistaceae bacterium | reverse complement strand
TTGGAGAGCTTTCATTTGGCGATGAAAATTTCATCATCAACGATAACAAAACTGGCGAACTTACAATGAAGCTTTATGATGCTCTCACTGATATTCAGTGGGGTAAAGCACCAGATAACTTTGGCTGGATCGTCCCTCTAATAAAACAATCTTAAGTTCGCTAATAATCGGTTAAAACTCAAACGGGGCTTGCAATATGGCAAGCCCTGTTTGTCGTAATTATAGAATATAAGTCAAATATTTAAGTTTTGATGAAGGTTCTGTTCGTAGAGTTATATTCGTTTATACATTAGTAAAATTTAAAAAATATATGGTTTTAAGCGTGGGAGCTAATTATTTGTCGTGTAATCGCAAATAACCATTGCATGGTCAGAGCTAGCTTCAAGCGATTCTTTATACAGAGATTTTGCATTAATAACTTCCCATATTTGATTATGGTAGATGTGATCGTATCTTCTTTTAGTTTTTCCTGTGATAAAAGTAAATCCATCCGAAAGTTCTTCGCCAGTTTTTCTAACGTATTGCTTGTAAGAATCAGTTAGACAATGTGCTTTATTGTCTCCAAAAAGCATCTGAGCATTTTTTCCCTTATCTTGATTGTCATAAAAAGTCATTTGTTCATCATTTATTGAATCGGCATTCGGTTCGTTGGCATCACATGAAAAGAAATCTATTTTTTCGTTGGAGTTCAAAAATGAAACGATAGAGGCGAAATTGCTTGACTTCGCTTTTTTATAATCACAACCTGTTAATGAATGAAAAGCGAAATTGTTAATTATTCTTTTATCCATCGATACCTCCGTGATTAATGTTCTATCAGGAAAAACAGATTCATTTAAGAGAGAAGATTTTTCAATCGAACCTCCGAAACAGAGAGTGGCAACTCCCATCTTTCTATTTTTGCCTTCGAAACGGCCAGGAGGTCTATGAATAAGGCTAAAGGCCGCATTGTCAGAAAGATTCTCTTTTATGAAATTAAAAGAGTCATCTGTAACTTCTTGAAGGTTAACTATGCAATTTTCTGTGATATTTTTACGGATAAATTCAACAATCTTGGGTATTTTAGACATAAAGCTGATGTTCCACTGAATTATTCTTATTTGCATTTTGGTCATACGTCCTTTCTAAAGAACCAGATGAGCATTCTTCATGGAAGCATAGAACCTGTTTGAAATATGTTTATATACTGTCAATTTGATTTTTGGGATTCAATTTTTTGGAAAAATTTAATACCCCTCAGGGATTCTTTTTTTCATTTCTTTTGCTTCTGTGTTATAAAGCATGAGTTTTATTTTTGCATCCTCAATCTGTCTACGCACTCGTGCAGGAGCAGTTCCTCCGAAGGTGTTGCGGCGTTCCATAGACTTCCTAGGCGATAAGAGTGGAAGTAAATCTTCTTTTACTTCCGGTATTATCGACTGCCATTCATCAAGAGTTAAAGAGGTGAGTGGTTTTTTGTTTTCTAAGCAGTAACGAACGATATGCCCTACTTTTTCATGTGCATTTCTGAAAGGAACACCCTGAAGAACGAGATACTCGGCGACATCTGTTGCAA
>JAAYFQ010000132.1 GCA_012728165.1 Synergistaceae bacterium | reverse complement strand
CCGTTTGTTTCTACAGTAACCTCAAGCTGAACGAGTTTAAATCGGTCAGTGACCTTTGACTGGTTGTGTTCGAGTTTAATTACATTTGCACGAAGACTCGCAAGTATTGTTGCGACATTCACTAGTTGCCCCGGTTTATCAGGAAGATTAACAGTAAAACAGAATAGTCTTCCGCGTGAAACAAGAGCACGATTAATAATGGCAGAAATAGTGGTAATGTCGATATTGCCGCCGCTGATAACACATACCACATTTTTGTTTTCCGGCGCTAGTTTTTTCAGAGCTGCAACAGTCAGCGCTCCAGCTCCCTCGGCAACGATCTTGTGTTTCTCAATTAGTAGCAATATTCCCTCTATGATATCTAAGTCAGACACGGTGATTACTTCATCAACAAAGTCTTTAATCACCTCAAAAGTCAAAGTCCCAGGCATTTTTACAGCGCAGCCATCCGCCATGGTGTCCGATGTCACCAGTTCAACCACATGGTCCGCAGACAGAGATTTCTCCATACAGCATGAGCCTTCAGCCTCTACACCAATTATTTTGACACTTGGTTTTAGGATTTTAGCAGCCATGGCGATGCCGCTGATTAACCCACCGCCACCAATTGGAACTAGGATTGTGTCTACATTATCTAGATTTTTTAGAATCTCAACAGCAAGCGTACCCTGTCCAAGTATTACATCTATATCGTCGAAAGGATGAACAAAAACATAGCCGTGTTCCGCTTCAAGCTCTCGCGCTTTTTGACAAGCTTCATCATAATTTTCACCATACAAAATTACTTGAACGCCATATTTTTTTGTAGCTTCCACTTTGATGATTGGAGTGGTCTCTGGCATAACAATGACCGCTTTCACCCCGAGCACTTGGGCGGCATAACCTACGCCCTGTGCATGGTTGCCAGCGGAGGTTGAGATTATCCCTCTAGCTTTTTCGTCGTCACTTAGTTTGCTTATTTTGTAATACGCTCCACGAATTTTGAACGAGCCTGTGATTTGGAGATTCTCTGGTTTGAGAAAGACTCTATTGCCACATTCTTCGCTGAAAAATGGGCTTTCAATCAACTCTGTCTTTCGTAATATTGGTTTGAGTATTGTTTGTGCAGTATAAAAATCATCGAGAGACACATTGTTGCCTGCAACGCAAAACGTTTTGCTTTGATTCAACATATTTATTCCCACCATTCTTAATACGATAACTAAAATTTCCGATTCTTAAACGCTGTGTGAGCTTTTCATTCTTTTATAAACAATAATTTTCTTTGTTCGATTAATAACATAAAGCTTATAATTCAACGGTTTGCTAATTAAATCAAATTTTTATATGCCATAACAGCATACAAATGCGCCAATGGATTCTTGTTTAACTCTCCCCCGAAGCTAAAAAATATTTCTTTTGCAGCAGCTGCATATTCTAATTCACCCGTTATACGATAAAGAGAAAGCAAATTTATTAAAGCCATCGAGTTGCCTGATGGAGTAACTCCGTCATATATCTCTTTCGGATTCAATACGAGCTTTTCAGTTTTATGATTATAAAAAAATAATCCTTTATGACCTTTTTCTCCAAATAATTCTAACATATTCTCTGTTAATTTCTTAGCCTTCTCTAAATAAACCTCTTCTTTAGTTACTTTATAGAGATTTAATATTCCGAACACAAAGAAAGTATAATCCTCTAAAAATCCTTGATTATAACTCTCTCCATTAATATGGATTGATAATAAATTTCCATCGTTATCAATTGAGTTATTTAATATAAAGTCAGCTGCTTCTTTAGCCTTCTTAATATAAACGCTACTTTTGAATACTCTTCCAGCATTAGCCAAGCTTGCTATCATAAGTCCATTCCACGACGTCATTATTTTTTTATCTGTATGAGGTGGAATCCGCTTTTCTCTATACCTGAAAAGCCTTTGACGTAGATTTTCCATACTTGTATTCAGAGAACTTGATTCGTTTCCGATGAGATTTGGTATATTTAAACCTTCAAAGTTTCCTTCAGGAGTTATATCATAATTCATAGTATAAGCAGCGCCCATATCAGGCCCTAGAAGATCAATTATCTCTTCATAACTAAATACATAGAACTTGCCTTCTACTCCTTCAGAATCGGCGTCTATTGCTGAATAAAATCCATTTGTATTCGAGGTCATATCCCTAATTATAAATTCATAGATTTTATCTGCTACATCTTTATATAACTCTTTACCTGTTACTTCATAAGCTTTTGTGTAGGCTAATGATAAAAGTGCATTGTCATATAGCATTTTTTCAAAATGAGGGACCAACCATTTTTCGTCTACTGAATATCTAAAGAACCCATATCCAATATGATCAAAGATGCCACCTTTATACATTTTCTCTAGTGTAAACTCAGCAATTTCTAATGAATTTTTATCATCAAATTTCTCAGCATAGGCTAATAAGAACAATAAATATTGAGGCATAGGAAATTTAGGTCTGTTGCCAAATCCGCCATTTTCGAAATCAAACATTTTCTTAAGCATGGCATTACTTTGCGAATCTATATTATCTTCTATATCTTCGGTATTATATTTTTCATAAATCTTTTTTACTTCATTTAGAATCTGCTCACTTGTATGCAAGAATTTTTCTTCATCCGTTATCCAAAAATCATTTAATTTATTTGCCAATTCAATGACACCAATCATGCCGTTTCTACTTTCCTTTGGAAAATAAGTTCCAACATGGAAGGGTCTGCCCGTGGGCGTAGCAAAAACAGTTAAAGGCCATCCACCTTGCCCAGTCATTGCTTGAGCAAAACTCATGTATACCTTATCAACATCAGGCCTTTCTTCTCTATCCACTTTTATAGAAATAAAATGTTCATTTAATACTTTGGCAACTTCAACATCGTTGAAGGACACACGATTCATGACGTGGCACCAATGACAAGTGCTATATCCAATACTAATGAATAGGGGTTTGTTTTCCTCTTTAGCTTTGGTTAAAGCTTCCTCACCCCAAGGGTACCAATTTACTGGATTATCCTTATGTTGTAGAAGGTATGGAGATTTTTCATTAGCTAACCTATTCATAGTATTTCACCTCTTTTTATTTATTATGCTAATTATACTCTGATTACAGCTTATCTTAATCTAGAGAGAATGAACAAAGATGGCTTATGGAAAATAGGACTAGAGTTCAACTTTTAGGGCTTACTTACAAGTTAGAATACAAATGTTCACGAAAGATTGAGGGTTAAGAACTCCAAAGATTTTAGCTCAGATTGCTTGATGAACTGTTTTGACGACGCGCTAACGGCTTTTTAGTAATTACTAAAAGAAAGACCTGTAGTAACTACCTTAATGTAATATAATAGGGTCACGGTGATATACTAAAAATTAAAAGGCTGGTTTTCTAAATTCACAGCTTTTTGTTTATTGTTGTAAGTGAGGTGTTTCGATGAATTTCCCGAATAGAAAAAATGTAGTTCAGTCAATAGTCCTTATTATTACAGCATTTGCCTTGTATTTGATTCACAGAGAGATTTCACATTACAGTCTCGCAGAAATAGGTATCGCGATTGCTGACATTTCAGTACAAAAAATTTTTATGGCCTTTATATTTACGATTATAAACTATGCACTTCTCTCTCTAAATGACGGACTGGCTCTTAAGTATATTGGCAAGTCTCTTGATCGGACAAAGATAGCACTTG
>JAAYFQ010000131.1 GCA_012728165.1 Synergistaceae bacterium | reverse complement strand
GTCTTAAACCATACCACATTTAAATTAAGTGATTTAGATATGGAAATGATTCGCTCAGTTCCTCCTGGAGGCAATTGGAAAAATATTCCGAGTAAAACAGTAGAAAAATCAAAACGCTTGAAAAGAATAACAGAAACAGGTGGCCGAACAACACTCTATGGACGCATAGATTATGACAAACCAAGCTACACGATAACCACATATTTTAATAGACCAGGAAACGGAACCTATGTTCATCCCGTTCATGATCGAGTCTTGTCTGTTAGAGAGGCGGCACGTTTCCAATGTTTTACTGACGATTATTATTTTTATGGTAATAAAACTCAACTTTTAAAACAGGTCGGGAACGCCGTTCCAACAATTTTTGCTTATCAAATAGCTAAGAATATCATAGATAAAACCGATTGCAAGAAATCGATACATTTATTTTGTGGTGCCGGAGGAATGACTGCTGGTTTTAAGGCTGCTGGTGTTAAAACAGTTACATGTAATGATTTTGAAGAAAGCGCTTGCATTACATTAAAAATAAATAACCCCGAAATTGATGTTTTATTTGGTGATATTACCGAAAAGTTCACCAAGGATTATCTTGTTGAGAAAGCATTAATAAAAGGGGTGGATATTATTTGCGGAGGTCCTCCTTGTCAGGGATTTTCAATGGCAGGATTGCGTTTGACTGATGACCCTAGAAATCAATTATTTAGGGATTTTATTGACATCGTTACTGCAGTTAACCCTAAAATAATAGTTTTTGAAAACGTACAAGGTCTCCTTAGTTTTCAAGGAGGGAAAGTGCATAGGGCAATCTTGGACTTGTTTTCTGAAGTTGGATACAATACTGAAGCTAGAACACTGATGACAAATGATTATGGAGTTCCTCAGAAGCGTAAGAGGGTTATTATTATTTGCACTCGCAATGATTTAAACCTAAAGCCGACAGATTTATTTCCACTTCCTTTAACCAGCGAACCTATTAATCAAATTACAGCACGAGAAACAATCGGGGATTTGGAAAATGTAGAATGCGGCAATAGCGCTTGTTATTTACAAACAACTGAAACAGATATCGTCAAATTATTTAAAGGTAAAATTGATTACGCCACATACTTAAGTAGGAGTCGTTGTACGAAAAAATTCTACTTAAAGAAGGAAAAAGGAGCAAGGTTTTTAGAATCCGATCAATTGTCTTTATTTAGTAATTCAAACAACGGGTCATAATTTGACATCCTCCTTCTTTTTTAACAATGCAATTATACGCTTTTCTATCGTTTCAATGAGTACAACCAACTCTTTTTTACAACATAAAGAAGAAACGCCCCTTGAGATCCTGTCACACAAATTGACGAGCATAACTTTTTCATCAACTGTTAAGTTTGGCTTTATATTTCGATTGTCTTTGTTTTCGTAATGTTTAAGAGATTGTAAGGCTACCCGGTTATAGCGTTTCGTTTCTCCTTGAGTTTGTTTAGTAAAATGTCGATCTGAACGACTTGTGATTTCGCCAAGATCATTAAACTCGTATAAGTATTTAAAATAATCATACGTTGGCTCAAGAAGTGTTTCATTTAAAAATATCTCACCCTTTGAAGGACAGTTATTGTATATATAGGACAATACACACATATAGTTTGACATGTTTTGTTTTAAAGCATTGCGGTATAAGCTACTAATTAATTTTTTATTGTTTTTATAGTTATTACGGATATGTTCCCATATAAGGTTTGAATACCATGACATTGGACAGATTTTGGTTCGTTTTTCTATTTCGATAATTTTTTCAATGTCAGTGAATAGTAACCGGTCTCGCTTAGATGAATTCTCTCTTCTTTCCATTAATTGCAGGTATCTTGGATCATGAATGAACCCTAGTGATATCGGTCCAACATGATCTGCTGATTTGTCTTTAAAAAAAGGGCTTCCCATAAACTGATTTGCCGCTTGAATATTGCCGCCACTCCAATGCTCATATGCTCTACGATCTTTTGTATATGATTTAAGGTTTTCCTTAGAACGGCCCTTGTCTTGAATAGACCTACAACATCGATTATAGGAGTGAAAACCATCAAATCGATCTGGAAAATTAGACATCGCTCCTGGACCAAGTAGCGCCTTACCGTTATTTCGGCAAACATTCTCTAAATTAGCGATGATTTCAGTTTTGGACGTTGAACAAGGATTTAAGATCAAAGCTCCTTGTTTTATCATAAAAGCTGCAATGATGTCATGATCAAAATTATGCTGTAATAATGTTTCCCAAATATCACTTATATGTTCAACTTTTGAACACTCTATATTAAATGTACTTTTAATAGATTTGACAAAATTAGCGTTGGGATAATGGTAATACAAAGACATTTTTTTACCACAAATTTGACAGACTTTCCATTTGGTTGGATGTATATCCAACATTACCTTGGCGTATACACCTGGTTCAACTATCATTCCGAGTTGGCGTGCTTTTTCTTCACACCAAATTATACGATCTTTGCCGATTTCAGTTTTTGCGGATGCAAGCCAAGAGGAGCTCCCTTTGTTTATGTTTTTTATTGGGAGTCCTTTGTAATTCTGATGATTAAGAATAAAATCTATATACTTGATAAAAGCAGGATGCCAGTTCTTCTTTTCGTGTGCCATGTTCTCCCCTCCTATTTACCTTTAACTTGTACATTCTGTATTACACTAAAGCAATGCAACATGAGTATAACATTTGAGTGAGTCCCACCAGAAAGCAATAGACATGCTCTCACGCGGGACTCACTCAAATGTTGATAAGGTTAGTTTAACTAGTTCGCTTTAAACGACGCTACAACTGCTGTGTGATCTGAAGGACGTTCCATAGCGCGGAGCTCTCTTTCGACCTCTACAGCTGTGCAAAGAGCTGCCTGAGACTCTGTACCAAGGATATGGTCTATTCTCCAGCCAATATTTCTAGTTAACGAATCTTTTACTCTGTAATCCCAATAGGTAAACTCTCCTGCGTCAGGTCTGTGCTGGCGAAAAATGTCTACCAAGCCCCAAGACATAACGTTTTCTAATGCTTGCTTAACATCTTCGTGAAAACAGGGGTGCTGTCTATTAGCCTTAGGGTTTGTAAGGTCAATGTCTGTCATTGCAACATTAAGATCTCCAACCCAAACGACTTTGTCTGACGGTTTGTACTCTCTCTCAAGCAAATCACGAACTCGCGCTAGAAACGCAAGTTTATACGGATAATCAGAATGGTCTATAGATTTTCCCTGAGGGATATATGTGTTTAAAACATTAACATCTCCGAAGCTAGCACGCACTACTCTTGCATTCTCAGATTCTGACATTGCTTCGTCCTCAAACTTCCCATCTCCAAGACCAAAAGCGACATTTTTAGGAGTTATTTTTGAAACAATTGCAACTCCGTTATATGATTTCATACCTTTAAAAACAGCCTTATATCCTAATGAATCGAAAAAGTCGATTGGAAAATCTACATCTTGGCTCTTTGTTTCCTGCAGACAGAGAACGTCTGGCGCTTTAGATGAAGAAAGCCATTTTTCCAGTATTGGAGCTCTCGTTCTCACAGAGTTTACATTAAATGTTGCTATTTTTAACAGTGACATGAAACTGACCCCTTTTCAAATATTGTATAATTAATAACGTATAAGTAGTTTATAAAATTATATTCGTTACACAAAGAAGAACGACTCTAAAATCCGTGCCGTTCTTCTTTGTAATTATATGACGATAGACTTATTTCTTCTTATTTTTTTCTGCGGCTGCTTTTTCTGCGGCTGCTTTTTCTGCGGCCACTTCTTTTCTCATTCTTTCTAAAGCTGCATCTATATCATAATGCTCCTCTTTTGTTGGAGGCGTTTCTTTTTTTGGTTCAGTAACCTTCGGCTTTACGACAGGAGGCGCGTCTTCCTTTTTATTAACCGGAGCTTTCTGAGCTGTCTCTGCCGGTTTCGTGGCAGTTGTTTCTGTTGGTGCATTTGGAATTTTTGCATTGGGATCTATTTTTAAAATTTCATTTTTAATGTGTAGTAGTCTGCGTTCGTCAGGCGGATGTGTATTAAACCCGCTAGGATCCGTCCTATTTCCATTTGCTGCAAGTTTCTGCATTGCACTGTAAAGACCGACAATATCTTCTCCATTTTCATGAGCAAGCCGCACAGCATAGTCATCTGCTTCAACTTCCTGTTCACGGCTCCATCCTGCATAAGCAAGATTCGCCCCAACATTGACTGCAGTTGAAGCAACTGCGCCACCTAGAGAGCTGCCAAATAACCTTTCTAACAACATTGATGCTAAAGATAAGCCCGTTGCTTTGGTTACTGTTTTTTCATGATGTCCCAACTTTGCGTGTCCCGATTCATGTGCAAGAACGCCATACAACTCAGACTGCTTATCTAAAAGATTTAACAATCCTGTTGTAACTGTGACTGATTGTCCATTCGTCACCCAAGCGTTGGGAGTTTTGTCATCAGACTTTATGGTAAAGGGTATTTTTGTTAATTCTGTTGCTTTCGCAACTCGACCCCAAACATCAATTGCATCCTGTTCAGAAAGTTTAGCTTCTGCTGGCAATGCAAAAAGAACTACCAACGCGCAAAAAAGAAAAAGTTTTTTCGTTTTCTTTAGAATCATGCCTATTCCCCCTTGTTGCTTAAACAATGGTTTTATGTGTTTTTATTGTTGCACACTGCCTTTGTTAAACTACTCTAGCACGTCTTACTCTTTTGTATATTCGCGTTTCCACTGATTTTTATCTTGTGTTCTAATTGGTTCAGTTAATAGAATATGCCTTAATCCTCTATCACTAATAAGGACCTCTTTTGCATTGCAAAGATTCATCGTCGCACAAACAATACACGCACCAGCAAGGATTATGCTTGCCCGCGCAGGATTTAAGCCAAGAATAGTTGAGCGTTCCTCAATGCTTTTAGACGCAAAATCCTCTATTTGAGAAATTACTTCACCCAAAGTGATTTTTGATCCCTGGACTTTTTGCGCATCGTATATTTCCATTTGTGCTTTTATCGCTGCCATTGTAGTGAGAGTTCCACCCATTCCAATAAGAACGGCACCTTCTTCTGATACGCCATACTCCGAAATCTCACGCTCTATTGCCGCCTGAGCTAAGTTTAATTTGTCTTTAGAAATCGGTGCTTCAGTAAAGTATTTTTCTGTAAGACGTATCGCTCCAACATTAATGCTCATTTCTCTCGTGATACTTCCGTAGTCACCAAAAACAAACTCTGTGCTGCCTCCCCCTGTATCAAAGGTTACAACTCGGGATTTTTCTACTTCAGGGAATCCCGAAAGAACGGCTAAAAAAGAAAGATGAGCTTCTTCCGCACCAGAAATAATTTTAAGGTCTATATTAGTCAGCTCTTTCAATCTCTTTTCAAAGTCAATTACGTTTTTTGCGGTTCTAATTGCCATTGTCCCAACTATTGTGATATCAACCGCTCCAGCATCTTTTGCTTCATTTACATAGTTATTGACGCACAAAATTGTTCTTTTAATCGCAACTTCTCTTAAAAAGCCGCTATATTGCATACCCTCTCCAAGTTTTGTAACTTCGTTTATATCCTTTAGTATAGTTACCTTGCCTTCTATGACATTTCCAATACAAAGTTTTACTGAATTCGTTCCTATGTCGATAACCGCTTTTATCATCTATATCACCTCTTTCAAAATTATACCGCTTTTATTCTTCTCTTACAGACAAATACACCCAAATTACTCACTATAGCTGTAAAATAGTGGTGTATTTTGCATATAAATAAAGAATGGATATGATATATAAATATTTTTAATAATTTAATGAAAGATTGGGATGAAAAATGAAGTCTATTGCAATTTTCTACGCTTCAGAAGGGACAGGGCATCGTTCCGCAGCTGAGGCCCTGAGAGATCAGTATGTTAAAGACAATCCGAATGGCAATGTTTTATGTAAAGATATTCTAGAGTACGCTCCAACTATCTTTCGAAAAATGATCTCTCACAGCTATGTTCTTATGGCTCATCATGCTCCCTGGTTGTGGGGCTTGTTCTATTGGAGTTCGGATAAACCCTCTTTCGCCTCATCCTGTTTTGATAAAATACATGAATTCCTTTGTAAAAAATACCTGCCAAGGGCAGAGAAAGAGCTGCGTAAACACTCCGTAGAAGCTGTTTTTTTTACTCATTACTTCGGCGCCGCTCCTCTTGCACGAAGAAATATAAACAATTTTCCTGTTTTCTATATAAATACAGATTTTATCTGTCATCGCTTTCAAATAAATTCAATATTTAAAACTTCTTTCGTTGCAAGCCCAATTGCGGTAAAACAGCACTGGGATAGGCAGATAAAAGCTGTTATTGATACGGGTATTCCTGTTCCTCCAAAATACCTCTCTCTTTTATCAAAATCAGATGCTCGAAAAAAACTTAATTTCAAGCTAACAGATAAAATTGTTCTTGTTAGCGGAGGTGGAATTGGAGGAGGCTCTGTGCTTAATGTAACTAAATCTCTTTCAGAACACACAAACATAAAAATTGCCGTTGTTTGTGGCAACAATAAAGCTCTTTACAATAAGCTTCGTCGTCTTTTTATGACTTATAGTAATGTTTATTTAGAAAAGTTTATTCCAAATATGGAAGATTACTACGCTGCGGCAGACGTTGGAATCATGAAACCGGGTGGCCTTTCTTTATCAGAGGCGCTAGCAGCAAAACTTCCAGTGTTGCTAATGGATCCTATTCCAGGACAGGAACAGTTAAATATGGATTATTTATATCAGGCAGGAGCAATTCAAAAACTAAAGAATTCAAAAAATTCCTATGAAGAAGTCTCAAGATTTCTTTATGAGAAGGATTCTCTCGACAAAATGCTCACAAGGATGGAAAGAATTTCGCGCCCTGGCGCCGCAAAGGAAATTCTGGAGATTGCGAAAAGACAGCTCTAGTTTTTCTATAATTAAAATAGCACTCCTTCCTATTAAACAGCTTCTGGAAGGAGTGCTATTTTAATTATTTCTTTTAAAGAAATTTATGTTGTGATCTCTTCTTGTCTCTTTTATTTCGATTTAATTTTTCCTATCCATTTTTCAAAGCGTTTCATATAAAGCGTTGCCCATATCGGATCTTTCCACATTTTTTTCTTCGCTGTTATTGCAAGAGATCCGCACATCATTGCAGCAAAGTATAAATAAGGATGCTGAAAAGCCAACGCCGCACCGAAAAATAGAAAGCAAAGGGAGGCAAATAAATCTCTATAAAAGTACATTATAATCAACCTTTCTTTTTTTCGTATTATATCATCGTGAAACTATAAGGATTCATTCTAAGCCTTCGCTTTAACGAACATATAAAGTCATTTTAAAACTGTTACCGTTATATTCAGAAACCATATAAGGTTTTTGTTTTTCAGCACCACGCTGATTAAAATAGGTTTTAAGTGATTGCTGTTTCAGATTAATAAGTATAAATAATCTTCAAAACCCTTAATTTTAGTAAAATATATTTATTATAGAATCGAACGGGTAATATTTATTTTCGTGTGTATTTGTACTGACAGCAGTACCAAAAAATAAAAAGCGGAGTCACTTGCCATACAAATACTGTTTCAAGCGACTCCGTCTAAAAGCATCCTTATTGAATTATGCCTAAGATACAACTTACCAGGGAACACCAAGTATAAAATGTGGTAGGAACAGTGCTACTTTTGGAATATATGACGTTACGAACAAAACTGGAACCCAGCATAAAAGCATAAAGGTAAGAGCTGGCTTCATAATCTCGTTTGTCGGTGCGCCGCCGATTCTTCCGCTTAAATAAAGAACCGGAGCTGCAGGTGGAGTAATACAACCCAAAGCTGTGTTTACTCCGACGATAGCCGCATAGTGGACTGGACTAAAGCCAAGATCCATCATGATCGGCATGAGAATTGGAGTTGTCAGAACTACGACGCTTATATCGTCCATCAACATTCCCATAAGAACAAGGAAGATGTTTATCATAAATAAGACTATCCATTTATTTGTGCTAATACTATAAAAAAGAATCAGAACTTTATTGGGAAGATCTTCAAGTATGTAGAGTCTTGAAAGCATAGAAACGGAATAGAGCATTATCATAATTACACCCGTTGTTATTGCACTTTCGACTAATACAGAGAAAAAGTTTTGTACCGTAAGACCCTTATAAACAAAGAACCCTATTGGAATGCAATAAAGAACAGCTAGTGCCGAAGCCTCTGTTGTTGTCATAATTCCACCATAGATTCCACCAAGGACCATAAAAGGCATGAACAGCGCAGGAATTGCAAGACGCCCACGTGTTTTAAACATCTCTACTCGTTCTTTAACTGTCCTTTTATGTGAAACAAGGAGATCGGGATTATCTTTTAGCATCCACATATTTACAAGGCTTAAAAGAATAATCGTAATTATTCCTGGTCCAATTGTTGAAATAAAACAGGCTAAAACAGAAATGCCACTCATCCAGGCAAAAATAATCAATGTTGCATTTGGTGGAATAAGAAGTCCGAGCAAAGATGCATTTGCCATAAGAGCACTCGCATGTCCCATTGGATATCCCTCAGCTCGAAATCTAGGGAACATGATGGCTCCTATGCAGGAAAGTGTCGCACAGGCCGCCCCACAGATAGAACCAAAGACAGCACAAGAGACAATGGCAACAATTCCGAGTCCTCCCTTAATATGGCCAACAAAGACATCTATAAAGTCTATAAGTTTCTCTGCAATTTTTCCTTTTTCCATAATGCCACCTGCCAGAATAAACATCGCAATGGCAATAAGAGAGACCGAGTCCATCTGATTAAATCCATATGGCAAAAGCTGAGAAGCTTGATACCCAATATGGTCGACGCCTCCAAAAAAAATAAGCCAAGCACAGGAAGCCATAAAACTTACAGGAACGGGAACTCCTATAATAAGTGTGGCAATAAGAATAATAAGAGCAATGTAAATCATTGTTTTTTACCTCCGGCAAAGAGTTCCTTTGTGGTTTTTGCCAAATCCCAAGCAAAATAGTATGACATAGAAAGAAGCCCTAAGAAGACTGAAAGGTATGCGGTCCAGAGAGGAATTCGCCAGGCTACAGTCTTTGGTATAGCTACCCCTGTTCCAAGAGGGCCACGAAACGCAAACATAAAAAAGTCATAACCATACCATGTGAAAAGAAGTGTGACCCCAAAGGTTATAAGCGATTTAGTAAAAACTAAAAATCTCTTTAAAACTCCTTCTTTGACGTATGAATGAACCAAATCCGCAGAAATATGAGTCCCTGCAAAAGAACCATACGCTGCTCCCATAAAATAGAGCCAAAATGCGAAAATTTTAATCCATTCTTCGTAGCCATAAAGGTCTATTTTAAGTATGTAGCGCATCACAGTTGACGTGCTTATGATTAAAACCAAAAGTATAGACATGACAAAACAGATAATAGAATAAAAACTTACAGTTATTTTGTCAAAAAGACATTTTGGCTGACGTATCCAATCTTCTTCAAGGACAAAAACTTTTTTGTTCGACATTTACTGCACCTCGCTCATAAAACCTTAATTGAAAACAGCGGGAGAAAATTCTCCCGCTGTTTATTATATGCTGTTTTGACTGTCTTTGAGAATTTAATATTTCTATTTTGCAAGATTTTCTTTAAATTCTTTCATGAGTTCCTGCGTCATTCCATGTTTCGCAAGGGCTTCCCATGTCGTTACGCAAGCCTGTTTTATTGGTTGAAGCTCTTTCGGCGTGTACCGGAAAACTTTTATTCCCTTTTCTTCCATAAGTTTCATGTTTCTTTCGTCTTCTTTTTGAGCATTATCAATAGATTTGATCGTATACTTCTTTGACACTTCTCTGAAAACTTCTTGATCGGAAGGGGTAAGTTTTTTCCACGATTTATCACTTACGAGAATAGCCTGATACTCCATAGAGTAATTTGTATGATACCAATATTTTAGAACATCCCCAAGGATGGTATATGCTGCAGCAACTGCATAGCCGTCGACAGCATCGCATACCCCTGTCTGCATTGATTGGTAAACATCTGAATAAGGGATTGTTATTGGGCGAAGCCCCATAGCCTTTGCGCCCAGCGTATAAACCGCCATATTAGGAACACGAACAAGAACTCCCTTATCTACTTTTGGATTAAGAGGCTCAATCAGTGGCTTTGTGGAACCAATTCCAATCATTCCTTCTATGTAAGAACCAAGGAGATGTACTCCAAGAGCTTCTGTAAGCTCGTTAAGTTTATTTGGGAGCCAAGCACCCGGAGTAAAGATTCTTTTCGCATCGTCATATCCTGTTAGAAAACCATTCACATAGACAAGCTCTAGTCGTGGATCGAATTCACTTGCAATCGACATCATTGACATATCCACAGTGCCTCGAATAAGATTTTGCATAACACCGGAATAGTTTCCTAGCTGATTTGCAGGAAAAACCCTTATTAAGACTCGGCCTTCGGTCTTTTCTTCTATTTCTTTTGCGATTTCATTCATTGTTTGTGTTGCTAAATGGTTTGGCGGAGATTGTCCTGCAAAACGAAATTCTATTGGTGCTACTATTGCAGCAGTTTCTGTCTTTTCATTTTGACTGAGTTTCGTTGCCATAGAACCTCCATAAAACTTGTATCCGACTATTAACAACAGTGCAAAAACAATAAATATCGCTAGAAATAAATACAATCTTCTCTTCATAGATTTTTACTCTCTCCTCTCGCTTCTCTCTTTAGTAACCAAACGACACATAGAAAAAACTCAGGAATCGCAGCTGGTACAATATATAACAATCTTATTTTGTTCTATAACTTTTATTAAAAAGTGCTCCTGTATCGAGTCAAAATACTCTATCTTTCTTTTATAGTCAATATTTCTAATTGAAATTTTCTTCCTATATGTCACAGAAAGACCAAAAGAGTTCAGTGTTTTCTCCTTCTTTTTATCACTATGTGGCATAAAATATAATAGCATTGTAATAATATTATTTGGGGGGATCTTTTTATGAAAAAGTCTAT
>JAAYFQ010000206.1 GCA_012728165.1 Synergistaceae bacterium | reverse complement strand
GTCTGCGATCCGGTCCTCGATGACGGCTATCCTTTTCCTTAAGCGTGCCAGTTCCGGAGAAGCCCTGTCATCGATCCTGTTGTCCGTGATGCACCGGTCGATCTCCGATGCAAGGTCATCCAGCAGGTACATGGAAGAAGCATAGGAAGCAACATGGGGCGCCAGTTCCAGGCGGGGCTTCATGTAGTTTATGATGCGGCTTGCGCCTGTCAGGACATGTCTCAGTACGGTCAGATCCTCCGGCATCAACGCCGTTACCCTGCCCAGCTTTTCGAGGACCGTGCCGATCCCGTTGAGGCTGCTCAGGGGAACTGAAGCCCCTTTGCCAAGGAGCATCCTGCTTTCGCTTGTTTCCATCAGCCGGTGCCTGATGACGCCGGCATCGGTTTCAGGCTCGAGGCTTCGGACCAGGTCGCGTCCCATATCCGATACCGTGAATTCTTCGAGCATTTCAATGATCTTGTGATATTCGAGTATACCAAGTGTTGTTTTGTTCATCGCTTATTACCTCCCGGAATAAAAATCAGGATTTTTCCATTGTGCGGCCAGGCGGCGTGGAGCCCGGAACCGGCAGCATGGACCCTTAACCAGCGGAGAACGCTTAAACCGGCGGTAAGGATGCCTAAACCAGCGGTAAGAGCGCGTCAGCCGGATGCACGAATCCTTAAACCAGCGGTAAGAACTCCTGGACCGGCAGTTCGGACCCCAAAACCGTAAAAAAGGCTGCGCCCGTCAGAGAGAACGGACACAGCCCTGAAGACTGCCGGAGCAGATGCCTGCCTGTTACCTGCAAAAGGGTACAAAAAAGCCGTTTATCCCTGACTTAAGCACTGATTTGGGCATACAGCAATAAGGCCATTTGGCCTGCATGCCAGCCTTCAATTCAGTTCAGTTGCTTTAAGCCAAGCAGATAACCGACATCAAAACTCCTTCTTATGCGTATGGTATCTGTACAGATATATCATAAAGGCGGGATACTCAAGTGTCAAGAAAAAAACACGGCTGGACCCCGGAAAGAATACCTATAGCTGAAAACCCCCAGGGGAATACTTATTGCTAAAAACTAAGAAAACACTTGCATCAAAAACTACCTGTAACCAAAAAAACCTTGTAATTAAAAAATACTTTTAACTAATAAATACTTATACTAAAAGCTTGTAACTTACTTGCGGCTCAATAATTACGGCGGTCCTTTCCTTCCGGAGTTTTTGTGAAAAAACCCTGTTGACAAATGGAACGGTATGGTATATTATCTGTTCACGACCGACCGACCGTCGGTCGAACTATTTGATCTGTCGATCTACCTGGTCGGTTTGGTGATTGCACCAGGTCGAAGCTTAAGGCAATTCGGATGGATTAACACGATTTTGTCCTGGTGATTGGTCAATTTGGCCGAATGAATGACTGCTGGATGATCACGTTCCTGTATTACGGATGCAGAACGCGGGGTGAGCATATGAGGATCACAAAAGAGCACGATGTGAGGAGAAACGAGATCCTGGACACAGCGGAGATGTTATTTGAAACGAAGGGGTACAGCAATACCACTGTCAATGACATCCTCCGCGAAGTCAATATTGCCAAGGGCACCTTCTATTATTACTTCAAATCAAAGGAAGAAGTGCTGGACGCCGTCATTGAACGGCACCTGGAAAAGGGCCTGGAAAGAGCGGAGGCCGTGAAGAAGAGGAAGGATCTGTCGCCGGCGGAAAAACTGACGCAGGTGGTGCTTGTGCTGAGGATGGCGGGGCCGAAAAGCGAGGTCGTCGATGAACTCCATAAACCTGAAAATGCGCTGATGCACCAGAAATCTCTCGGCGGGATCATCCGGGGGCTGGTGCCGATCCTGAACGAAATCGTTGAAGAAGGAATAAGGGCAGGCGTTTTCAGCACGCCGTTCCCGGAACAGACTGTCCGGATCATGCTGGCAGCAGCTCTTACACTTACCGATGACGCGATGTTTTCATACACGCAGGAAGAAAGGCAGCAACTGCTTGAGGCAATAGTATATTCCCTTGAAACCCTGCTCGGTGCGGAAAGGGGAAGCCTTGGACTTAAAACGCACCTGCTGCAGGGTGAGCGTGGAGAAGAAGAGAAGGCTTAGATGATGAGAGAAGGTATAGTTTTGACCGGGAGAAAATCATTCGGGTATTTCGCGGTTATATGGTCAGGCCAGTTCATATCAGGCATTGGAAGCGGATTGACGGCTTTTGCACTGGGCGTCTTCGTATTCCGGGCAACAGGCAGTGCTGCGGCAGTTTCGCTTGTCGAACTGCTGGCATTTCATTGCAGGGCAGGGCGTGGGGACTGATCGGCATATTGTCGCAGGTGGGTTATGTGCTGGCCTATTCCTGCGTCGGGATACTGGCGGACAGGGTCTTCGAGCCCATGCTTGCCGGGGACGGCCTGCTGTCCGGAACCGTGGGCAGGCTGATCGGCGTTGGGCCGGGAAGGGGCATCGGACTTATGCTGATCATTTCCGGCATTATGTTTGCCACCCTAGGGGTCCTGATAAAAAGGATAAAGCCGATCCGCTGTATGCGGCCGCAGCGGGAAACGGCGCAGCCGCAATTGGAAACGGTGCAGATGCAACTGGAAATTGCGCCTTGCTGCCTGACGGAGGAACAGGAAACAGACAGTTTGCAGAAGGCAGGGGGAGAAATGGACGGCATGCGGGAAAATTGCCGGGAGAGGGAAAATGGCCGGGAAGCAGACGACCCCGGTGACGTTATCGAAAACGAGTATTCCTGAGAAATGACAAACCTGAAACGTTTCAGACATCAGATATCGGATTTCAGACACCAGACTTCAGACTCAGAGAATGGTTGGTGCATCATGATAGTTTCGATGATAAAAAAGGATTTGTTAAGGAACAAGGCGATCAATATAATACAATGGGTGTTCATCTTCATATCGGCTTTCCTGATGGTTTCGGGAAGCCTTGTGATCACCAGGTCCCTTGGCGCCATTGACGGGCTTTTCGAAATCGCCAGGCCGCCGCATTTCCTGCAGATGCATGCCGGGGGGCTCGACCAGGCGGACATCGACGCCTTTGCCCGCAGTGTAGATTACGTTGCAGCCCAACAGACGCAGGAAATGGTAAATGTCGACGGTTCAAGCATCTGTTTTGTAAAGACAAGGGAAGGCAGAGAAGAGCGGTTCGTCCTTTCGGAAAGCATGACGGACAACTGTTTTGTCGCTCAGAACAGGGAGTTTGACTACCTGCTTGACCTTGACAACGGAATCCTGCGGGTATCCGGCGGTGAGGCCGCTGTTCCGGTCAAATACATGAAAAAATACGGCCTTAAACCCGGCGACATCATGATCCTGTCCGAGGGGAACTTTTATATGGAATTCGTCATCACGGATTTCGTGCGCGACGCGCAGATGGCGTCTTCACTGGCTTCGTCCGTAAGATTCCTGGTCAGCGACGATGATTTCCGGGAGATATGGGATAACATCGGCAGGCCGGAATACCTGGTGGAGTTCCTGCTCACGGATGCGGACCTGGCAGAGAGCTTTCAGAGGCTTTACGAAGAATCGGGACTGCCGGACAATGGGACGGCAGTGACATATACGCTCATCAGGCTGGTCAATGCCGCCGGGGAAGGGATGAAAGCCGTAATACTCATACTGGTGAGCCTGCTGCTGGTCTTTATGGCGATCATCAACTTACGGTTTACGATCCTCTCGGCAATAGAAGATGAGATACGGGAAATCGGGGTGCTGAAAGCGGTCGGACTTTCTCATGGGGACGTATGCAGGCTGTACGGGGCGAAATACGCTTTCATGTCGGCGACGGGGTGTTTGGGCGGCCTTATTGCTGCAGTTTCCTGCAACCGTTTGCTGACTGCGGACATTGCCCTTGATTACGGGGAGCAGAACCTGGTGCTTACGGATGTCATACTGTCTGTTGCGGCGGCGGCATTTCTGCACGTGGTCATCAGCCTGTTTTCCGGCCTGGTTTTGAGAAAGATAAAGCATATTACCGTCGTCCAGGCACTTGTTCACCAGGATGCGGGCGGCCGCAGGCGCAGGCGCGGGCCGGCGAAGGGAAGGTTCCTGCCGGTTGAGAGTAACAGGTTGCTGCCCGTCGGTCTTTTTCTCAGTATCCGGGGCTTTGCTGTGCATCTTAGGACATGGATGCTTCCGATCGTGGTGAATGCCCTGGCGGTGTGCATCATGATCATACCGGCGAGCATGCGCAGTACTTTCAGTTCGACGGAATTTGCAACCTACATGGGGTCAGGAGTCAGCGATATCCGGATCGATCTCCAGTTCGTGGAGGACCTGGACCGGAAGCATGAGGACATAATGGGACTGCTTGTGTCTGATAGTGAGATCGGAAGCTTCGAGGCATATGCGACCTGCAGGTATGAAGTGTTCGGGAAAGAAGGCTGGGAAGATATACAAGTCCAGTGCGGAGATCATTCGGACTTCGGGATATCATACATCGAAGGGCGGGGACCGGAGAAACCGGGAGAGATCGCTGTTTCTTCAATGAATGCGAAAAAGTTGTCCGCGGGAGTCGGAGATGAGCTGACGCTGAGGATCGGAGGCGAAGAGGGGACATACAGTGTTTGCGGGGTCTACCAGGATGTCACGAATGGCGGGTACACGGCAAAGATGGCCCATCCGTACAGGAAAGAGGATGTTCTCAAATATACATATTTCATCGACACGGCTGAAGGGATACAGGCTGATGTAAAGGCTTCGCAGTATGCCGGGGAATTACCCTTTGCGAAGGTGATCCCCATGGACGAATTCCTGGCCCAGACTTTTGACATGGTCATCGGCCCCTTGTCCCAGGTGGCTGCCACCGCAGTTGCAACAGCGGTATTTATCACCATGCTTGTCACCGTATTGTTTATTAAACTGAACATGGCTCGTGATTACAGCCAGATCGCAAATATGAAAGCGATCGGGTTTTCTGATTCGGATATCCGGCTGCAGTATGTTGCCGGGACCGGTTTGGCAGCGGTGATCGGGATCCTGGCCGGGATCATCATATCGGACGCACTGGGGGAGAGCCTTGTCGGTTCCCTTATATCTGCAGCCGGGTTCGGGCTCAGCGTTATTGATTTTATTGTACAGCCGCTGGAGGTGTACCTGCTTTATCCCGCCATGGTGGCTGCAGCGGCGGTATTGGCTGCATGGTTCTGCTCGGCGGAGATCAGGAGGTACAGCATCGTCCGGCTGATAATGGAATGAGTGCAGGTGCTATGGAATGGCAGATGCAGCGCGGGTATCACTAAATATAGTCCTGGCCTATGGAATGGCCAATATAGCACGGACATCACAAAATACAGTTCTGGCCTGTGGAATGGCCAGTACCGCTAGGATAACGCAAAATTCAAACCTGGCTGATGGTATGGCCGTAGCATGGATGTCGCAAAAAACAGTTCTGACCAAATACCATAAATTATTTTCTGACCTATAAAATGGTCATAGTCAAATGCTGGCCTTTGGAATGATCCAGCATCAGCGTGAATGATCAGTGCAAATATAAAAGGTAAGTGCAGACAGGAGGAACCGTAATGGAGGCAATACTCGAAGCTAAAAGGCTTTGCAGGGAATATGAAGTCGGAGGAGAGCGGGTCGCCGTACTGAAGGATATCGGTTTGAATATAGGGAAAGGCGAGTTTGTTGCCGTTATGGGCCGGTCGGGCTCGGGCAAATCGACACTTCTGTATTGCATAAGCGGAATGGACCGGATGTCATCCGGGGAAGTGTATTTCAACGGGAAAGATATCTCCTGCCTGAATGACAGGCAGATGAGCCGACTCAGGCTTACGGCTATGGGGTTTGTGTTCCAGCATTCCCACCTGCTGAAAAACCTCAGTATAAAGGAGAATATCATCCTGCCCGCATTAAAGGCGGCACTGAAGCCCAGGGCAGAAATACTGGGATACGCGGATGCACTGATGAAAAGGCTCGGGATCGACAGGGTGGGAAGTCATGACATTACGAAAGTTTCCGGCGGGCAGCTTCAGCGCGCAGCTATCTGCCGGGCTCTGATCAACCATCCCGTGATCATATTTTGCGATGAGCCGACCGGGGCGCTCAATTCCAGCGCAACTTCGGAAGTCATGAACATTTTCAATGATATAAACCGGGAGGGAACGGCCATCCTGCTGGTTACCCATGACGTGAGGGTGGCTGCCAGGGCAGACAGGGTCATTTTCCTTGCGGATGGCAGGATCGATTCGGAGCTTGTGCTCGGCAAATACAGTGAGGATGTCTGCGAAACTGGCGGCGATACCGGTGGCATTGACGAGAGGGAAGGCAAGCTGATCAACTGGCTGGCGGAAAGGGGATTCTAGGTGGCGTAAAGGCTCCGACGGCATGGATATTGCCCGTTCGAAACCGGGAAATATTACGTCATTGTGCAAAATTTCAGCTAAAGTCACTGATGTTGAAATTTTTCATTTACCATAACGCGGTTTAACGGATATTATGTTACCAATTATTGAAATTGCACCATAAAAAACACTGGAAATGCAGACTAAAGCTGAAAAATTGCTCACCGGGGCTGACAAGATTTCAACTAAAGTCCAAATCCAGCCATAGTCCGGATTCAACTACAGTTCAAACCCAACCAAAGCCCAGGTCCAATAAACCACAAACCAAACCAAAGCCGAGTCCAATAAAACACAAACCCAACCAAAGCCCGAGTCCAACTAAAGTCCTATCCAGCTTAAGCCCAGATTTGACTAAAATCTGACTTAAGCCCAGATCGATAAAAAAACTCCCGGGATACAACCACCCGGGAGTTTTGCGGATGTTTCATAATACTATCTAAATAATATCTAAATACTATCTAAATACTTCTCAAATACTTCTCAAATGCTTTCCTGATACTTGTCATATGATTTTAGTACTGTCTTTATGTAATATCCTCAAATGCCGTCCTCAAATGCCAGTTTCAAACACCGGCTTTGGGCAACCTCAAACGCTTTCCTGCAATGCTGTCCGTAAGCGCCATCTTCAGAATACGGGAACGACGGCGCCCTGGTATTTTTCCTCGATGAACTTCCTGACTGTCTCGCTCCGGAGAGCATCTGCCAGGGCCTTCAGATCTTCCCTGTTCTCGTCGCCCCTGCGTACGACGAGCACGTTGGCGTAAGTCGTTGCGGCGATCGAATCCTTTTCTTCCTTTGCAAGGGCGTCGGTCATGGCGTTAAGCCCGCCCTGGATCGCGTAGTTGCCGTTGATGACGGCTATATCAACGTCTTCCAGTGAGCGTACCAGCTGGGCAGCTTCAATCTCGATAAACTTAAGGTTCTTCGGGTTCTCGGTGATGTCCTTGGGTGTGGCCTTAAGTCCTGCATTGGGATCGAGCTTGATCAGGCCGTTGGCTTCAAGGAGCAGCAGCGCCCTGGCTTCATTGGTGGTGTCATTGGGAATTGCTACCTGTGCGCCATCCTTGAGATCATCGAGACTCTTGGTCTTGCCGGGATAGATGCCCAGCGGCTCGTAATGGATGCTTGCTATGGGCACAAGGTCCGTTTTCTGCTCGGCATTGAAGTCATCCAGGTAAGGAGTATGCTGGAAGTAGTTGGCGTCCAGGTCTCCGCTATGGAGTGACAGGTTGGGCTGGACATAGTCGGTGAACTCCTTGATCTCCAGTTCATAACCCTTTTCCTTCAGGATCTCCTTGGCTGCATTCAGGATTTCGGCATGGGGTGCAGGCGTAGCTCCCACAACGATCTTTTTTGATCCCGCAGATTTGCTGCCGCAGCCAACCAGCAGGGTGAATACCGTGGCAGCTGCAAGAAGTACAGATATTGCTTTCTTCATAACTCATTCCTCCTGTGATCTGGTTTCAATATAGATAATCTTGTAAACAATGATCCAAGTGAACAATGATTTCAGTAGTGACTTAACCGGGTGATATCTTTGGCTTCATAAGTTGTTTAGGCTGAGATCCTGCTTCTTCCGGCAGATACTTCCGGCTATTTTCTTTTATCGGCCAGCCTGGCCAGTCTCAGGCCTACCTCCTGGAGGACCTGGACAATGATCACCAGGAGAGCCACGGTGACGAGCATGATATCGGTCTGATACCTGTAATAACCGTAACGGATGGCGATGTCGCCCAGGCCGCCGCCGCCCACGAAACCGGTCATTGCCGAATATCCCAGAATGGTTGTTACGGAAATGGCAGCGCCAAGGATAAGCGAGGGACGGGCCTCAGGGAGCAATACTTTCCATATCACCTCGAAAGGAGAAGCTCCCATGGACTGGGCTGCCTCGATCACTCCCTTGTCGACTTCCTTGAGCGAGGATTCGACCATCCTTGCGATGAAGGGGGCGGCACCGATCACCAACGGGACGATGGTGGCTGTCGGACCCAGGGAAGTTCCTGTAATGAAGCGTGTTACAGGTATGACCGTAATACAGAGTATAAGGAACGGCATCGAACGAAGCAGGTTTATGATGACGCCCAGTACGCTGTTCAGCCATGGACAGGGCTTCAGGCCACCCTTGTCGGTAACCACCAGTATGATGCCAAGAGGCAGGCCAAGCAGGTAAGCCAGGGACGATGACACCAACGTCATGTACAGCGACTCAAGGAACCCTTTACCAATCATTTCTATTATTACCGGATCAAACAAAGTCCTTTACCTCCTCCACCGTTAAGCCCCTGCTGCGAAGATAAGCCATCATTTTTTCACCCATCAGCTTATCCTCAGGAAGCTGGATGACGATCTGTCCGAAAGCTTTACCGTCAATGTTCCTGGTGTCGGCAAATATGATATTGACGGTCTGCCTGAACTCAAGCACCATATTGGCGATAACAGGCTCAAAGGATGAGCTCCCGTTAAATACGATGCGGCAACATCGTGAACTGGTGAAGTGATCCACCCTTTCCCCTTCGGGGAACACCAGCCGGCGGGCCGCTTCGGTCGCGGGCCTTGTGAAAATGTCCTGGACATAGCCGACTTCGGCGATGCGCCTGTTGTCGATAATTGCGACCCTCTGGCAGATTTCTTCCACCACGCTCATTTCATGGGTGATGATGACGATGGTGATCCCGAGCCTCCTGTTGATGTCCTTCAGCAAAGCCAGGATACCCTTGGTCGTTGCCGGATCGAGGGCGCTGGTTGCTTCGTCGCAAAGTATCACCTTGGGATTGTTGGCAAGTGCCCTTGCGATGGCAACACGCTGTTTCTGCCCGCCTGAAAGCTGTGACGGGTATGCGCTGGCCTTGTCGGACAGGCCTACCAGTTCCAGCAGTTCAAGGGCGCGGGCTTCAGCCTCTGTTTTCCTGACACCGGCGATTTCCAGCGGGAAGCACACGTTTTTCAGTACGTTGCGCTGCATGAGCAGGTTGAACTGCTGAAAGATCATCCCCATGGACTGCCTGACCTTGTAAAGCTCCTTCTGGCTGAGGGTGGCAAGATCCTGGCCGTCGAAGTATACGGTGCCCATGGTGGGCATTTCAAGAAAGTTCAGACACCTCACCAGCGTGCTCTTGCCGGCGCCGCTCATACCGATGATCCCGAATATTTCGCCTTCCATGATGTCAAGATCGATGTCCTCAAGAACGCTGACCTCACCTGCGTCGGTCCTGAAAACCTTGCTGAGCCCCCTGATTTGAATCAGGGGAGTACCGGTACTCATTAAAATTGCTCCAATCTGTTATCATATTATTCATATAGGTTTAATTATATTTTATACAGTTGATTTGCCTTGTCAATAATAAGGTGCAGTTTTCGTGCATTTGCATAAAATATCGACCTCTCTGGTCATTCTATCTGTCATATGTAAAAAAATCAAGTTTAAATAATGTATAATAAAACTGACGGGCGACCTGCCCTGGAGAAAACGGATCATTGGAGTTGCCGGCATGTTCAGCATAACGACCTACATTATTGAGTGTGCGATCATGATGGCCGCGTTTGGTAGCCTTGTGTTCGGGATGCTTCTGATAAACCCGGTCAGCTTTATCAGCGATTACCCTCCGGAGATACAGGAGGAGTACTACCGTTCACAGAACAAAGAGAGGGTCAGGAAAAAACTTACCGCTGTCATGATAGTCAAAAAAATGATCGCGCTGGTCATTTTCGCTTTTATTTTCGCCTGGATGGCCCATATAGCAGGTGCAACAAACTTTATCCAGGGGTTGTTGGCTGTATATGGATACATCATCGCGCTTGCAGCTTTTGATACCTGCATCCTGGACTGGCTGCTGTTTCCGAACATCAGGAGAGTGCGCCTTGCGGGAACGGAGCACATAGAAAGTGAGTACCGGCGGAAGCTGTTCCATTTGAAGGCCATGCTTCCGATGCTGCCGGTGTTCGCTGCCGGGGGCGTGGTCAGCGCACTGATAATGGTATGGATATGGTGAGATCGTAAAGCCTGCAGCGACAGGCAGGATGCGCAGTACTGATGCTAAATGCGCACGTTGACTCCATTGTCCCTGAGATAAGCCTTAAGGTCCCGTATATCTATCTTTTTGGTATGGAATACGCCTGCCGCCAGTCCTGCATCTATCCTGTCATACTTGAACAGTTCAAGGAAATCCTCCATTTTCCCGGCTCCTCCGCTGGCGATCAGCGGCACTGACACTATTTCGCCAACAGCGCGGAGCATCGGGAGATCGAAACCTCCGCGGACACCGTCGGTATCGATGGAGTTGAGCACGATTTCTCCTGCACCGAGGTCTTCCCCCATTTTTGCCCATTCGAGGGCATCGATTCCCGTGTCGATCCTGCCGCCCTTGGCAAAGACATGGAATTTTCCGTTAACACGCTTGACGTCCATGCTCAGCACGACGCACTGGCTGCCATAGCGTTTCGCTGCTGAGCTGATCAGCATGGGGTCTTTTATGGCGCCGCTGTTGACGCTTACCTTGTCAGCGCCTGATTTCAACACCATATCGAAGTCTTCCAGCGAGTTTATTCCCCCTCCGACAGTAAGGGGTATGAAGATCTCGGAAGCCACTGCCCGTAAAACGTCGGTAAAAAGCTTCCTGCCCTCAAAGCTTGCGGTGATATCATAAAATACCAGTTCGTCTGCACCGGTCTCACTGTAGTGGCGTGCCATTTCCACGGGATCCGCCATGTCCTGTATGTTTTTGAAGTTCACGCCCTTGACGACTCTCCCGTTCATCACGTCAAGGCAGGGTATTATCCTTTTACTTATCATTGAACAGCCTCCATGTGTAAAACTGCGATTTACTGCATTTCCTGCAATCAGCCAAATTCCGTGCAAGCTATATATTTGTCAGTCATTTATGCATGCCATATCTGGCCATCAGACGTGTTTCATGCCAACTGTGTGTTTCATGCAGCTGTATCCGGTCGTCAGCCATGTAATGTGTCAGCCTGTATCCGGGCGTATGCATCGTATACCTGTTATATTTCTGCGAAAGCCCTGAGCAGTCTGAGGCCCGCATTACCGCTTTTTTCGGGATGGAACTGCATGCCGTAGACCTTGCCGGAGCCGGAGCATACGAGTCCCGTGACCATGACGCCGTATTCGGAAACGCCCAGTATGTTTTCGGTGCAGTTTTTGGCGTAAAAGCTGTGGACATAGTAGACCCACTCACCATTGGTGAAGTACTTGA
Source organism: Synergistaceae bacterium (assembly GCA_012728165.1). Taxonomy (GTDB): domain Bacteria; phylum Synergistota; class Synergistia; order Synergistales; family Synergistaceae; genus JAAYFL01. The sequence continues at coordinate 5,786 of JAAYFQ010000206.1, read as the reverse complement.
ATATTTGGTCGTCCCTGACGATCTCAAGCCTGTTCCAGCCCATGTGAGGGACTTTCAGCGCCGGGCCGATATCTGCCGCAAGCGGCGCGACCGTGCCGGGGATGAGTCCCAGGCCTTTGTGTTCGCCGTGCTCGTAGCTTTTATCGAACAAGATCTGCATTCCAAGGCATATGCCAAGAAGTGGCTTTGCTCCTGCCAGTTCTTTTACCGTGTCCTCAAGTCCGGATTCCCTAAGCTTCGCCATAGCATCGCCAAAAGCGCCGACGCCGGGAAGGATTATCCGTTCAGCCCTAAGCAGGTCTTCCTTTTTATTTGTCACGATACAGTCGAGCTCCAGGAAGCGGAGGCTCGACACCAGCGAAAAAAGGTTGCCTACACCGTAATCAATAACAGCGATCATTTGCGATCACCCCTTTTGAGGGAAAGATACTGAAGGTCAAAAAATCCGGAAGCAGCCGATTTCACCTTTGAAACGCGGGCTTCCCCTGGAACCGGATGCTTTCCGGAACCTGGGATCCATCCTGAAAATCGGGTTTTCTCTGAAATCCGGGTCATACCGCAATCGGGCTATACCACCTGGAATATATAAAACTTAAGGTAGTCTGTTTCAGGGACATTCCACAGTATGGGATGGTCCGGGGCCTGCTGACGCGCCTCGATCTGCCTGAGGGACACGGCAGCATCCTTTGCGGCACTTGCCAGTACGCTTCGGAACATTTCATCCGTCATGAAATGGCTGCAGCTGCAGGTTGCCAGATATCCGCCGCGGGGCAGCAGCTTCATTGCTTTCAGGTTTATCTCTTTGTATCCGCGGGCGGCGGACTTCACTGTCTGGCGGGACTTTGTAAAGGCAGGCGGATCAAGGATGATGAAGTCATAATTCCTGCATTTTCGTTCTGCCAGCCTTGTCAGAAGGTCAAACACATCCTCGCACAGGAAATCCATTTTTCCGTCCAACCCGTTACGCACGGCATTCGCTTTCGCCATGTCGATGGCGGACTGCGAGACATCGACGCAGGTAACGTGCTCGGCTCCGCCCAGCGCCGCATTGAGGCCGAAGGAACCGGTATGGGTAAAGCAGTCCAGGACACGCTTGCCCGTGGCGATACGGGCAACAGCGGCCCGGTTGTACTTCTGGTCCAGGAAAAAGCCTGTTTTCTGCCCGTTCTCCACATCCACCAGGTACCTTACGCCGTTTTCGCATATCTCCGTAACTGCTGATTCCGGCACCGGGAAGCCATCGGCACGGTACCAGCCTTTATATTCCGGAAGCCCTTCCAGTGAGCGCAGGGCAATATCATTCCGCTCATAAATGCCTGTCAGGGTTTCGCCCATTTCGGCAAGCACGTCCCAAAGGGCGCGGTAAACCGTGTCTTTGACAAGTTCCATGCCAAGGCTGGTGATCTGAACGGACAGGATGCCGTCGTAACGGTCCACTGTCAGTCCCGGCATCTGGTCGGCTTCGCCGTGGACCAGGCGGCAGCATGAAAAGTCTGCGCCGGGCATGACGGTTTTTCGGTAACGAACGGCATATTCCACGCGGCGGCGCCAAAAGCGGGCATCAAACACATCGTTGGCATTGCGGGAAATCAGCCGTACCGTTATCTTGCTGTTGCTATTGTAAAAGCCGGTGCCCATAAAAGCATTCCCGGCGAACACGTCCACCAGCCCGCCGTCCTGCAGAACGCCTTCTGTCCTGCGGATCTCTTCGCCGTATATCCATGGATGTCCGTTTTTGATACTTCGCTCCGCCTTTGGAGATATGATCACTTTGGGGTACTGCCGCTCCTGTTTCATCTGTGCCACCTTTCGAAATGGATTGCTTTATGCGCTGATTGTACAACATTTTTTTCCTGTCTTCAACGTGGACGATACAAATGGTACAATTTAGATGCAACATATGTTCGGTGTCACAGCAAAAAAAGACATTCCGTGCTGCTGCGGGGAACATCCGGAGTCCCGCCGTAAATGCCGGATCAGTAGCGGCGTCAAAGCGTAAGATGAGTAAGGAGCGATCAACATGAATATTGGCTGTTTGCGTGATTATCTGCACCGTATCGAGGAAATAAAGGTGATCGGCAAAAATGCCATCGTAGACGGCGTTGTATGCAATATCATGGGACTTGTCCGCCATGGCAGGGAGATGAGGCTTTTAATGCTTCAATATGACGAAAGTTTCCGGCAGAAAATCGAGCAAAGCGAAGCGGAGGAACTGCCGGATGCCCCGGTCATGCCTGAAAGCAACAGGATGTTTTTGCGGGGTCAGACAACGGAACCGAAAAACCCGTTCAGGTCAGTACTGAAAGTATTCATCGGTGAAAGCGAATTCAAAGTGGATTTCACGGAACTTCGCCGGCTCGGCGCACAGGACTGGGAGCATCTGCTGCTTGTCGCCAGGTTCCTGGAAAACGGGTGGCAGCCGGACGGGATCGATCACCAGGACGTGGATTTGCTGTTCCTGGCCAGCCTGAAATTATGCGGTGACTACGATTCCATTCCTGAAATCGGTCAGGATCCGCAACTGCGTTTTGTAATGGGGCCTTACAATGTAACGTTCCAGGTGGAAAAGCCCGTTGAACTTGTTATCGGCGGCAGGTATCCCGATAAGCTGATTTTTCAGGATGCGGTTACCGGTGTGGAACATTGGGTACAAATAAACAGGGTATACCTGATGGACATGTGGGAAGAAACGGACAAGATCTATTCCAATCCGGGACTCCGGGAGAAATTGGCTCCCGGCGAAATCGAAAGGGCGAGGCAGGATTTTGAGAAAAGGCTTGCGGAAATCTGTCCCAGGGGCATGTGCTTTCCCGTGGTCGAATATGAATGTGAAGAGGAAATATCGCTGCAATTTCACACAAGATCATACCTGGATGCAAAACCCGTGCACAGGAACAGTGGCATGGCGATATTGAGTCGGCCGGAACAGCCATCGGGTGTTCTGGGGTTTAAACTGAAAGCTTCTGTCATACAGGAGCCGGTACCGGCAAATACTGTTAAGATCGATGCAGAATTGTTTCAATACCACCGGATTATTACAAGGGATGACATCCTGTTATAAAACCGGACCGGGGGCTTCAAAGTACTGTCCTGGGCCGCCGAAGATGCATAAGTCCAAAAACGGCAAAGTGAAAACCGCGCGGAAGGGGTGCGCCATGAGCCTGTACGAAAAAGTCAGCACAGGGCTGGAAGGATTCGATCAGGTGATCGATTACCTGCGTTTCGGTGATAACGTAGTCTGGCAGGTGGATTCGATATCAGGCTACAAAAAGATGGTCAGCCGCTTTGCAGAAAGCGCGAAAGCGGGAAACCTTGACCTGGTATATATCCGTTTTGCCGCTCATGAGCCACTGCTGGATTCGGACCAGGGCATCAGGACATGTTTCGTCGATGCCGGCAGGGGATTTGAAAGCTTTGCAGTTGAAATACACAACATTATCAGGGAGAACGGGAAAAGGGTTTTCTACGTTTTTGACTGCCTCACCGATCTGCTGGAATACTGGCATTCAGACCTGATGATCGGCAATTTCTTCAAGGCCGCCTGCCCGTACCTGTATGAACTGGATACGGTCGCTTATTTCGCCATCATGCGAAATCGTCACACTTTCAGCACCATTGCAGGCATCCGTGAAACGACGCAGCTTCTCCTGGACCTGTACCAGATCGGTGACAGGACCTGTATTCACCCCCTGAAGGTATGGCAGCGCTATTCGCCAACCATGTTCTTTCCGCACCTGATCCGGGATGGGGAGGCTGTCTGCATCACATCCAGTTCCGATGCCGCAGAACTGTTCAAGAGCATCAGCCGCGGCGAAGCAAGGCTGGATCATTGGAACACCATCTTCAACGAAGCAAAGAAGTTGCTGAATTCCTCCCGAAAGAGGCAGGAAACGGTGAAAAGGCGCCTGATGAACATGATCATAGGCGGCGGGTCCCGTATGTTCCGGCTGTGTGACCGTTATTTCACGCTGAAGGACATCCTCGACATCGCATCCCGGGAGATCGGCACCGGCTTTATCGGCGGCAAGAGCGTCGGCATGCTCCTGGCAAGAAAAATACTGGAGGTCGGGGGCGACGGCTCCCTTGCGTCATACCTGGAACCCCACGATTCGTTTTTCATAGGTTCTGATGTTTTCCACACTTATATCGTCCAGAATGGCTGGTGGAAACTGCGCACGATGCAGAAAACTCCCGAGGGCTATTACAAATATGCGGCGGAACTCAGGGAAAAACTCCTGCACGGGACCTTCCCCAGGGACATACAGGAGCAGTTCATGCAAATGCTTGAATATTTCGGCCAGTCTCCGATCATCGTCCGTTCCAGTTCATTGCTGGAAGACAATTATGGAAACGCGTTTGCCGGCAAATACGAGAGCGTTTTCTGCGTGAACCAGGGAACGCCCCAGGAGCGCTACGAAGCTTTTGAACAGGCCGTCCGCACTGTCTATGCGAGCACGATGAACGAGGATGCTCTCAATTACCGGATGAACCGCGGACTCGCGATGCAGGACGAGCAAATGGCAATATTGGTGCAGCGTGTATCAGGGGACCAGCATGGAGAATACTTTTTCCCCCATCTTGCAGGTGTGGGGAATTCCTTCAACCTCTATGTGTGGGATGAAAGCATAGACATGAACGCGGGGATGCTCCGGCTGGTATTTGGCCTTGGCACCAGGGCCGTGGACAGGACCGACGGGGACTATGCCAGGATCGTATGCCTCGACAACCCGCTCAGGCTCCCGCCGATGGACCATGGAGACATTAAGAAGTTCTTGCAGCACCGGGCGGATCTGCTTTCGCTGCCGGAGAATACCCTGGCAGTCAAGGAAATCGACGATGTAATGTCCCTTGATCTGAAAGCGGACAAAAAGCTGTTCGCAAGTCCTGACCATGCTGCAGCGGCCCGCATGCGGGAACTTGGTTACAAGGACAGGAAGACGCCTTATATATTGGACTTTGGCAATCTTTTCACGGATACGGAGTTTGCTGCCGTAATGCGGGAAATGCTCGCCGTATTGTCGAAGGCCTACGATTACCCGGTCGATATCGAGTTTACGGCCAATTTTAGCAGGGACGGAAGCTTCAGGGTAAACCTCCTGCAATGCCGCCCGCTGCAGACCAGGGGACTCGGCAGGCCGGTAAACGTACCGGAACTGAAGGATGCGAAGGATTGCTTCTTCTCATGCAAGGGCAATTTCATGGGCGGAAGCGTGCGCCTGCCGGTCGATTATGTCGTGTTCATCAGGGCCGGTGCATACCTGAAGCTGAGTGAACGGGACAAATACGAGGTGGCGAGGCTGATCGGCCTGATAAACAGCAAAATGAAAGGGGAAAATGCCCTGCTTGCCGGGCCGGGCAGGTGGGGAAGCACAACGCCGTCCCTCGGGGTGCCGGTGCACTTCACTGAAATATGCAATATGAAAGTGCTTTGCGAGTATTCATCGAAGAAAGAAGGTTTCATGCCGGAACTGTCCTACGGCAGCCATTTCTTCCAGGACATCGTCGAATCGGACATTTTCTACGTGGCCATATTCGACGGGTACCGGGACGTGGTGTTCAATCCCGGCCGCATACTGCAGCAGGAGAACCTTCTTGCTTCCTTTGTGCCGAACGGCGGCCGGTTCGAAGATGCGATCCATATAGCCGGGACCGGCGGCATGGAGATATATTCCGATGTCGTCACGCAAAAGGTACTGTGCAGGTAAGGACTTTTTGCATGATCTTGCGGGAATTTGTGCGTGATCATGCGCTGCATGACGTTTGACGGCCGTTGCGCCGGTCAGGAT
>JAAYFQ010000016.1 GCA_012728165.1 Synergistaceae bacterium | reverse complement strand
TCTGACGGCCTGTGTGTCAGACTGTCCTGGCTGAATCATACCAAAGAGCTTTGATACATCCATCTTAATATCTACTATTAAAGGAAACTTAACCTCAACATTCTTCATTCCGTTCCACTCTAATTCTTGAATTTTTCTTAGCCACGCTATATGTGCATAAAGAGAGTCAACAGATAGACCTAAAAGTTCTGTATTAAGTTCTTTGAACTCGTCTGCCATTGTGGCAAAGGTCATGAATTCTGTGGTACAAACCGGTGTGAAATCAGCGGGATGAGAAAAAAGAATTACCCATTTTCCTTTATAATCCTCGGGAAATTTAACGTTACCTTGTGTAGTGACAGCAGTAAAAGAGGGAGCCTGCTCGCCGATAAGCGGCATTCTGTTTGTGGTTGTACACTCCAAATAAATCTTCCCCTTTCATATTTATTTAAGTTTTTAAAATCAAGAAATAAACCATATCTACACTTAAATTATAGCGGTAATTTGAATTTTTTAAACAGTAAATTAGTCTAAATCATTCGCTTAAAAACCTCTTTTGGAGATTATAGTCCACACTCGTCTTTGTGTGCGTGTTGATTACAAACAGATCCTGTTGATCTCAGTTTCCCTGCCAAGTAAGACTTCACTGCAGATTCTGAACTTCCTGTTGCTCCTACGATGACTTCTATCTCGTGTTGGTTGAATATGTCAATTGCTCCTCCACCCATACCGCCTGATATAATAACGTTAACTCCCATATCATTGAGAAACTCTGGGAGAAATCCAGGCCTATGTCCTGGGTTTGCAATTGCTTCACTTGCAATGATATTTTCTTTGTTTGTCGTAAAGATCATAAAATTCTCACAATGACCGAAATGGCAAGTTACAATATCTTTTTCACTTGCTACAGCTATTTTAAGCATAAAAAATTCCTCCAAATTAATAGTTATCGTGAATAAATAATTTCACGTCTGATTTCAAATGATTTGTATTCTATTGCCTGTAAATATTTTATGTATCTTGTTTCCCATTATTTTACTAAGTATATCAAATGCTTCATTACCCGTGCAATGTCCTGTATAAAACTCTGCAGAAGAATCTAAAAGGTATTTACCAATCTTACAAACTGTTTCGGGTTTTTCACTTTTTAACTCAGAACTACTGTAAAGATGGAATCCTCCCACAACATGAGTAGGAAACGACTTGTATCTATTTACATAGTGCTCAAGAATGTTGACAATTCCATTGTGTGCACACCCTGAAAGCAACAAATAATTCTCATTATCTTTTATTATAAGGTTTTGTTCGTGACGAAAATCGTCCAATATCAATCCTTCTGCTTCATCCCTCATATAAAGAGTAGAGTTGCACGAAGGAGATAGGATTTTTTGCTTCACTTCTGAAAAAATCTCAAGCTCGTCATCTAGTTTTTCCATATCTTTAGTAAAAACAAATCTTTCATTTGAAATAATAGATGCATCAAGCCCTACATATCTTTCGTTTCCGTTTTTTAGTGAGTAGAAGCTACCGAAAGAGTCTTTGTTAATGAAAATTTTGGCTTTTGTGTTAACCTCAAGAAAAGAGGCAAGTCCCCCACCATGATCATAATGTCCATGAGAAACGATAACTTTATCAACGGATTTAATATCTATTCCAAGTTTTTCAGCATTCTTAAGAAACAAACAACTAGCGCCAGTGTCAAAGAGTATATTTTGTTTTTTTGTTTTAATATGTAAACATAGAGCATTCTCTCCCTCTAAATCAGAGGAATTAGATGAGTTCTCGACAAGAACAGTTACTTCTATTATTTTCCTCTCCTCCCATTCGGAAACAATATCTGCATTGTTCTTCTATATACATTCCTAACCGCTGTTCCCGAAGGACAGCCAAGCTCTACAATACTTAGTCCGGAATTAACCGCCCTTACTGCAAGTGAATCAAAGGGTATTTTTCCAACAAACGGAATGTTTTCTGTATCACAGTAAGCTAGAATTTCTTTTGTTTTTTCTTTATTAGTGTCAAATTTGTTAATACAAACAGCTATTTTCACCCCAAATGATTTGGCTACTTCGATAACTCTTTCCATATCACTTATGCCAGAAACGGATGGTTCTGCCACTATTAGAACCATATCCACTCCACTAATAGAAGCTATTACAGGACATCCAATGCCGGGGGAACCATCGATAATCGCAAGGTCAACATCTTTTGATTCTTCAATCATCTGTTTTTTAACTTCTGACACAAGTAGTCCAGTTGTACCATTTCCCATTTTTAGTTGGGCAGTTGAAAAAACCTTTAGTTCGTCTCTATAAAGCATCAAATCACCTGCCACATTAGGGGACAAAGATACAGCGTTGACAGGACAGACAAACTCACAAACAGCACAGCCCTCACATGCAAAAGGATCGACAATATGAGTTTTGTCGTCTTTAGTTATGGCATCATACCTACAATGCTCAAAACATTTTCCACAGTTGATACATATCTCAGGATCTATGGTCGCCTTAGGCATACCATAATAGTCTCTTTTTAGCGGAGCGACGGTTTCTTTCATCACCAAATGGAGGTTAGGGGCATCAACGTCACAGTCAGCATACGCTCTTGCTTTTGAAAGCTTAATAAAGGCGCCGGCAATTGTTGTTTTGCCTGTACCCCCTTTACCGCTAAGTATGAGTAACTGTTTCATTAGAGACCTCCACGTAAATTTTTTCTAATAAAGACGAGAAAAAATCCCTGTATTTTACGCTTTTTCTAACAGCGATTTCTGCATTTGAACTTAGCAATCCCAACTCTTTGTCAAAAGGGATTTTTTCAAGGATTTTTATTTCGTTTTTGTCACTGAAATCCTCTGAAGGATTATATCCATCAATTGATTTATTAATAACAACCGCATTAGGTTTATTAAAAAGTTTCACCAAGTCATAGACCATGTCAAAATTGTGTCTGCCAAATATTGTTGGTTCCATTACTATAAGACAAAAATCAGCATCCTTGATACTTTCCATTACAATACAGGAGCTTCCTGGAGGACAGTCAATAAAAGTTGGACGTTTGTCACTGAGCGATCTGCTTTGGGACAAAAGTTCCTTTATTATTGGAGTACCAGAAGACTCTCCTATGTTTATCATTCCTGATAATACACGGACATCTTCTGAATTTCCTAAGGAAACTTTTCCTATAACCTTATCTTTTTCTGTAAGGGCCATCAAAGGACAAACGAGAACGCAACCTCCGCAAGAATGGCATATATCCTCATATATTTTCAGTCTATTATTAATGTATGCGAGTGCATTAAACCTACAGAAGTCTACACATTTTCTGCATCCGTCACATATCGACTCGTCAACCACAGGAATCTTTACACAGACATCTTTTTTCATGTGCCATTTGGGTTTAAAAAAAAGATGACCATTCGGTTCTTCTACATCACAGTCTATGTAATTGGACTGTGATGCTGCAGCAGCTAAGTTTACAGAAAGAAGGGTCTTGCCTGTCCCTCCCTTACCGCTCAGTACAGCGATTTTTAAATCTTTTTTAAACGCGATATTTGTCATGAAATCCAGTATGAATATCTTGAAGCAGAGCCAGACGGTTTTCTTTGAACGCAGTTATATTTTCCATGAGCGATGTAGCTTCTGTTTTATAAATAGATATGTTCCCTGATTTCAATACATCTGCAGCATTCTGTCCACATCGTGGCGCCAAAAGAGCCGACGCTTTTGAATCAACTATTAATTGGGCTGCTTTTATGCCTGCACCACCCTGAAGTGAAGCTGCTGTATTATTAAGAAAATCTGACTTTTCTGTCTCCGTGTCGTAAATCAGAAAAAAAGGTGCCCTACCAAAAGACTGAGATACCTTCGAATCAATATTATTGTTGTCTGCAGGGATAGCGATTTTCATTTTATTTCCTCCTTGAATTTATGTTGATTTTGTAATAATTTCTTATAAAACATTTTAATGTGTTTACTCAAAGCACTTAGTTACGAACTTAATTTTACAAAAAGCTCAGAAATTTAGTCAAATGTGATATTTTTTAATAAAAACATCTTAACGCAAAACTTTTACTTTTTAGTGAGCACAAATGTAAAATTGGGCTTATTGGCATAATTAGAGCGTACAGAAGCAAGACATCTTATGTATGTAATATTACTGCCGACTGTTTTATAAAAAAATGTTGTGTCATTTTTGAACTCAAAGCTAACAATATTATTTGAAAAGTCGATTTATTGATTTTTAGTGCTTTTTTCATAATAAACAAAATAATCGATTTAATACAGGATTAAACGGCATTTTTACAGCTTGAAATTACGTTCAACTTTGTCTGTGTTTAGTTCTATAACAGCATTCACGTTCGCAGCTTTCATCCATTCGGTTGCAAAGCCTGTACTCACCTCCGTCTATAAAAAGAACCTTACCATTGACAAGAGAGTCAGCAAGTTTTTTTCTAGCCTCACTGTAAATACTCTGTACAGTAGTTCTTGCTATATTCATCCGTAGAGCAGACTCTTCCTGTGTAAGTTGTTCTAGATCAATCAATCTTATAGTTTCATATTCGTCCACGGTCATTATGACAGTCTTTTTTATCTGCTCATTGTTATCGAGCGGTCCAAACCGGCTTGTCTTTGGCATACTACAAATTTTCCTCCACTTTACCGGCCTTGACATACTAGATTCTCCTTTTCAAAGAGAATAGAATTAAAACGCTACATATTTTATTTTTCATATTTTAGCTATATT
>JAAYFQ010000130.1 GCA_012728165.1 Synergistaceae bacterium | reverse complement strand
TTATCTGCGCTTGCAGCTATATTGTTATCCGCTTCAGACTGAGAAGCAAGGGACGCTGAGGTCTTTTCTGCTGGTTTTGCAACATTGACTTTAACACCCTGACGGATGTTTTGAAGTCCTGAAACAACAACTATGTCTCCGGCTTTTACGCCACATGTGATCTCTCGCATTGTTCCAAATTCAACGCCCAAAACGACGTCTAGCCTTTGAATCGTATTATCCTTATCAACTACATAAACATAGTCGCCCTTTGAATCAGCAAGTAGTGCTGTCTGAGGAACAACTGTAACGAGTTGACTCTTTACCTGTTTTGTAGCAATACGAACCATTGAGCCTGGAATGAGCAATCCCTCTGGATTGCGGAATTTTATACGCATTGAAAGACTTCCTGTTTTCTGGTCCATCTGATTATCTTCGAAATCACGTTCGCCCGAGGCATCGATAACTTCTCCGTTACTCAATCTAAGTGTTGTGTTGTAAACTGAGCCACTGTTCTTAAACGTGTCAAGCTGATTCAAATAATCTCTATCCGGCATTGAGAATGTAACGCGAATGGGATCCATCTGAACCACTGTTGCCAACGACCCAGAAGTTGCAGATATATAGTTTCCCTTTGTATAGTTTGTGCCTCCTATACGACCTGCAATTGGCGATTTTATTCTTGTATGTCCAAGGTCTATCATGGCAAGTCTAAGATTAGCATTTGCCTGTTCAACTCCTGCAAGTGCTTGGATAACAGCGCTTTCTGCGGTTTCAGCATCAGCTTTTGAAACACTGCGCTCATCCGCATTTTTTATACGATTATAAAATTTTTCAGCCCTATCAAGATCAGCTTTAGCCTGAGCAAGTTGTCCTTTTCTTAATGAGACCATTGCTTCGTATTTACGGCTATCTAATGTATAAAGAAGTTGTCCTTGTCTTACAAAGGAACCTTCTTTAAAATTAACGGCTGTTATCTCGCCAACAACTTGAGCTTTTATTTCTACTGTCTGTATCGCTGCAACTCTGCCCACATAATTGCTCTGTGCGAATAAGTCTGTTTGCTGTGCAGGCACAACTGTGACAGCAGGTAATGCTTTTGGCCCACTTGCAGCTAAATCAGCTGCTTTTTTTGCATCATAGTAGCCTTTTCCATAATAAATTCCGACTGCAATTAAGATAATGACGATTATTGTTGATAAATGTGATTTTTTCTTTGCTTTCGGTTCAACTGTTTCGTTTAAATTTTCGGTTGTCTGTGTATTCTTCTCTTCTAAATTCATTTGCGTATTATTCTCCTCTGATGATGTCATTGTAGTAAACACTTCGCCTTCCATATGGTATCTAATTTTTATAATGAATCAGACTATTTACTATGTTCGAGTTCTCGAGTAATAGAATCAAACAAAAAATCCGTGCTCTCGACAAACCCTTTTGGCAACATTTCTGCCACTTGCAAAATAAATAATCCATAAAATATGTATGTAATAAGCGTTGCCGTTTCTGCCGATTTGACTTGCTGATTGATTTTATTATTTTCTTTCGCTTTGTCTAAAAGCGCTTTCAGCATTTCTTTTTCACACTTCAT
>JAAYFQ010000129.1 GCA_012728165.1 Synergistaceae bacterium | reverse complement strand
GGCTATGGAATTGGCGGTCTATCGGTAGGCGAAAGCCATGACGATATGTATCGTATTCTTGATTCACTCTGTCCGGAAATGCCCAAAAACAAACCACGCTACCTCATGGGAGTAGGCTTTCCGACAAATCTTGTCGAGAGTGTTGCTAGAGGAGTAGATATGTTCGACTGCACGATTCCAACACGTAACGGACGTAACGGCGGAGTTCTCTCTCGTTTTGAAAAACTTAATTTAAAAAATAAGAGCTTTGCAAGAGATTTTACTCCAATAGATTCTACTTGTGATTGCTATGCGTGTCGCAACTATACGCGTGCGTATATACGTCATCTCTACACAGCAGGCGAAATACTTGCATCACGTCTATGCACGTGGCATAATCTTCACTTTCTTGTTAATTTGATGAAAGAGGCGAGAATAGCAATAATAGAGGGCGAATTCCCAGCTTTTCGTTCGAATTTCATGGAACACTTTATGGAAGGTCAATACACAAAATGATGAAAGATATGGAAAAAAGACTTAACAAAATTTTCGATGAAACAACAGAAGAAGAGCTTTCTCTTTTTAAAAAAGCTGCGGAGATAATAAAAGCAGAGGGGCTTGTCGCATTTCCAACAGAGACAGTTTATGGACTCGGCGCGAATGCACTCAATGAGAATGCTGTAAAAAAAATATACGAAGCAAAGGGACGTCCTTCAGATAATCCTCTGATACTTCACGTATCCGGCATTGAAATGGCCGAATCTCTCGTACATATAAATGAGACAGCAAAACTTTTAATGAATAAATTTTGGCCAGGTCCTCTTTCGCTAGTTCTTAAAGCAAAAGATATTATCCCTTTGTCTACAAGAGGTGGGCTTTCCACCGCAGCAATAAGAATGCCAGATAATCGTATAGCACTTGAGATTATAAGGATTTCTAATCTTCCAATTGCTGCTCCAAGTGCAAACAAAAGTGGAAGGCCGAGCCCGACAGACGCAAAAACTGTGAGGGATGATATAGGAGATTCAGTTGAATTGGTTATTGATGGGGGTAAAACTCTAGTCGGACTTGAATCCACAGTCCTTGACATAACGGGTGAGAATCCTATTCTTCTGAGACCTGGTGCAATATCAAAAGAAGAAATAGAAGCGGTGTTGAACGTAACAGTGCTTTTTTCTCAAGACGAAAACATTATTAAGCGTTCTCCCGGAGTAAGATATCGTCACTATGCACCCAACATACCTCTTATGTTGTCTGATGTAGAAAATGCTTCAAAATATGCGAGCGGCAAAAAGTGGGCTTGGATAGGGATATCAGAACCTAAAGGAACGCCGAATATAAAAATTATTTTTTTAAATACGAATGAATATGCAAAAGAACTGTTCAGAGTTTTAAGAGAGATTGAAACAACGAAAGTAGAAGTAATTATTGCCGAAAAACCTGAACAAAAAGGAATTGGATTAGCACTTACTGACAGGCTTATAAAAGCTGCAGGGAATTGACGACACCCGGATAGAATGTTATAATTTTCACCGCTTTCGTCGGGGCGTAGCGCAGTCTGGTTAGCGTGCCTGGTTCGGGACCAGGAGGTCGGAAGTTCAACTCTTCTCGCCCCGACCATTTGAAAACTACACCTTTGGCGAATGCCCAAGGTGTTTATTTTTTCAGCATTTATGCTGTTTGACTAATCTTGATAAATTTGATATAGTCAATGATACGAGGTGAAAGCAATGCCGGAAGATAAAACTGTAGCGCAGAACAGAAAAGCGCGTCACGAGTATTTCATAATAGAATCTTTTGAAACAGGCATTGTACTTTCAGGAACAGAAATTAAATCTATTCGAGAAGGTCATGCAAATATCAAAGATGGATTTGCCCGAGTAGAAAACGGAGAACTATGGCTATATAACGTACGAATATCACCATATCAAATGGGCTCATATTATAACAAAGATCCAATGAGAGTTCGTAAGCTTCTCGTTAAAAAGTCTGAAATTAGGAAACTTGTTTCAAAGACTCAGGAGCAAGGACTTACCCTAATTCCTCTAAAGCTGTATCTCAAGCAGGGAAGATGGGCAAAATGTGAGCTAGCCATAGCAAAAGGTAAAAAGCTTCATGATAAACGTACAAGCGATGCGGAAAAAGACGCAGCGCGAGAAATGGATAGAGCAATTCGCCAAAAGATTCGCGGCGAAGATTAAATTTTCAGAAACACGTATCTTGAAAAAAGTTAAAAATTTATATTGTTATTACTCTCAACCAGAATGATTCAAAAGTTTCACAATTCTGCTTTAGAGTTCTCTGAGAAAATGTATAATAAGAAAAACAGAGAGAACGTCGACAATATAACTTTTAATATATGGGGACGAATGGTTTCGACAGCAGGTTGGAGGATCGGGAGGAGCGGGTCGAGGATGGAGAATCCTCGTTAATCCGGCTCCAAAAACAATAATCGTCAATAACGATTACGCACTCGCTGCTTAAGTAAGTAGCGCGCTCTCTATAACTTCCGTCATCGGGTTTTAGAAGAGCGACACAAAGATGACTGGAACCTCTTCAACGCATTCTGGTTGAGGTTCGAGACTCTAGGGAAAGCTGGGCAATGTTTACCCCGTCTCTAGGGGATACAAAGCCGAGATTTAAAGTAGAGACTACACTCGTAGCGCCTCCTAGATTGGCCCCTGTTGGACCGGAGTTCGAATCTCCGCGTCTCCACCAAATATTCAAAGCAGACCCTTTAGAAGGGTCTGCTTTTTTTATTGCTTTTTAGTTTTCGTAGATTACTCATATTATCTATAATGGTTTTTAAACATTTATAATGAACTATCTTTGATAATCATAAAATGAAATTCATTATGTGCAAGTTAACGGATTGCGATCTAGTCAGTATTAATATGTTTTTAGTCTTTAAGCTCGTGTATAATTTATTGTATGGAAAAACAAATATTATTTAGTGATAATAACTGTCATTCCTATTTTTATATATTGATTTTTTAATTCTATCAAGTCTTTGTTATTCAGACGAACACATCCTTCTGTGTCATTGCTGCCAATTGTTTTTAGATCATGTGTACCGTGAATTCCAATTCCATTCCATTCAGTTTTAAGTCTTATAAACCAAGGACCATAGGCATTTTTGATGACACCTTTTCCATCTTTAAAATCATGAGTCCAATAGCTAGAGTTTTGGATTTGTTGAACAAAAAAATTCCCTTCAGGAGTTTTGTTGTCTCCCGCGCGTTCTTTTTGTCCAAGATTTTTTCCTACTGCAATTCTATAACTTTTTATAACTTTGCTATCTTTAATCACATAAAGCATATGATTATGTTTTATTACTTTTATCCAAATTCCTCGAAAGCTTTCTTCTGTATTATGTTTTAGTGTTTTTGATTGGATGAGAGGTTCAGTTTTAATTTGTGCACGAGACGACATTATGATGTTCGTTGTTTGTTCAGCATTCTTAACGTACGTGCTAGAAGAAGACACGTTGTTTTCAGCACAGGCAACATTTTTATATATGGAGAAACCTGTACTCAAAAAAGTAGCAATACAAATAAAATAAACAATTATTTTAATCAGAATTTTTAGCCTAACTCCGATGTCTTTTTGTTTTTTTAGTTCTAGCATTATTTGCCTCCGACATACTTTTCCAACTTACATCTTTTATTAATAGCTCATATGTTTGTTCGAAATATTTTTATAATTGACAGATAGACTGCTCCACATTTCTAAACATTTCCAAGAAAGACGTTATCAAGATTTTTTTTGGCAATATTGTATAGATTTTTTAAAAGAGACACATCTGTAGGCTTGCAGTCTGTCATATTTCTATTTGGAAAAAATCTCGAGATATGCAGAGGAATAGCTTTGTCTATGCTGCTTAACCAACTTGAGAGAGCTTCCATCTCTTCTTCAGTATCATTCATTCCTGGAACTATTAGGTTGGTTATCTCGACATGAGATTTTTTCGCAGCACACACTATAAAATCCTGCACAGTTTTTAGATTTCCACCCAGGTTTTTGTATTGTTCTTTTGAGAAACTTTTAAGATCGATATTAAATGCATCGATGTAAGGCAAGACTTCTTCGAGTATAGGTAGAAAGACGTTACCACAAGTTACGACGACATTTTTCATGCCCAGCTTTTTCGTCTCAATAGCAGTATCCCTTACATATTCGTATCCAATCATTGGCTCATTGTAAGTAAACGCAACACCAATATTCCCTTTGTCTTTCATTTCCTCGGCCATACGAGCTAGATCAAATGGTGAAATGTATTTTGTCTCAACGTTCTCTTCTGTAGCAGTTGAAATAGAATAATTCTGACAGAAAGGGCAGTCCATGTTGCATCCGAATGAACCTACTGAAAGGATTTTACTCCCCGAATGGAACATTGAGAGAGGTTTTTTTTCAATGT
>JAAYFQ010000128.1 GCA_012728165.1 Synergistaceae bacterium | reverse complement strand
GAGCCTGATTTATGTGATAGGAGGAGATAGATGCAAAAAGAGCCAACGAGAGTACCGTTGACTCTTAGAGATATAGAATTGAGGGTGGGGAGAAGCAATGAAGAGGACGTTTTCGAACTGGACGTCCTCTATTGTAAATTATAACATAGTTATTTTTAAAAAAACAGTGTCATGTTTCGTGTCATATTCTCAATTTTTCGTAATTCTTAGCTAAAAGGTCATACATCTTGCGCTTTGCTTTATACTCCAATCGATAATAGTGCTTTTTGGAAACCTTTAGTACATTGGTAAAAAGATACTCTTTTGTAGGTGGTACATCAGTGCAGTATAGATTGTCAATGATGATGTATGAGCGTTTATCCAGTTGTTGCATGAGTTTGTCGATAAATTCGACATAGCGCTCTTTATCGAGATAATATGCAGCTATATCACCTAGTTTATCAGACCATCCCGGGCGACGTGGTTGTGTATCATAACCGTTTCTTGCCATCATGCGATCGACAATAGTATCTAACAGTTCTTTCCTGCAATTACGATACATTCTAAAAACCTTTCGTAACGTCATTTCCATCTTAATGTCATTGATCGTCTGGTCCGTGTACACTTCTTCCAGTGCATGCATCTTATCACCTCTCTCTTGCTCCACATGAAACACTCCATTCTATCATGGCTCACACGCTTCATTATTCGGGGATATATAAGTGACTGTAGTCGATATATATCTTCCTCGTCCCGTCACAAATTGTACAATGTTTAGCGTGCTCGTCTGGCCAATCCGCACAAACTGGACAAGTTTTCTCATCTAACCACTCTATAATATGAGTATATAACTCTTCTTTGATTTCATCCGATTCTCTATTGTCGATTTCTCTTACTAATCGCTCCAATGGATTAAGTTTCATTCACTCACCTCTACTGATTGATGGGTCACTACCACATACTCGTTTTTACTTATCTGACAAACCGTGTCAATGTAGTGGTCGTATTTGAGTAATAATATTAGTGCTTCTTGCAGCCCGTGCGATGTGTTGTAACATTGATTAACCTTTAACGTAGTGCCTGATTGATTAATTTTTACTTCCAATTCCTTGTTTGGATATATCTTAACGATCCATATCGCCTGTTTCACAAGCTATCACCTTCTATTCTTCAAAACGGTAAATCATCATTAGAAAACTCGTCGTCCGTCCGTCGCTGTTCGATAGTTGGATATTGATAGCTAACCTCCTCTTGTTTTTTCCATGTTAGGAACTTCACTCTATCCGCTACAATCTCCCAAACCTGACGTTTGACACCCTGCTTATCGGTATATGACCGCGTTTCAATCCTTCCTGTCACCGCTATTTTTGACCCTTTTTCGGTGTATTTCTCGATGTTTTCTGCCAGCTTCCCAAATGCAACAACCCGCAAAAAATCCGTATCGCGGCTACCGTCAGCGTTGGTATAAGGTCTGTCTACCGCCACAGAAAAAGTAGCTACTTTAACTCCGTTTGGTGTAAACCGCATATCGGGACTGGCTGTTATGTTACCAATGATTACGACTATATTCATTGAGTCATCGCCTCATTCAACATTTCTGGATTTTCAAACACATTCCCTACTTTCTCAATTGTTGTATTATGGAAAGAATCGAGAGTAGTTAAATGTTTGTCCCTAAAGACGACACCGAATTTCCCGTTTTTATATTCAACGAGATAATAACCAGTGTGTAAATTCCTTCCTGTCCTGTCCCAAGATCGAATGGTTATTTTAATGATGTCGCCTTCATAGATCTCTTTTCCGTTATCGTCTTTGATTCCAGTACATTGACAGACGGTTTCAGGGTCTATTTCATGGTCGAATATTCCTGAAGTCACGCCATCTTCGTCCCAAAGCGTTCTTATAAAGTGATTACCTGATTCATTTTGCCAATAATAACCATAGACCAACTTACCGTCGCTTTTTCTTCTACCTCTAAACTTTAATCTCATAGCTTTCATACCTCTACCTCCATAACTGTTCATTCTTCCTCAACCTCGATCTCTTTTTGTTTTTCAACGACCAACTCTTCTTGAAATAGTCTTGTCATGATTATAGTATCAATGTTTTCCCAAACTTCTTCAGGGAGATTAATCTTTATCTTCTTTTCATCAGGTATGTAATCCACTTGAAATATGTAGTTCATCTTACTCATCTCCTTCCTCGTGAAAATTCGTGTATTTATATGCTTCATCAAAATATAATTTGTACGTTTCTTTCTCCTCCATTTTTAGATTATATTCTTCGATTTTGCCTTCCTTTAATAAACTCTCTGCTTCCGCATTAATCCTTTCTTCGTCATCTTTTTTAATCAAATATGGTCTTGGAGGTGTAATATTCATCAACACATTGTTTTCCTTCAAAATATTTGTTATCTGGTTGTACACGCTTTGCAATTCTTTCATACTTTCTCATTCCTCGCTTTCCTTCTTTTGGCTAAATATTTATAATACTTTTATATACCAAATATTTCTCATTTATTTTAAAATGGCAATTTCTCATCATTTTCGTAT
>JAAYFQ010000127.1 GCA_012728165.1 Synergistaceae bacterium | reverse complement strand
TGCAGGTCGTCTGTGCAGAATAATGTCAAATACCCAACAAACCCTTTCGGACATAATGAAGGACATTCCAATATATCCTTCAACAGTAGAAACTCGCTTTGCCTGTCCTGACGATATAAAATTTGATGTGGTACAAAGAGTGAAAGAAACAGCGTTAAAAGAGGGACTCGATGCTATAACCGTTGACGGAATTAGAATTACATATGATCAAGGATGGGGACTTGTAAGGGTATCAAACACTCAGCCTGTTTTGGTAGCAAGATGCGAGGGTCGTACTAAAGAAGCACTTGATGAAATCTGCGTAGACATTAAACGCAGACTAATTGATGCCGGTAGTCCGGATTTTAAGTGGGAATACTAAGGCAAAAAATTAAATTAGAGATTATTATACAAATAACATAATTGAAAACTGAATTAAAAAGCTGTCTTGTTCTTGTTAAAATCATTAAGACCAAGAGATAAAAAACAGGAGGAAAAAGCATGCAATGCACTAATAAACTTAATTCAATGACATGTGTAGCAAAAGGTGCGCAACATGGACCCTCTCCTATTCCTCAAGAGGGAAAATGGGTAGAGTCAAAAGAGATAAAAGACATCTCTGCGTTTACTCATGGAGTGGGCTGGTGTGCACCGCAACAGGGAGCATGTAAGTTAACACTCAACGTAAAAGAGGGCATAATTCAGGAAGCTCTAATTGAAACAATTGGTTGTTCTGGTATGACACATTCAGCTGCAATGGCATCAGAGATTCTGCCAGGCAAAACACTTCTCGAAGCACTCAACTCTGACCTTGTTTGCGATGCTATAAACACCGCAATGAGAGAGTTGTTTCTACAAATTGCATACGGAAGAAGCCAGAGCGCATTTTCGGAAAATGGCCTCCCTCTCGGAGCAGGACTGGAAGACCTGGGTAATGGGTATTGTTCTCAAGTTGCAACAATGTACGGTTCTCTGCCAAAAGGGCCTCGTTATCTTGAAATGGCAGAAGGTTACGTTATGGAACTCGGTTTGGACAAAAACGACGAAATAATTGGATACAAATATGTTAACGTCGGCAAAATGATGGAAGACATTCGTAACGACGTGGATCCCAAAGAAGCACTCAATAAAAACACTGGCACTTACGGCAGATTTGAAGACGCCGCCAAAGTAATTGACCCGAGAAAACAGTAGGAAGGGGGATAAATCTTGATTACATTTGAAGGATGCGAACGTAGAATGGGGAAGATAGAACCCTTTCTTAAAGAACACGGATTCAAAGATCTTGAAGACACCCGGTCACTATGCCTCTCAAAGGGGATTGACGTAGAGAAAATAGTCAAAAGTGTTCAGAGAATAGCGTTTGATAACGCGGTATGGGCATATACATTAGGCGGAGCTCTAGCAATAAAAGCAAATGTCAAAACAGCTGCAGAGGCAGCAGAAAAAATCGGAGAAGGTCTTCAAGCTTTCTGTGTTCCAAATTCAGTTGCAGAACAGAGAGAAGTCGGCCTCGGACATGGCAACCTTGCTGCAATGCTCCTCCGCGAAGAGACAAAGTGTTTCTGTTTTCTCGCTGGACATGAGTCATTTGCAGCGGCAGAAGGTGCAATAGGAATTGCGCGAACTGCTAATAAAGTCCGCAAAGAACCTTTACAGGTAATCCTTAACGGTCTCGGTAAAGATGCGGCTTATATTATTTCCCGCATCAACGGATTTACTTTAATTGAAACGAAATACGATTACGATACAGGGAATCTCAAAGTCGTCAACGAAAGATCTTTCTCGAATGGAGAAAACTCTAAAGTCCGCTGCTATGGAGCAGATGATGTGTCTGAAGGTGTCGCAATAATGAGAAAAGAGAGCGTTGATGTTTCTATAACTGGAAACTCAACAAACCCAACCCGTTTCCAGCATCCTGTAGCAGGAACATATAAAAAATGGGCTATTGAAAACGGAAAGAAATATTTTTCAGTTGCTTCTGGTGGTGGTACAGGGCGCACTCTACACCCAGACAATATGGCTGCTGGACCAGCAAGCTATGGCATGACAGACACAATGGGTCGCATGCATAGCGATGCTCAGTTTGCAGGCTCATCTTCAGTACCAGCTCACGTTGAAATGATGGGACTCATTGGAATGGGCAACAACCCCATGGTCGGAGCATCCGTCGCAGTAGCCGTTGCGGTTGCTCAATCTATAAAATAACACTTTTAAAATATTATAAACTTTGTAAAATCTATTTAACTTATGGATTAAAAACATATCGAATGATGTTTATGTAATATAAAAAAACTAACATGCCCGCTCTTTCGAGCGGGCATGGTTTATCAACATTTGTTAACTTTATAAACTCACAATAAATTTGACAAAAGCTGAACATGTGGCTGTCTCAGTTACAATAAATAATTGCTAATCTATGTTGAACTACTTTAACGAATAAAGATAAATATTTAGCGAAGAAGTTTTGCAAATAATACGGTACAAAAAACGCGAGGCACTTGCGAAAAAACCTACTCCAAGTGCCCTCGCGTAAAACAACTACTTTTGTGATATCTACTGCACTAATTAACAGGGAAAAACTGGAAGTTTATCAAGATATGTCAAATCTTCTCCCGCGTATCCACCTTCTTCGAGCAAAACAGCAACTCTAGCAACTACATTGCATTCGGTCTTGGCAAGCAGTGTTTCCAATGACTTAAGAGAACCACCTGTTGAAACAACATCATCAACTATGCAGACATTCTTACCCTTGAGAAGTGTGGCGTCTATTCCGTTAAGGACTATTTTTTGCGGTTCTTTTGTCGTAATAGACTTTACTTCTGTGAATATGGGGTTTTCCATATAGCTTTTTATTGATTTTCTTACAACTATATAGTTCGTTCCGAGGCGAACTGAGAGAGCATGAGCCAGCGGAATTCCTTTGGCTTCAAGACTTACAATAATATCAATGTTGTTCAGCTTCTTTAGTTTTTCATATAGAGCATCGGCAGTTTTTTCAATCAGCATCGTATCTCCGAGCATAACAAAAGAAGCTATTTTGAGATTGGGAGCTACTTGTACTTTTTTTAGTTCTCTAGTTAACCCACAAAGATTTAATGTGTAAGTATCCGTCATATTTTTTTCTCCCTACATCGAAAATATAAGTTTAATAGCTAATCCGGCTAAAAGACCAAAAAATGGATTCCATTTTGCCGATACAAGAACCGTAGCGCCGACTACCATACCCCATGGAGAAAATCCAAAAGGGCCACTGAACAGTGGACTCGGGACAGAAGATAGTGCTTCAAAAATATTTGTAGAGAAGGTTACAAATGTTCCAAGCACAAACAGGAACCCAGCGATAGATGCGCTGTGGACATACTTACCTATTGTTGGAAGTAGTTTGAAAACAAGTATGGCTGCCATAATAAGCATCATTATTACAGATGAGTTTATAGGGTTAGGCGCTTTAGCAGTTCCAGAAATAATGGCTTCAACAGGCGCACCGCCAAAGAATGAAGAACAGATATCTGCGATTGATGAGTATATTGCCAGATGGTCGATATTCGTGTTTACTCCAGCAATACTTCCTGTAATTTTACCAAAACTTATATTTGCTCCAATGTTTAAACATGCTATTGCAAGTGCGCTTACTACTATTGAAGGGTGTTTCCAAAGCTTCCATTCAATGTTACCTAGCGTAAATTTTTCTCGCGAAGGATCTAAAACGAGGTTCTTTTCTTCGACTTTCCCAAATTTTTTCAGAATGTTATAAACAATCGTTGAAATTAGCACTGAAATAATTATTGTATTTGCAAGGTCTTTCGTCGCGAACCAAACGGCAAGTGCTACCACCATTGAAACTCCACCAGAGATACGCTCTGAATTAAAAATATCAATTGAAACATAAGCCAACATTATGCCGACTCCAGCCATCAATGATGACACAATTACTGGTCCGATAAAGTCGACTATTTTTTCATTAAGGCCAAGCACGGAAGGAATGAGCAGAAAAATACCACCCCAAAAGATAAGGCTGAGGCGTTCTTTGATGTCTTTCCCCATCTTTCCTGCAAGCGTAATTGTTTCGGCCTGAAAAGAAATTGTAGCTACTGAACCGTAAAAGAGTGAAGCTGCAGCTCCTATAATAAAAGCTATACTTGTTGGAAACGCTGCAAAACCAAAGCTTAAAGCTAGAAGTCCCTGAGGTATGCCATTTACTACAACGGCTAAAGCAGCAAGTAAATCTGTCATAAATGTTTCCATTGTAATTCCCCCTGATTTGTTATTAATAATAAGTAACTTACAACAGTATAAAACATATCCTAAAAAACAGGACTTATTAAAAGAAATTGTTTGCTGATTGGTTAAAAACAAAATTTGAGAAAAACTGCTTCGACGTATTTTCATACTTCGAAGAGCCGTTCTCAAATTTTGTAAAACTTATAACATGCTGAAGCTTATATTTACAAGGGAGAGTAAACGCACCCTAGTCCGGTTACAAGCTCTTCCATGAGCTCTCTAACTTTGACTATCTTTTTTAATTTTGTAACATTAGTTCCGCAGAAAAAGAGACCATTTTCCCAATCGCCTTTATATGCACTCATTAGCGCGTCTGCTATGCAAAAAGTTTCATGCTTGGCACGGCAAATGCAGTGAGTAAGGCACGCAGCCTTGCAAGCTGTTTTTTCCAACATATCATCAAAGTAACGCTTCACAAGAGGGCTAAGAATAGCACGACCCGGCAATCCTGCTGGGCTTTTTATAAGGACAACGTCATCCTCTTTCGCATCCAGATATGCTTGTTTAAACCGATCAGAAGCATCTGCCTCTTCAGTTGCAACAAACCTTGTCCCCATCTGCACCCCTGACGCGCCCATATCAAAAGCCTCTTTTATATCTTTACTATCCCAAATTCCTCCAGCCGATATTATAGGAATATTGACTCCAAGATTTTTTAGAAAATCAACTAGAGCTGGAACAACCGCTTTGAGAGATAAGGCTTTATCCATAGCTTGCGATTCGTTTCTTGCTCCTAAATGACCACCGGCCGTATTTGGAGTTTCAACAACAAAGGCATCTGGCAAACGTCCATAAGATTTCTCCCATTTACGCATAATAAGATCCGCAGCTTTTACACTGCTTACGATAGGCACAAGTGCTGTTCCTGGGTAATCTTTGGTAAGCTCGGGAAGTTTAAGTGGCAATCCTGCGCCGGAAATAATAATATCAATGCCCGAATCGCAACTGGTATGCACCATGTCGTCGTAGTCACTCAAAGCGCACATACAGTTCATCGCCAAAACTCCATCGCTAGCAATTTGTCTTGCTTTTTCTATGGCTTTTTTAATCATTACAATATTTTCTTTAGCGACATTTGTTCCCGTGAAATCTGGAGACGTTACTGCAAGCCCTACAGATGCAATTGTTCCAACTCCACCTGCTGATGCAACAGCTCCAGCAAGATTAGGTCCAGATACCATAACACCCATACCGCCCTGTACTATGGGATATTTCGGCGTATGCTTACCTATACGCAAAGTGTACTCTTTGCATTCTTTCAAATTAAACACGTCCTTAATTAATTTCCTTTTACCATTTCCTTTAACAGATGATGGAATAATGGATATGATATTCCATTATAGAGCGTTTTGCAATGTTTTTCTTGCAAATGTGATTTAGTATTATTACGCTGTTTGACAAAAACAATCTAGACTATGATATCAGCAATAACTAAGTTAATAATTATTACAAAAAGTAGAGGTGACTCATCATAAAAAATCGAGCGATATTTTTGATTGTTATATTTTGCGTTGTTCTCATCGGGATAATTTTTTATAATGTAAAAAAATCTACATTAAACGTGAAAGAAGGTGCTTTTGTGAGTCTTGGAGATAAAACCTATATCAAAAAAAATGATGTTGACGTGATATATCTAGCTGGAGGCTGTTTTTGGGGTATAGAAAAATTGATGCAAGCAATCCCCGGTGTTGTGGGCGCAACAAGCGGTTATGCAAACGGAGACTCCAAAATTATTCCTACCTATGAAAAAATTTGTGCCGGTGGTACAGGATACAAAGAGGCCGTTCGCGTCGAGTACCGTAAGAAGGATGTTAGTCTCGAATCAATACTTTCTGCTTACTTTAGTGTCATAGACCCAACTGTAAAGAATAGACAGGGTAATGACCGAGGTAGCCAGTATCAAAGCGGGATATACTATGCCGACGATACTTCTGAAAAAATTGTCAAACAGGTAGCGGAGAGAGAAAAAATGCGTTACAAAAATTTTTCTGTGGAGATAGAACCCCTCACAAATTTTTATGACGCAGAGGAATATCATCAAAATTATTTAAAGAAAAATCCCACTGGCTACTGTCATATCAGTAATGAAAAAATTGAAAAAGCTTCAAAAATAACTGTTGAATCATCAGACTATAAACGTCCTTCAATGGAGGAAATATCTAAAAAACTAACTGAGGCACAGTTCAACGTCACTCAGAAATCAGCAACGGAACCTCCGTTTAAAAATGAATTCTGGGAGCACAAAGAACGCGGAATCTA
>JAAYFQ010000126.1 GCA_012728165.1 Synergistaceae bacterium | reverse complement strand
TTTTTTGTGGATATGTTCATAACTTTTGTGGACTTAATAAAAGTTATTTCCATCTCTACGGTTTTTCATGATAGAATTGACTCGGCAATATGGTTTTATAATTTTTTTTGGGGTGAATGTCTTGTCAAAAGATTTAGATAATATTTGGAATGAGTTTACTTCATACTGTGTTGAGAGGCTGTCTGGTTTGGACAGCGCTGTAAAAACATATTTAGATACTTGTCTCCCTCTTTCTTTAGAGGATGGCGTTCTTGTTTTAGATGTCCCTACTCCCTTCGCAAGAGAACAAATAAAAAATCGGTTCCTTCCACAAATGAAAGAACTTCTTCAGGAAACAAGATTTGGTTCAGATATTAATATTGTGGTTAGCGAAGACATAAAAAAGGATTCTTTCGCTGAAGAACGTGCTGTTGCTGTTACTGAGTCAAGTAAAATATCTACAAGCAAAAACGGCCTAAACCCAAACTATATTTTTTCCACTTTTGTTGTCGGTAAATCAAACCGGCTTGCTGATGCTGCTTGTCTTGCGGCTGCAGAAGCCCCTGGCGAGGCGTACAACCCTCTTTTCATTTGGGGAAAGGTTGGTCTTGGGAAAACTCATTTGATGCACGCTATTGGAAATTATGTGCAAAATAATAGAACTGATAGAAAAATTCTCTATGTAACAGCAGAAACTTTTACAAATGACTTTATTTCTGCTATACGAAATAAAAGCTTTGCTTTTGAAGATTTCCGTGCTCGTTATCGTAAGCTTGATGTTTTGATGATAGATGATGTTCAATTTTTAGGAATCGGCGACAAGGGTGCAACCCAAGAAGAATTATTTCATATTTTTAATACTCTTTATAACGCAAAAAAACAGATTATTATAAGTTGTGATAGTCCTCCAAAAGAAATAAATGGCATCGAAGAACGTCTTGTATCTCGCTTTGGTTGCGGGCTAGTTGCAGATATTCAGCCTCCAGATCTTGAAACACGCATGGCTATTCTTCAACAAAAAGCGGAGGATAAGAAATATTCAATTCCGCAGGATATTGTTCTTTTTATTGCACAAAACATCCCGAGCAATATTCGTGAACTTGAAGGCGCTCTGAACAAAACTGTTGCTTGTTCTGAATTTAACAATGAACCGATGACTATAGAAAATGTTTCTTTATGGCTAAAAGATCTATTGCGTGATTCAAATTCCGGGCCCGTTAACATTGGGCTTATTCAGAAACTTGTTTCAGAAACTTTTGCAATTTCTCTTGAGGATCTTTTATCCCAAAATAGATCAGCGGATTTAGCTCTAGCTCGCCAAATAGCGATGTATATTGCTAGAAATAAGACATCAGAAAGCTTACAACAGATAGGATTTGCTTTTAATAAAAAGGACCACACAACTGTAATTCACGCTTATAAAAAAATAGAACGTCTTCTAAAAAAAGATCTACGCGTCCGTTCTTTTGTGGATAACATTGTAAGTAAGTTGTAGATAAACTGTTGATAATTGCCTTTTATTTGTGTATTCTTTTGTAGTTATCTTAAAATTTTTTAATTCTTTTGTCTTTTTGTGGACGTTGTGGACTTCTTTCTTTTTATTTATATTTTTTATCCACCAAGAAAACCCTGTTTATATCAGGTCTTTTATACGCTTTCCACATATACACGCTCCCTACTGCTACTGCTACTAATTTTTTATTTAATAATATAATAAAGAAATAATAGAGGAGGTCATCCTATGAAACTAATCGTCAATAAAAAACAATTTCTTCAAAATTGGAGCCTTGCAGAAAGAAGCTCTTCTAGTTCAAGTACTATGAGTATTCTTTCATCAGTTCTTGTAAAAGCAACATTTGAAGAAGTTACACTGCAGGCTACAGATATAAGAACTTCTATTATTTGTAAAGCTTCTGGAATTACAGTAGAAGAACCAGGAGAAGCCGTTTTCCCCATTAAAATGGTGGGAGATCTTTTTAAAAAGGCACCAGGTGAAGAATTTTATATTTCAGTAGACGACGGAAAAGTTAAATTAACAGCGGGACGCAGTAAATA
>JAAYFQ010000125.1 GCA_012728165.1 Synergistaceae bacterium | reverse complement strand
TTGTTCGGATGCGCCCAGAGGCACTGACGCTTGCAGATGGCGTAGTGCTTGAACAACTATTGCGTGCAAAGGCAGACGAATTGAATCGGATATTCCAGACTTGTACATGGACACCAAGGAAAATTGATAAAATCCTCTGGGCCTATCGTGAAAAGGGTGAAAATCTGCCCCATATCGATGAAAAGCCGAATCTGAAACGGCATAGCGAAAATCGGATTTAAGCTCGCTTTTGCTGGAAAGAGGAATATTAGAAAAAATTATTGCAGGATAAAGTAAAAGGAGTGCTAATCATGAAAATCGTATCAAATTTTAATGAGTTAATCACAAACAGCCAAACTTTAGATGGATACCTCCGTTCTCAAGTTGACCCGGAATATGATTTTGCTCTTAACTTAATCAAAAAAGGAACTTGCTTTGTTGCGGTGGGAGTTTCCGGTGCTTATAAATTTTATCCCAGTCGGTTCATTGGTTACGCTGACAATTCAATGGATGCTCATTTGAACAACGTGGAGAAAGACGGGAAAGAAACTAACCCGGCTATATCAAAAATTTTGGGCGCTAAACCTTCGATTAATTCCATCTTAAATCAGGAATATGCAAGATACTGCGAAGCATTGGGCTTTGTGCCACGAGATAAAGGCGCATTTGGAACCGAAAGAAAGTTCTGGGTAATAGAAAAATGATTAACAGGAGCCAACACTATGTACGACTTAGATAAAATACTGGATGAAGTGCGCACGAAGTACTATGCGTCGAAGATTTTACCGCGCCCTAATATCTTATGGTCTGATGAACACTGGACAGCCATCAACGGCAAATACGATTTGTATAATAACCAGATCACTGTCAGCCGGGCATTTAATAGTAATGATATTTCTTATGAAGCCTTAGCGTCCGTCGTTTATCACGAAAGCCTGCACCAAGATTTTGCAGATCATGACCGCAAATTTATGCTGAGGGCAAATAGATTCCCTAACTACAATACATATGCAAAAGAACTGGATGAATATCTTAGCGATTACTCACTTAACTTGAAATATGACAAAATAATAGCTGATTATTCAAAAGGTAAAAACGAGGTGGCTTTTGTTATCATTCCTTATCTGGAAGATTTTCAAAACGCCTTTACTTTTTATGATGGGAATATTTATATTGACACAGAAGCGCAGGTTTCAAATGTTTCAAAAAGCAACTTGACAATCTTTCTGGTAGACAACGGGAAAAAATACCACATCGTTGCTTGGGCGGAGAATGTAGAGTTTTTTAAGGAGCAAAAGCAGATACTTCATGGCGATTTCGGAGGGCTTGACTTTTCTTATAGGATTTCGGCTTTGAGGGACAATGTAAAAATTCTTTTTGATACAACGTGTACCTATGCGATTTGGAAAAATGCGTTTCCTGCTTCTTTAGAGACTGATAAGTTTTGCGTCTATAATATTGGAGCGGATCTAATACAAGAAGATATAAAATATATCAACTCATATTGCGAGGGCTTTTATGAATTGGGGATGGCTCCTTTCGCAATAGGGATAGCCGCTCCATATGAGCAGCTTCCGTACAAAGAATTATATGCGATAGCTGTCAATGAAGCTGGGTTTCGGGGAATATGGGCAGCAAATGCGCTTTGCAAAATAGATTTGAATTACGATACGCTCTTTAATAGAGCTGATGCTCTGAGGGATAGCGGACTTATTACATTGGCTTATAATGAAATGAAAAAGGCGTATTCCCTGGCAAATAAAAATCCTAACTGTACCGCAGAATTAATTAAATTATGTGCGATGGTGTCAGATTTCTCTCTCGGCAATCAGTTGATTAAAGAACTCTCCGGTTCAATTGCTGTAGATGAATATCTTGCCAACAGTATTGCCCACCTTCAGAAGTAAAGGCATCATATAATTCAGCGAAGTTAAAGAAGTAAATGAATAATCGCTGATGACAAAAGAGGAGGTGTGTTAATGCCATTTACTATTGTCCGCCAAGATATAACGAAGCTGAAAGTTGACGCCATCGTCAACGCAGTCAACACCGAATTGCAAATGGGCGGCGGGGTCTGCGGAGCGATATTTAAAGCGGCGGGAGCGACACAGCTTCAAGCTGCCTGCGATAAACTCGCACCGATTAAGACTGGTGAAGCCGTTATTACGCCGGGGTTTAACCTTTCGGCGAAGTTTGTCATTCATGCCGCGGGTCCGGTTTATCGACATTGGAATGAGGAGCAGAATGAGAAGTACCTCCGTGCCGCATACACGAATTCGCTGAAACGAGCCGTTGAAAATAATTGCGAAAGCATAGCCTTTCCACTGATTTAGCCACTTTGGTAGCGATAAGTGAACTTGACAAATCCAGTGTTCATAAGGTAACATAAGAAAAGCACTAAAAGGAGATTAATTACTATGCGGCAAGGTATTCTTAAATAACAATCAACTGAATGATGGTAGGTACGAATGATTTGGCCTTATTACATCTGTTGTAATGGGTTTGGTTTTTGTACCTTAATTTAAGAATACTTTCATATTTTATGGATCCGCCATGCTGTAGAATTCTCTTTCTAACAGCTTTTAATGTCGTGCTCATAATTGTTATGATAGCAGTCCCCTGTGATGAAAGTATTTCAATCACAGGGGACTTTTATCTTTTAACGATTATATGAGGTGTGACTTATGAAAATAATGAATATTGGCATCTTGGCTCATGTAGATGCTGGAAAAACAACATTAACAGAAAGTATGCTCTATGCCAGCGGTACAATTGCTGAGTCCGGGCGTGTTGA
>JAAYFQ010000124.1 GCA_012728165.1 Synergistaceae bacterium | reverse complement strand
TAATCATTGTTATATGGATTAAAGGATAACATAACGCACTGCTTTTGATGCTTATGTCTTTGAAATAACAACTTATCTTGTGAATAAAGATAAAGTGGTTCCTATACGTTAGGAACCACTTTATAAATCGATTTTATATATGATCTGCTTGATTTTTTAACTTTTTCTGTTCAGACAAGCTTTTTTCCAGTTTATCCATATAATCTTTTACTGTTTCACCTTCGTGTATTTCAGCAATTCCAATGCTTATGGAGACATTAAAAGATTCTGTATCTTTTTGAAAGTTTAATGAGCTTGTCATCTCTATAATTTTTTCAGCTTGCTGTTCTACATCTTTCAACTTCGTATCTTTATAGAATAGACAAAACTTATCTCCTTCTATTCTCGCTGCATAACTAAAAGAATCTTCTGTCATGCTAAAAAGCAAAGAAGCTATTCTTTTTATAATTACGTCACCTATGTGATGCCCATATTTGATGTTTATAGCCATTAACCCATCTATATCTATCAATAGGCCAATCAAAGACCCTGATGTCACATCTTGTGCTGAAAACTGCTGTAATTGGTCAAGAACATATTTTTTGTTATATAGTCCTGTAAAAATATCATGAACTGCCATTTCATTAAATTGATCAATGATTTTCGTTATTTCCGTATTGTCTTTATTATACTTATTTGAAATAAACATACTTCTTGTCACATCTTTGACAAGTTCGAGAGAATATTTTTCTCCTTTTATCGTAATGGGAACAGAAAACACTAAGTAAACTATGTCATTTAAAAATTCCATTTTAAAATACTGTTTTTGTTCATTACAAGTGTGCATAGATATGCAATTCTTACAGCATTGACCACGTTGCCATATGTCGTGGCATAAACTGTCTGTTTTAATTAAGTCTCCGTCAGATGAAACGTTGAAACCTCTGTGTGTAACAGGGTCAACTACACGATACATATCGAAAAGTTTTTCGGGCAGAGAATAACTCTTTAAAAACTCACTCATTTCTTTAATTGGAAACATAGCATATCCTCTTCCTTCACGATTCAGATTAAAAACTAATTCTAAAAATAAAGACTTAGAAGACTAATTATCGTTAAAGTTCCTATTTATTTTATTCTATATATTTATGCTTTGATAATAAATAACTGTGTTGAATAAATAGTGCTTGTAATGAATATACCGATAGTAATTTATACAATAAAATCCCTCTCAAATTACAGGTTAGAGGGATTAATAATTATGGCGGAGAGTAGAGGATTCGAACCTCTGGCGGCTCATCACCGCAAACGGTTTCCAACCGTTCACCATAGGCCTCTCGGACAACTCTCCGTATTAATGAAAAAAGTGCATTTGTATCTACTGGCGGAGAGGGTGGGATTTGAACCCACGTGGCAGCTCATCACCGCCAAGACGATTTCGAGTCGTCCGCCTTCGACCACTCGGCCACCCCTCCAAAGTGAGGAATTTAACGCAAGAATTATACCTTATCACTGTTTTAGTGTCAAAAGTTTAAATGTTGTTTTTACGCTTTTGAGAAAAAAATTCACGGAGAATTTCAGAACATTCTGCTTTTAAAATACCCTCTTTAATTAAGCAGTTATGGTACATGCGCTTGTCAGCCGGAATATTATACAAAGAACCTACTGCACCAGCCTTCGAATCCCTTGTTCCAAACACAATTCTTTTCATACGACACTGTACCGCTGCACCTGCACACATAACACATGGCTCAAGTGTAACGTAAAGTGTGCAATCATCAAAACGCCAACTTCTCATATTTTCTGCTGCGTCTTTCATAGCTAACATTTCAGCATGTGCAAAAGGAGAAGCATCTATCGACCTTCTATTAAAACCTCTGCCGATTATTTTTTCGTCACGAACAATCAGAGCACCTATCGGTATTTCTCCAAGCTCGAAAGCTTTTTTTGCTAATATAAGAGCTTCTTTCATAAAATCAATATCATTCATTAATATGGCAGCTCCTAATCAAATATGCTATACTTTCTTCTGTTCAATGCTAATCTGTGCCTGTAGCTCAGCTGGATAGAGTGCCACCCTCCGAAGGTGGAGGTCTGGGGTTCGAATCCCCGCAGGCACACCAAATAAAATGCTGTTGATAAACCCTGGCAAACAAAGAAATTTAAATGAAATACTAAATCACTTTAATTCTTTTAAAAAAGCTTAACCCTTGAGTTTAAATATACATAATAACAATATGATTGCAAAATATTTATTAGTTATATTGGTATACTTATATTATAATCTACTTTGAGTGTTTTTTGTCGGGAGCCCAGTCCCATGCGGCGAAAGCTCGTGAATTCTGTCAGGTTCGGAAGAAAGCAGCAGTAAGTGATGTCTTTTGGGTGCTGTGGGAGTCTGGGTTTCCGATATAAAGCATTTGTTTAAATATAACAGCAGCGGAGCCTTGGAGGCTCCGCTGCTGTTATATTTAATATTTGACAAATTAATCTATTTCTTAGCTAATTCATCAAGACGTTTCTGAATAGTATCAATTTCACTAACAACTGTTTTTAGTTGTGCATCAATTTCAGCTTTGTCTTTTCTCAGTTTTTCCAAACGTTTCAGTAGGCGATCCGTTTCCATCTTGTCGGCTGTTTTGCCTTTAAAAACCTTTTGCGGGTCATCATTCCCAATGTCATAAATAAATTCTACATCGTTTTTCATTCTTGGGCTTATTGTAGATTTTAGCTCAAGACGTACTGTTTTAACGCCCTTCAAAAGGTCTTTCCCTGTTTTTGCGTCATATCGTGGAAAAAATACAAGTCCTTCCTTATC
>JAAYFQ010000123.1 GCA_012728165.1 Synergistaceae bacterium | reverse complement strand
TTTTTTGTTTTTCTTTGATTATGGTTTCCAATTCCTACTAAATTTTCAGCTTTCATTTTTTGCATTCTAGCAACAATCATTGACATAAAAAACAACCCCTTTCTTGCTTTGTACGGGCACACCTTCCATGTAAAGTATAACCCATTATACTTTACTTCGTAAAGGTGGGCTCGCCGAGGGGTCTTGCAGACGGCTTATTCGGCTCTTTTGAGCCGAGTATCAGCGCACCCTTATGGTGCAATTAGCTGATACAAAAAACAAAGAGTTGGCTCATGTAATCCAACTCTTAAAACACAAAAAAATAACCCCCTTGGCTTTTCAGCAGGGGGCATATTTTTTATTTAATTCCTCACTCTTTATAAACTTGGTTTTCTTTTTGCCAATTCGATTTTATGTACTCTTTTATAAAAAGAGTATTCCTCTCTGTTAGCAATTCGAACCAACCAGCAGGAGCTCGGTCAGACATACAATAATCAGCAAAATCTTTTAAATGCATAATATTGTTATCCGAAATAAAACCAAGCATTTCTTTTAACGCTTGTCTTTTATCACCAGTAGATAACGCTAAACAACTTTCAAGATCAAATCCACCAAACACTTGTATTTCTGTATTATCGTATTGATACTTTTCAGGATTATCCATATGCGTTAAATATCTAACAGCACCAGTTAAACCACTTATTCTTTCAGGAATCGGTGCCCTTAAAACTCTTGCCATTTCGTCCATTTGTTCAAATGATTTATTGCCCTTGTAATTAAAAACTATATGATAATGCGGCTTTTTCTTTGTTCCGTCTGCATTAACATCTTTATCATGTAATGGACTAATTGCCACAGGTTCAGTTGAAATAATCTCTTTCCAATTCTCTGGCAAACTTTCAGGATAAACAACAATCCACCAGTTACGACCTCGCTTATAAGGCTGTTTAGTTTTTGGATTTAAATTCTTTCTAGGCAATGTCCAATCTGTTCTATTTTCATTTTCCATATTTTTCTACACCTTCCTAGTTACTCTACTAGGAAAACAAGGGAAAATTTGATAAACTTGAGTTGCGAAATCAAAGAAAACCAAATCTTGCGAGCCCTTGCTATCTTCCTAGCAGGGCTTTTTTTATTTAAAAATAGTCCCCTTATCATCAGCTTGATTAATTAAAAATGTAACCAAACCTGATTTAGTCATTCCATATTTTTGTGCCATTTTTTCTAGTTTGTCATTCGATTCAACAGGTAAAGATAAAGTCACTTTTTTCTTCTCAACTTCAACCACAAAATGCACCTCAATTCTCTTCAAAATCTCTTTTACACTGTAATTATATTATACATACGACAGGAATACAAGATTTTACAAAAAACTTTTTTTCACCTCAAAATAGGTGCTTAAAACGTTCATATAAAGGTATTTACAAGACATTTAAACTTTTTATCTATTTGGACAATGGACAATGGACACATGGGGGGGGGTGTCGTAGTACCCCCCCAGAAGTTGGTCGATTTTTTCAAAATCTCCCCCCAGTCCATTTCCCAATTCCTAAAACAATAAAACCGTGGGCGTTGCCCACACCCACAAACGCAATGCGTTT
>JAAYFQ010000122.1 GCA_012728165.1 Synergistaceae bacterium | reverse complement strand
GAGTCGAGTTAGCTCGTTCTTTGGCAGAGTTGAAAGTATCTCCCATGCCATATCAAGCGAAGCTCCTATTTCACGGTTCTCCTCTTTTCCTTGTTTAAGAAATTTCTTTTCAAATAAATCTCCAAATTTAAGAGACTGTTGGTCTGCTCTTGAGAGCTCGTCTTCACCCACAACTCCAGCAAGTGAACGTACTTCCTGTACACGGCTATAAGAAGCGAAGAGCTGGCTGGAAACGCTGGGATGATCTTCTCGTGTGAAACCCTTACCAATGCCATCTTTCATAAGACGTGAAAGACTTGTTAGAATGTCTATTGGAGGATAAATATTTTTAGCATCCAAATCGCGAGAGATAACTATCTGTCCCTCTGTGATAAATCCTGTTAGGTCAGGAATTGGATGCGTTATGTCGTCGTTTGGCATAGTTAGTATAGGTATTTGTGTAACACTACCTTCTTTGCCACGTACAACTCCTGCACGTTCATATAGCGCGGCTAAATCGCTATAAAGGTATGCAGGGTATCCTTTACGGCTTGGGACTTCTCCTGCAGCGACTCCGAGCTCACGCAAGGCCTCACAGTAGCTTGTCATATCTGTGATTATGACTAGGACATGATGACCAAGTTCATAAGCCAGATATTCAGCTGTAGTCAAAGCCATACGAGGAGTTGCTATTCGTTCAATTACAGGGTCATCAGCCAAATTTAGAAAAGTTACAATATTGTTGCTATTGCTGCGCGATGCTAATTCTTGAGTAAAGTAGGCTGCATCATCATGTTTAATCCCAACTCCTGCAAATACGACTGAGAAGTTTTCTGTCCCCGTAATCTTTGACTGAGTGGCTATTTGCACTGCAAGTTGATTGTGGGGAAGTCCATTTCCTGAAAATATAGGCAGTTTCTGTCCACGTATTAGCGTGGTTAGAGTATCTATAACAGATATTCCTGTATGTATAAAGTTTTTAGGATATTCACGCGCCATTGGATTAAGAGGCAGACCGTTAATATTAAGTTTTTTGCCTCCAAATAATTCTCCGAATTCATCCCGCGGTTGACCAAGTCCGTTAA
The DNA here is from genome assembly GCA_012728165.1 of Synergistaceae bacterium. Lineage (GTDB taxonomy): Bacteria > Synergistota > Synergistia > Synergistales > Synergistaceae > JAAYFL01. The sequence continues at coordinate 22,740 of JAAYFQ010000122.1, read as the reverse complement.
AGGTACGACCAAGCATGTTTTTTGATAGGTTAACCTGTAAAGGATGACCAAGAAATCTTAGTTTTGTAGTATTAGGGACAAGATTTTCTGTGCCAGTGAAAACCTGCACAAGAGTTGCTTTTTCGCTTAATATTCTTACTTGCCCTAGGCGTATTTTACCCTTACTATCTTTGATTTCGACGAGATCTCCGTAGCCAACGCCCGAGACGTGTTCAACAAGAACAAAAGGACCGTCTATATTTTTTACTCCAATATATTCAGGCTGTGCCATGGGTTACTCAGCTCCAATCTTTTTCGTACGCTCAGAAGCTACTCGATTTAAATGTATAGCAATCCGTTTTCGAAGAGCTTCAAAGCTTTCTTTGTCATCCTGTGCAAGTTCGCGCAAGTGAGTTATAGCTGCAACAGACTCATCGTCTCTGATGAGAGAAATAGGAATGCCCCTGCGTATTAATTTCATTGCTTCTGTATGGAAATTCATTATTATATTCAGTATCTCAAAACCCTTTTCGGGAGGTGAGTAAGAGTCTTGTGTAAAGGAGTTCTGCTGAAGATATCCGTTTTTGATAATAAATGCAGTAAAAGCCACTAGCCTTTGGTCGTCTGGAAGAACATCTTCACCTACAAGTTTTATAATCTGCTGCACGCGGTTATCTTCCGCAAGGATATTACGCACTGCATCTCGTAGTTCGCCCCATCTTGGATTAATGTTGGTACAAAACCAATCATTAAGCTCTTCTGCATATTCGCTATAAGAGTCTAACCATGATATTGCGGGGTAGTGACGTGCGTTTGCAAGACTTTTATCTAGTCCCCAAAAACAGCGCACAAAACGTTTGGTGTGTCTTGTTACTGGTTCGGTAAAGTCGCCACCCGGAGGTGAAACAGCACCTATAACAGTTACACTGCCATTTTCTCCACCCAGTGTAATAACACGTCCTGCACGCTCATAAAATTCTGCAAGACGGCTTGGAAGATAGGCAGGAAAACCTTCTTCTGCTGGTATTTCTTCTAATCGGCCCGAAAGTTCACGCAAAGCTTCCGCCCAACGTGATGTTGAGTCGGCCATTATAGCGACGTCATAACCCATGTCGCGAAAATATTCAGCTATAGTAATACCTGTATAAATTGATGCTTCACGTGCTGCAACAGGCATATTTGAAGTGTTTGCAATAAGTATTGTGCGTTCCATAATAGGACGGCCAGTGCGAGGGTCTTCAAGAACAGGAAACTGTTCAAGAACGTCTGTCATTTCGTTTCCTCGTTCACCGCATCCTATATATACAACGACCTGCGCATCGCCCCACTTAGCAAGCTGGTGCTGCGTTACAGTTTTACCCGTTCCAAATCCACCAGGAATACAGGCAGTTCCACCTTTTGCTATTGGGAATAGCCCGTCAATAACACGCTGTCCTGTGACAAAAGGTTCGTTTGGTAATAGACGCTCTCTATATGGTCTAGGTGTTCTGACCGGCCAGCGACGAATAATTGGAATCGATATTTCGCGACCAAAAGCGTCTTTGACTTTTGCGACATCTTCTCCTGCTTTATGTTCGCCAGAAGGAATAATCCAAGTTATTTCTCCCTGAGTACCGATAGGAGCCATTATTTTGTGAACGAGGTTTTCAGTTTCTTGCACAGTGGCAAGAACTGTTCCAGCTGTGACTAAGTCTCCGATTTTAGCAACGGAAGTTATATTCCAGATTTTTTCTCTATCTAGCATATTAACAGTAGTACCTGGGGTAATATACATGCCCTCAGTTTCAAGAAGAGTATCTAGCGGTCGTCCAATTCCGTCAAAAAAACTTCCTATAAGTCCTGGCCCTACTTCAATGGATAGTGGTTCACCAGTGCCGATTACTTCTTCATCAAGCTTCAGACCGTCTGTATCTTCGTAAATCTGTATTGTGGCAGTATCTCCTGTCATGTTGAGAATCTCGCCCATAAGCTTTTTCTCTCCAACGCGTACAACTTCATGCATTGCAAAGTTGCGCATATTTACAGCCTTGATGACAGGGCCATTAACAAAGGAGACTTTTCCCTTTCGTAGAGAAACGTTATCTGTTTTAGACTTCAAACCCATTCCTCCCTAAAGTAGAGGCAGAAGTTGCTCTGCTAGAGTATCCGCCATCTCCTGTGTTAAATTTTGCCAGTCCAAATTAACCTGTCTGCTATTATCGAGCGTTGAAATCCAGCAGCCTCCAAGTATCGGGGCTGGCTCTTTATCAAATGTCAGTGTAACTTTCGGAAAGAGTTTTTTTATTTTTGCGATTATATCCTTAGCGTGGTTGGCATCAACAGCGGATAGACGTAATGTTAAATCGTCAACATCTTTTAAAGATTCAATTGCGTCAACAGTCATGCCTGTCAGGATATTGATATAATTTTTGCTGTCTCTCAGCTGAACAAGCTTATCTTGAAGTTTGCTCAATGCGTCTGAAAAAACTCTGTTTTGTGTGCGCAGAGTATCAGTTGATTTTTCGCGCTCAGCAGACATAATTTGTCTGCGTCGAATATCATCAGCATGTTTATAAGCATCTTGTATGATAAGGTCTGTTTCTTTCTGAAGCTTTTCTCTCTCTCTTTCAAGCCATTCGTTCGCTTCTTGATGTGCGTTCGTAATGAGTTTTTCTTTTTCATTACCTGCCTTATCAAGAATGATGTCTCTTAATGCGTCAATTTTGTTGCTAGAAACTTCTTTCATTACATTTTCACCCCAATTGCTTCCTGTACGTAGCGGGTAAGAAAATCAGACCCGCGTTTAGTACCATGTCTATCAGGAATTTCTACCACAAGAGGCAGTTCTCCGCGCTCACGTAGTTGTTGAATAAGATTCGGTGCCATCTCCGCAGCTTTCTCTGTTATCGCGAGAATAGCAATATCTTTTTGTTTTAAAACATTTTCAATAGCATCAAATGCTTCTTCGGAGGTGTGAACAAGGCAGCCTTGAACACCCGCCAATCTCATGCCGACGAGGGAGTCATGGTTGTCGCTCACAAGAAATGCTTTCATTTTTTAATGCCTAAATGCGTCCAAGGATAAGCAAAGATACGATAACACCGTAAATTGCTATACCTTCAGCAAGGCCAAGATAGATAAGTGTTGTTCCAAGCATTTCAGGTTTTTCGCCAACAAGCCCAAGTGCAGCTGAACCGACGCTTGCAACAGCAAGCCCGCATCCGAGACAGGCAAGTCCAGTTGATACTGCAGCTGCAATAAATCCCATGCCAGCACCTGAACCCAAAGGAGCTGCTGCTGCAAACGCAGCGTTAGTTGTCAAAGACAATATTACTCCTAAGAACATTAGGAATGATGAAACACCAAGACAAGTTGCATATACTGCGCGACTTCCTTTATATCCCTTATTATGCATAATGTATCCTGTGATAAGCATTGAAGCTACTACTACACAGCAAATTGTTAACCCAAACATTATAACCACCCTTTCCCTTACTCTAAAAATTTTTTAATCTATTTTTAAATAAAAATCATTTTTATTTGGAATCGGCAAAATGTTTCATATCGCTTTTCTTCCACCCTACAGGTTTAAAGGCAGTGCCACCTCCATCGTAAAACTTACTGAAAAACTCATAGTAATGAAGTCGCAGTGTCTGAATAAACACTATTAGTCCTTCTAGGCATACTATTACTATATTTCCTAATAGAAGTATTATCCCTTTCATTACAATGCCGCCCGGCAGATTGTGAACCATATCGGCGAGCATTATTACCGCTATAGATAGTCCGACGTGGTTAAGTGCAAAAGCTGCCAGACGTACAAAAGAGGCAGTATTTGAAAGAAACGACAGAAGGCTGTGCATGATTCCAAATAAATTAAGAACAGTGGATTCTCCATCACTCTTTTGTCTGAGAAGAGTACTGGCCAAAAGATTACGGAATATCATTAAAACAATCATAAGTAAAATCCCGACCAAAAGGATATTAGCGGTCATGTTCGAAATCTCAGTTCCCGTTATCTTTATAGCTGCAAGGGCTCCGAGACTCCAATAAAGAATAAGTCCAGCAAGCCCCTGTCCATCAAAGAGTAATCGTCCAAAATCTTTGTTTTTGAACTGCTTTATCATATTGAGAATTAATCCGAAACTTATCATAAAAAATCCCATACATATGGCTATTACAATAAGAAGGTTTGTGTCTCTCATAGGAGACAGCCAGAGAGGTTTTATAATGTCCTCTAAACCAAAAACACTTCCATACAGGACTCCGAATATCATTGAACTGACAGCTGAGGATTTTACTACCTGTCCGAAAGAGCGTGTCATCATTCCATTTTTTACCATAAAATATGCGGCAAGAAAAATCATCAGTCCATGTCCAACATCTCCAAACATAAAGCCGAAGAAGAGAACAAAGCTTATTGCAATAATAGGAGATGGATCTATTTCTCCATATGCTGGAAGACTATACATAGCAACGATGTCTTGAAAAGATCTAAACAAGAAATTATTTTTGAGCAAGGTCGGCACTATTATTCCCGAGCGTTCGAGCTCCTCTGTTTCTTCAACTATTATAGTAGTCATGGGAGCTTCTTTCTCAACTGTTATCTTAACGGACTCCAGTGTATCAGCAGGTATCCAACCAGACAGCAGGAACATGCCACTAATTTCGCCTCTTCCCTTGCAGACATCATAAACACGTTGCATTGTGTAGAGCTGTGAATAGAGGAGTTTGTAATCGTCTCGATGTTCATGGAGAGCGTCTCGAGCAACTCTTTCCAGGCCTTTTATCGCTTTTTTATGACCATCCAAACGTCTATCGAGGAGTGAAAAAGGATCATCGCCCTCAAGCTGCTGAGAGATTTCTGATAGAGAAAATTCTTTAAAAGAAACAGCATTAAGTAGCTTTTTTGTTGATTCTTCATAGTCTGGCGTTGTTAATATTAAAAGCCATTTATTGCCTTTCATTGTCGCGAGTTCATTGATGGCTATTAGTGATCCGTTACTACTATCAGCAAGACGTTGATAATTTTCATTTATGATACGTCCGAAAAATGCAACAACAAAGTCGCTATCAATGAGGTCAGCAGGAGTAAACTCTGTGTCTTTAAGTGTCTCCAGTAAAATCTTAGCCGCAGAAAAAACTTCTTCTTCTTCCTGAAGGTTGCGACGTCGCTCATCCCATACCTCTAAACGTTTAGAAATTTGGTCGACTTTATAACGGGCATTACTTAATGTAAATTCTTTACCGATGTTAACAGGAGAGGATTCGGGGATTGTTCCTCCTGCAACTTTCCATATTGATGTGACCTTAGAAAGCAATTCATCGTAAGGGTTTTCTGTTGATGTGGTTATTTTTGATCTTAGCTCTCTGTCGTTAACCAGAACATCTAGAGGTAGTGGTTGGAATTCTCCAGTCAGTACCATTTCACGAGCGACAAACCCCATTTCTGAATCAGGTCCTATCATGGTCAAAGCGACCATTTTCATTACTGCCATGCGGGCTCACCCCTGTCGAGAATCGGTTTTACTAAATATGCTGCCGCACTATCGCGACTGTAGCCATATCTTACATTTTCAATAATTCTTATAATGTCATCAACCTCCTGAGTTTTGAGCAGAAAATAAGCCACAGATGTGTGAAATCCTGGTGCCCCGCTTTGAAAAACAGCAAGTGATTTTCTGTATTGGAAGCGCGCAATTGACATTTCAAGAGCAAGTTCTTTGTCGGGCTGTTCAAGCGCACTACGGAATATCTCTGCATAAACAGGAAAGTGTTTCCCGAGTATATCTAGGCGTTCTTTCCATGTTTTAACTTTTGACATCTCACGTAGATGATGAGTCTGAACCTTATATTTTATCGAAAGCATTCTACTGAGAGTTTCTTCAATTGTCATGTGGTAATACAATGAAAATCTATGATAATGATAAAGATTTAGAAGGTCTATTCTAGTGCCAAAAATAGGTTGAAGCTGTTTTTTGTCTGATTCTGGAAGTTTATTTAGATTTTTATGTATTTCCATTTCCGGAATGTTATCGATAGCGAGTTCGAGTGAGAAGAGAGAAGTTTCACCATCCATAAGCTGTCTAATAGGTTCTCTCAAAACATTATAATATTTCGTTTCTTTTAGGCACTCGAGTGCTTCAGCGTAATTCCTACAATTGAGCAAGTCATCGTAAGGAAGTTTAGAGCCAGCCATGTAATAAAGTTTTTGTTTCATTTCTTCACGAGTGAGTCTTCTTGAACGAAGCCAGCGAAAAACACTCTTTAACTCTTCTGCTTCATACCATCCAAGACAGCCCATAAAAAGTTTGAACATCGCTCCTGATATATAAGGTAGAAAGGAAGCCCCTTGACGAAGAACAGTCATCTTAATTGTATTTTCTAAATCGACACGGTGTACGTATTCATGTGGCAGCACTCTCAGATCATATTCGTAACCTTCTGTTTGCTTAAGAAAGTTCGATATTTCAGTAGTAGTTTTTAGATTAAGCAAATCCCAATAGTCCGTGTCGGTCAAGAGACGGCTGTATAGAACGTGTGATTTAACCCCTACAGCTGTTGCCTGTCCATGTACGGTATAGGGCAAACTTATACGCTCCCTTTAGAAATATACTTTTCTGCCATATCAGAAGCAATAAAATTGATTATTGGTTCTGAATTCTCCTCAAAACGCTTTTGAATTCTTGAACTTTCTTCTTTACTCATTTCATATATCTGCTTGGCTTCTGTTCCTGCCGAACTCATTGCTGCTTCCAAGATCCCCTTGGCTTGTTCTCTTGCATTGGCCATTTGATTTGTGCGTTCTATAGCAAACTTATCTTGCGCCGAACGGAGAAAACTTTCGGATTCTCTTCTGGAGTCGCTTACGATACGTTTTGCTTCGGATTCAGCTCCGAGTAGAACTGCAAGAACTTCATTTAATGTGCTCATTATCTTGCCTCCAATTAATTAATTAATTTAATTTTTTCTGTGCTAGTTTCATTCTAATAAAATCGTCTCTTTCGCCCTCTTCTAGGACGCTAGCAATAAAACTTATGTCAGATTTATTTGATGGAATAACAATTTTTTCAAGAGCGTTTACTCTGCGGTGTGTTTTTCTTATTTGAACTGCAAGTCGATAAACACTTGTTTCAACTTCCGCAAGTCTTGCAATAAGCGACATCACCTTACGGAACTGTGAATAAGCTGAGTCCATCGCTCCTGTAGATCCATGTAAAGAGTAGCTTGGAACAGTCTTGTCATCTAAAGGATCAACATCTGGAATTTCTACACCCATTACCGAGTGTAGACGCACAGTTATATCGTTGGTAAGAGGCACAGACTCGGAGATATCCTCAACGGTGTCAATTCCAATAGAAATATTGGCTTTTTGTAGTGCCTTGTATGCATTCGTAAAAATAGATTCCATATCTATTTGGATCTCTTTTGCAGCATCAATGAAACGGACAAGCTCCATCATTAAAACTTGTCGTTTTTGATCAAGGAGGTCATGACCAGACTGTGCCATATTCATTGAACGTTTTAGCTTTACAAGATTCCCTCTTGTCGGTGCAAGTTTTGTTGTCATAGAAACCCTCCTATTCGTCAAAATCGATAAAGTATGATAAAACTATCTTCGTTGAGTTTGTATTATGCCGAGAACTTATATACACTATATTTAAAATGTAAATCAAAAAACAAAGCCAAACAAACTCAGCAAGAAACGCAGCTAAGTTTGATTATAACTCTATTATCATACAGCTTAGAGGAGGAATTGTAAAATGTTTGTGTTATTTATTAGTGAGACTAAATTAGCGAGGACACCTGGTTTATCTGCAGCCGGAGCTAATTTGGAAGTCCTGCCTTACACGGCTCCAGCCGATGTGGATTTAATGTTTTACGACATGCCAAAAGTTATTGATTGTGTGCCTTTGGATCCATTTGGACATCCAACTCCAGCAATTGTTACCAAGGCAGCTTTGCTAGAAGGCAAGTTCCCAATTACTGCAGTAAGAGCAGGAACTTCAATTGCACCTGTAGCTCCTTTTTTAGAGCTAACTGATATTCCCGGAGAAGATCCCAGAGAAACTCGTGCAGTTGTAAATGTTGACGAGATAAACAAAAAAGCAGTGGAATTAGCAAAAAAAATAGGAGCCGACAATAAACTAATTGTAATAGGGGAGTCTGTTCCAGGAGGAACAACAACAGCTCTTTTGCTTTTGCGAGCACTTGGCTATAACGGAATGGTTTCATCCGCAGCTCCAGACAACCCTTGTTCTATAAAAGAAGAAATATGGAGTAAAGTTTCAGCTCGTCTTGGTATAGAAGTAGGAGGCCTAAAAGGTAAAGGCTTAGAAGCTGCTGCAGAAGTAGGAGATCCAATGCAGATTGCAGTTGCCTCATTTGTATCTGCTCTTCCTGATGATGTTGAAGTTGTTCTTGCGGGAGGTACACAGATGTCAGCAGTTGCTGCTCTCATAAGGGATATGGGCATCACAAGGCCTCTTCTTATAGCTACGAGTAAATATATTATAGAAGACAAATCTAGTTGTTTTATTGAATATGCAGAAAAGGCTGGAGTCGAATGGTACGCCGCTCCTCTTGACCTTAGCGGTTCAAAATACACAGGACTTTCTGATTACGAAAAAGGGTTTGTAAAAGAAGGCGTTGGAATGGGCGGAGCAGTCTGGTACGCAATTAAAAACGGCGCCACAATGAAAGATATAATTGATAGAATAGAACATCTTTACGAAGGAATGATATCTTAATCGTTATAAAATTCATAAAAATAATTCCCAACACGGAACGTTGCATTTAATACATTTTTATGCAGCGGTTATTACACGATAAATTTAATACTCAAAGGCTTGGCAGATATAAGTGTTATTTGACAAACATAGCACTGAGTATATAATGCCAAGCATATTGATAGAGGCGTGATTGTCATTAGTATTCAGCGGAGGCGGTAGCCTGTGAAACTGAAGAAAGGGTAAATCACCGAAGGGCGTACCAGACATGGTTCGTTGCTGGGACGGGATAAAATATATCCTGTACTCCTACCGTAACGAATACGGTAGTGGCGCTATCGATTGCAGCTTTTACTTAAGTTTTGTTGCATCGATAGATGTGATTTTTATCGCCTATATCAAAGTAAAAGCTGTTCTAAGGAGGACAAAAACATGGCGATATTCAAAGGGTGTGGAGTAGCTCTCGCTACCCCGTTTTTAAGTGACGGAAGCACCGATTTCAAAGGATATGAAGAGCTCATCGAATGGCAGATCTCCGAAGGTATTGACGCAATAATTTCATGTGGAACTACTGGAGAGGCCTCAACGCTTTCTGACGAAGAACATATTGCAGTGATCAAGTTTTGTGTTGAAGTAACTGCAGGCCGTGTTCCAGTTATTGCAGGAGTCGGCAGCAACGACACAAGACATGGTATTGTACTCGCTCAAAACGCAGAGAAGGTTGGTGCGGATGCACTGCTTCTTGTAACGCCTTACTATAATAAGTGTTCACAAGAAGGCCTTATCAGACATTACACAGTAACAGCAAACTCTGTAAATATTCCAAGCATTCTTTATTCTGTGCCTGGCAGAACAGCAGTAAATATTGCTCCTAAGACAGTAGTACAGCTTGCTAAAAATCCCAAAATTGTAGCAATCAAAGAAGCCAGTGGAAACATCTCACAAGTTGCTGAAATAGCAAGAGTTGTTCCTGAAGGTTTTGCTCTCTATTCCGGAAACGACGATATGGTCGTTCCTCTTATGTCTCTTGGCGGAATAGGATATATATCAGTTGTTGCAAACATTGCTCCTGCTGATTCAGTTAGAATGTCAAAGAGTTTTCTCGAAGGTGACCTTGATGCAGCAAGAAAACTTCAGCTTTCTATGAAGCCACTGATAGACGCTCTATTTTCAGATGTCAATCCGATACCTGTAAAGATGGCTTTGTCTATGATGGGTAAGTGTTTACCGGAATTCAGACTCCCTCTGTGTCCGCCAAGCGCTGAAGTAACAGAACGCATCAAACGTGAAATGACCGCTTATGGTCTAATCTAAGATGGAACTTCTAATAGTATGATTAATGTTATGTTGCATGGCTGTAAAGGGAGAATGGGCTGTGCTATTGAAAAAATTATAGAAGATACTGATGGCATGAAAGTTGTCTGTGGTATAGACAAAACTGTGGATGGAATGGAAAAATATCCGACTTTTTCAAATATATCAGACTGTAATGTTGATGTTGATGTTGTGCTGGATTTTTCTCACTACAGTGCTATAACTACGCTTCTTGATTATTGTGTAGATAAAAAACTTCCAGTAGTGATTGCTACCACATCTCTCGGAAGCAGTGAAGAAGCCGCTGTTATGTGTGCGTCAGAATTAATTCCTGTTTTCTATTCATTTAATATGTCGCTGGGGATTAATGCGATTGCAGAGATGTTTTCAAAGCTTGTGCCAATTTTAGAAAAAGATTTTGACATTGAGATTATAGAAAAACACCACAATAAAAAGAAAGACTCTCCGAGTGGAACAGCGCTTCTTCTTGCTGATGCAGTAAGTGAAAATTGTGAGAATAAGAAAAAATATATTTTTGGCAGGCATGGTAAGGAAGATAACCGTACTCGCGATATTATTGGTATCCATTCTATAAGAGGAGGAACCATTCCAGGAGAGCACTCTGTGATTTTTGCAGGGGAAGACGAGATTATTGAAATAAAACATACAGCTCTTTCTCGCAATATATTTGCAAAAGGAGCTGTCAAAGCGGCAAGTTTTATCGTAGAACAACCAAAGGGACTATTTTCAATGAGAGAGCTTGTCTCACCTCATAGATAAAGGAGTTGAATTCATGGCGAAAAAGCGGATAGGGATAGTAGGTTACGGTAATTTAGGGCGTGGAGTAGAGTTGTCTATCGCGCAAAATAACGACATGGAATTGATTGGAATTTTTACGAGACGTGATCCACAAGAGATAACAACAGTAACTTCTGACGCCAATGTTTATAGCATAAAAGATATATTCACTTATAAAGATAGAATTGATGTCCTTATACTTTGTGGCGGTAGTGCAACAGACCTTGTGAATCAAGGCCCAGAATATGCCGAGAGCTTTAACACCGTAGACAGTTTTGATAATCATGCAAAAATTCCTGACTATTTTGCGGAAGTTGACGAAGCAGCTAAAAAAAGCGGTCATCTGTCTCTTATATCTGCTGGATGGGATCCGGGGTTGTTTTCGATCAACAGACTTTTCGCAGAATCTGTCCTTCCAACAGGGAAGACTTACACATTTTGGGGTAATGGACTCAGTCAGGGACATTCAGACGCAATAAGAAGGATAAATGGGGTAACACATGCTGCTCAGTACACGATTCCTATTCAGAACATGATTGACAGCGTTAGAAATTGTGAGAACCCTGTTTGTACTGCATGTGATATGCATAATAGAGAATGTTTTGTTGTAGCTGCAGCAAATGCCGACAAAGAGTATATACGTAACGAGATTGTTAATATGCCCAATTATTTCTGTGATTATAAGACCGCAGTCAACTTCATTTCAGAGGAAGAATTCTTTGCAAAGCATCAGGGAAACGCTCATGGTGGTTTTGTAATTAGAAGCGGAAATACAGGACTTGAAAGTGAGACAAAACAAGTTTACGAATTTTCTTTAAATCTTAATTCAAATCCAGAATTCACTGCAAGTGTACTTGTTGCCTATGCTAGAGCAATTTGTCGTATGGCTTCAAATGGAGAAACTGGAGCGAGGTCCGTTTTCGAAATTGCTCCTGCTCTGCTCTCTCCTTATTCAATTGAAGATTTGCGTAAGCGGATACTATAAAAATAATCGTTTAAATGACTATTGATTTATAAATATATATAAGAGCCCTCTTGATGTGTTTAGCATGCCAAGAGGGCTCTTTCTATTGTTGGGTTATTTGCGTTGACCTATCCTATTTGTAGAATTATTTTCTCTGTCGTATTTTCGAGTAGTGGTCTAGGGTCAAAAAACTGACCTTTCCATGAGAGGCTGAAGTGAAGGTGAGGACCTGTAACGCGTCCTGATTGTCCTGAGAGCCCAATCACTGAACCTGCATCAACTTTCTGGCCTTCTTCGACATTCGTTTTTGACATGTGACAATAAAATGAGACAAGTCCTGCTCCATGATTTATCATAACGAATCTCCCAGCAAACCAGAAATTTCCAGTCAAAACAACCGTTCCATCTGCTGTAGCTTTTATGGGTGTTCCCGGGGTTGCTTTCATGTCTACTCCGCCGTGGCGTCCGCGAAACTGTCCGTTAAAATAACGGCTTTTGCCATAAGGAGATGTGTATTTTCCTGGAACTGGGCGCACAAAAGGAATAGTAGGTGCTGTGCCAGGTGTATTGGTGCGTATTGCAGTACGTGTCATCTCTGTTTCTTTTTTGACCCTTGCCATTGTCTCTTTAGAAAGCTTTGTCATTTTTGGAGAAACAGTGAGTTTTTCTATTGGATATTCCTTTGTTGTTAAATTTATTGTGTACTCAATTGTTTTTGCAACATTATCTTCTAACCAAAAGACTTCCAATTTATAGAGTCCCGGTTTTGCGTTTTTTAAATCTGTACCAAGAAGACAAGTATATATATTTTCGCTGTTTGAAGAATCTTTTTGACTAAGTACAGTTTCAAGATCCTGCCATTTTATCCTTACAGATTCGGCGTTTCCTGGCATTATTAAATCGATTGCGATGGGCTGCCCAATTTGGAATGTTACAGGAATATCACCGCTTGCTGTAGCATCTGCTTTTGCACCAACTGCCGACAAGAGAAGAAAAAACAGCAAGAATGAAATTATAATTTTTTTCATCAAGCTATAACCTTAAAGACAAAATTCATAAATCCTCCGACCATTAATGTCGCAACAATCATGATAAGAGAGCTTATTATCATCTTTTTCCATCCAAGCTCTTTCCACATGACGACGAATGTGGCTATACAGGGGAAAGTCATAGCTAAAACCACAACTGCAACAAGAGACTGGTGTGCTGTCAACCCAAGAGGAATCAGTAGTCCCATAGCAATGTCTTTTCGGAATATGCCCATAACGATTGGCACTGCTGCAGCCGGTGGTAATCCCAAGAGACCTTTAAAAATAGGAGCGAGTTTATCTGCAAAAATGGCAAGAAACCCGCTAGTTTCAAGTAGGTTGACTAGTAATATTCCTAGTAACACAAGCGGTGTTGCCTCGTATAGGAAGTCTTTTACGCGGAACCAAAGTTTTGAGGAAAGTGCTTTAAATGAAGGAATACGATATGGCGGAATTTCGACTATAAGCTCTGGACTGAAACCACTTACCGTCATACTTAGAATGCGTCCAAGTATCATCCACACTATTAACAAAATAATATAGACAGCTGCCACGTAACCCATTCCGAAACGACCGAGTGTTGAGGTAAGCATCGCCTGAATAGATACACACGGTACTCCCACAGATATAAGCGTAATTGTTATAAATCTTTCACGCTCGGATCCAAGCATTCGTGTAGCCAAAATACCAGGGACATTACATCCAAGCCCAAGCAAAGTCGGAATAATTGAGTATCCGTGCATTCCAAAACGGTGTAGAAGAGCGTCAAAAACAACTGCGAGACGTGGTAGATAACCGAAGTCTTCAAGAAAACTTAAAACCCCATAGAAAGAAATTATGTACGGAAGAACCATGCCGAACTCAACATATATACCAGTAGAAAGGACCCCTAGACTCTGTTCAAAATCTATTGCACCATTGATCATTTTTCCAATAAGCACGTTCGAAAGAGTACCGCTTCCTAAGAATTCACTGAGTTTTACAAGAAGTGGCCTATATGCAATTTCAAAAATAGGGTCTGTTATATAATTAATTATTCCTTCGCCTATGACACGGACAAGTGTGAAGCTTAATGTCAGCACAATAAGGCCAATGATTCCCCCGGTAAATGCTTGTGAAGAAAGGTCCTCTATCTTATCCATAAAAGTGTGATGGCGGTGGGTGATAGTCTGTACTTTAGTAATTATCTCTCCGATAATTTGCCAGCGAGCCTCTTTCTCCATATGTTTAAATGGACTGATTCTAGCTCTGTCTAAACTTTCAACTAAATCACTCATTCCCTGTCCTGTTACTGCGACAGTTGGAATGATTGGAACGCCCAGTTCTTTCTCAAGTTGTGGAATATCTATAAGAACACCATGGTGACGAGCTTCATCAACCATATTCAATGCTACAACCGTAGGCAATCCGTGCTCAAGCACTTGCATAGCCATGACGAGGTTACGTTCCAACGCTGTCGCATCAATTACCAGAATTACCTTGTCTGCACCCTCTTTGAGTATTCGGCGTGCTATTTCTTCTGCGTCATTTGTTGGATCCAGAGTGTATGCTCCTGGAACGTCGATAAGGTGTGCTAATTCATCTTTATGCTGCATTACACCCTCTGTAAACCCTACTGTTGTACCAGGATAATTTGATGAAAGTGAGTGCATTCCAGTAAGCTTTGAAAAGAAAACGCTCTTTCCCACATTAGGATTGCCCATAAGCAAAAACTTGGGGCAATTATCTTTATCAATGCCACAAGGAGGAGATTTTTTTTTAAAACATAAATTACAATCTCTACAGCTCATTTACTACTCTTTTCTGAACTATATCTTTCACTTGGACTTTGCTTGCGATTCCATGTGCGATTGCGAAATATCGCCCGTCTAGCAAAACAGTTATAGGTCCACAAAAAGGCATTCCAGAAATCCTTTTAATTTTCTTGCTCTCACGGAGTCCCATTGCTTCAAGTCGTTGTCCCGCCTCACCGTGCGGAATTTTTTCAATGATGGCGACACCGCCATTCGGTACTTCCAAAAGATTCAATTTTCCTCAACCCCAACTCCGTATATAATCATAGTTATCTATAGCTAACGCTGATTATCTATTTTTCATCGCAACTTGTCAAGAAGAGTCATATCAGCAACATTACCTGTTTAGAAACGTAGCGTCTTAAAACCCACATTATTTATAGAAGGGATGTAAAACAATTGCTCCTTTGTGTTGCTTATAGTAAAATCTACATATGTCGAAAGGAGATGGATGGAATAATAAAGAAAAGCATAATATTTCTTCTGCTATTCACACTTATGATTCCATCATGTTCTGCTTTTGCAACTCCACGCAGAGTGACTCTTTTAATGGGAGGAAACCCTAATGACGAAGGGTTTAATCTTGCTTGCATTACTGGATTAGAAATTATTCAAAAACGCCACCCCCAAAAAATTAAAACTTTCGTTGTCAACGCACAAGATGCTAGAGAACCTATATCTGATGTAATTAACTCAGCCGCTCAGAACTCAGATCTGTTAATAGTAACTATTCCTGACTATAAAGAATACCTTGAAAGTGTTGTTAAAAAAAATCCGACCGTCAAGGTTGTCACTTTTGACAAAACAGATATAAAGGGCTTAAGTGCAGTTGTTTTTCGAGAGGAAGAGGGTTCTTTTCTTGCAGGAGCTTTGGCTGCAATGATTACTGGACGTACTGATGTTGATAGATTAGTCCCAAGCAAAAAGATAGGGTTAATACTTGGAAGAGACGACTCTGCTATGTCCGGTTTCAAAAATGGTTATATAGCAGGAGCTTGGTATATAGATAGGAATGTTGAAGTTATTACAGAATCAATAGGTAACTTTATAGATACTGAAAAGTGTAAAAATATTGCTATTGCAATGAAGAAACGTGGTGTCAGCGTAATATTTACTGCCGCTGGTGCAGCTGGTCTTGGCGCAATAAATGCAGCAAAAGAAAATGGTTATTGGGTAATAGGTGTAGATAATGAGCAAGAAGTAAAATATCCCGACGCTGTTCTTGTAAGTGTTGTCAAACGTGGAGGATATGCTGTATACAAAATTGTTTCAGATTTTATCGCAGGCAAAGAATCTGGAGATTACATATCTATAGGCATTGCTGAAGACGGGATGAATATTTCAACATGGACAAGAGAGTCGAAGCATAATATTCCTGCCGATATAAGAAATAAACTGGATGAAATAGCTGATAAAATTGTAAACAAGCTTTTAATTATCAAATAAATTCTTTTTGTAACAGAGGTTTTTCGAAGCATAAGAGATATCTTTTATTAAGGTGGCGTAATAATGAAATCAGATTCAAATTGTGACAGAGAACTAATCGAAGGCGAATTGTCTTGTGCGACGTGTGATGACGAAATAACGCAATATTGTCCCGCCTGTGGTGAGCAACTTCCAGTTAAAGCAAATTTTTGCCCAAAATGTGGAAATGTAATAAATACTTGTGATGATGCAAAAGAAATTAATGGACAATTAAACGACACAGATACACAACAACAAACTTTAACAAAAGAAGAGAGCTCGTGTAAAACTTCTGCAAATAAAAAACAAGAAAACAGTGCCAAAGAAGAGCATTTTTTCCTCAAATACTGGAGAGGGAATTACAGTTTAGGTGAATCAGTTTGTATCTATATATTAATCAATATTTTAGCCAATGGTATTTTTACAGTTTCTTTAAAACTACTTGCAAATGGTTTTCAACAAGACATCTACTTGCCATCGATTACCATAGTTCCCTTTTTAATTATCACACTTTATCAGATTGTAGGCAGTTGGCGTTCAGCTAATAAATACCAAGGAAAAATGATTTGGAGATACCTTGTCTATGCGTTTATTGTCGTAAGCATTGTAGGAAGCGTTCCATTTTAATCAGGTCGTAATTATTATATTTTGACTGAGTAGTTTAATAATTAAAACAACATAAAATATTGAAAGGGGTCATAATAATGTCTTACCATGAACCTTATGAGAAAATGGACAGAAAAACTCGAGATATCTCGAGAGCAATAACGAGTCTTCAAGAGGAACTAGAAGCAGTAGACTGGTACAACCAGAGAGTTGCAACTGCAACAGACGAAGAGCTAAAGCGCATAATGGAACACAATAGAGATGAAGAGAAAGAACATGCTGCAATGCTTATAGAATGGCTCCGCCGTAACATGGGCGAATGGGACAAAGAGCTAAAAAACTTTCTCTTTACCTCCATTCCTCTCGGAAAACACGAATAGCAATAATAAGCAAACGGCTCTTTTGCGTATGTATCCGATATATGAGTAATTAACAATGTCCCAAAAAGATTGATAAAGTATTGCTACCGGTTGCGGCTTTTGAGCTATCTTAAACAGCCGTGTTGAAGGAAGAAGATGTCTATGGAAGATAAAAAACTTCATGAACTTGCAAATGAAAGAACAGATTTAGCTATACAGAGAACCATCTTAGCAAATTCTAGGACATTTAGTGCATGGATACGAACAGGGTTGTCTTCAGTATTGGCGGGTTTAGCTATAGTCAGTTTTATAGGAGATAATGAAATATTTCATGGATATGTTCTATCAATAGGAATATTATTCGTACTAACGGGAATAGCAGTATATATTATGGCTTCGGTTAGCTACAAAAAGAGTTTTGATAAGCTGAGAAAAGAAGGAGAAAGGATAGACACTCCTTTAGTTTTTCTAATAGTTATAACGACAGGAATGATTCTAACTGCTGTTCTCATAATGGGCCTTCTGATATTTTCTTAGCAAATAGAATTAAATCCGTTGCGTACGGTGGACATTATTACAACAGCGACACCCTGAAAGATTACTTTCAGGGTGTCGCTGTTTATTTATAATATTTATATAACCTTTTAATAAACTTAAAAGTTATAAAAACACTACTCGCTGGTCGGATAAGTAATCTCCATTCCATTTACTTGCGCAAATGGAGTGAGTTTGTGTTCTTTTAATACACCTTCTTTGAAAATATCTTGTACTACAAATCCTCTTATCAAAAGAGCATCAGCGATTAATGATCTGTGGCATCTCCAGGGAAGAGTTTCAGCGCACATAATAACTAAATTATTTTTAGTACTCATATCTATGAGTGTTTCGATGCTCGATTTGAATTCATCTGTCTGCATGTAGTCCGCATAATTTCTGAAAGAAGCATTATGCCAGCCCTTGTTTACAGAGTTGGGGTTAGATTTTCTCAGACCTCCAAGACCAGCCATATGAACATATTCAATTTCTCTGCCGTTTATAACAGCTGGCAGTGTGTCTTTATTAAATTGAGGGTTAAACCTTGACCTAGGAATGGTTCTGACGTCGACCACAAGGTTGATGTTATAGGACTTGAGAATAGAAATAAACAAATCCAAAGGGCGAGTAGAGTGTCCTATCGTGAATATTTGGTGCGGAGCAGTCTTAGTCATCTGACGTCGGGCCTCCTAAGATTCTCGCAATACCAAGTTTTCAGTCGTGTCGTGTGTGTCGGTTATATGTCCCTTAGTAGCGAGGCCATTAAGTAGAAGATGGAAATAGACAAACCCAGCATATTGCTGCCATGGTCTATTAGCTTTTACTACCTCGTCGTAAGCAGGTCGCGTTGGAAGGTTAAGCCAGTTCTGAAGGCTTTTTTGAGCCCCCACATCATCGCCAGGGAACACATTAAGTCGTCCCATGCCTCTGAGCATGACATACTCTGCTGTCCATCTTCCGACTCCTCTTAACTTTTGAAGCATTTCAGATATTTCATCGTCGTCGAATTCAGCGAAATTCTCAATTTCTGTTTCGCCATCTATTATGGTCTTTGCAAGTTCGAGAAGGGCACGTGCTTTCTGCTTACTGAAACTCATGGAGCCTAGCTCTTCCATTGTTAACGAAATTACTTCCTCAGGACTCGGAAATGCGTGGACTACACCAGACTTGAGTGTCAAGGACTTGCCGACAGCGCTACTCAGCCTGTTGAGCAGTGTAATCCCGAATTCGATAGATAGTTGCTGACAGGCAATGCCATTTGCAACGGCCTCAAAAACTGTCGGAAATCGGGGTGTTTTGGCACCCTTAAACCTATTAGCAAGAGAATAAAGGTTGTCGCTCCGTGCCGCTGTATCATAAAAATCAGCACAATCTCTTTTTGTTCCAAGCATTGTTTCAATAACAGCTATAAGGCTTCCTTTTAGCTCATCAGTTGGAGCTGCTCCCTCGACAGATATATGTAAAGTTTCATTGGATTTGTCAGGCTGAGTAATGGCAATTTCCATTGGTTTTCCTTCAATAACGAGTACACGCCTATATGTTTCTCCATCCCATCGATCAATCATGTTGCAGTCACGACGCCTCAGCGTCCAAACTGTGAAATCGAGCCTGAAAGGAGGGAGAGCTTTCATTTTAAAGCTAAAAGTAGGCAGCATTTTAAAATCCTTTCAAAACGCAGAATGAATCCTTAGAGTTTCATTTTAATGTACTCTCCGACCAATAATGAAGCCGGATACAACACCTCTTCTTCAGTTTTTGCGTGCAAAACCAATTTCTCTGCGAAGTGTACATACTTCATTTCATTTTCTTTTTTTGCAACATTTGTGAGGATTT
Source organism: Synergistaceae bacterium (assembly GCA_012728165.1). GTDB lineage: Bacteria > Synergistota > Synergistia > Synergistales > Synergistaceae > JAAYFL01. The sequence goes on along the minus strand of JAAYFQ010000122.1, from coordinate 3,360 downwards.
TTAGTGCTGTGGCGATAGCTTTGTGTTCTTCGAGCATTTCAGGAAGTTCGGCTTTTAGTCTATCTGTCATTTTAACAACTTCTTTCATTTCCGGCGTGACTTTCCCCTGTGCCAACATGGACAACAATCCAAGAGGGGGCATCGCATATTCTTCTTCCTTTAAAAAATGTTCATGTAATACTCTAGCTACGCCTTTTGCAGCTTCTCCAATTGCTCCTCCAGCTCTTGTCGCTTCAGAAAGTTCCGTATGGAGCTCTTCATGCTCTTCTTTTAATGAGTGAGGAATTTCAAAATTCATAATGTAGCCTCCTTGAAAGTTTTTTTGAGCTGATTTAAAACTCGATAGCTTATAAAGTTCTCAGAAAAATCTTTTTTTTTAATATTTTTGGTTACATTGTACTTTAGTAGTCTTTCTTCATAACAAAAAACTAATTTTATTTGATTGGTATATCTTTTTTGCCATCTCTTTCAATGAGTATTAATGCTCTATATAATGAAACAATATTTATAATTATATGCATATAATACAGTTGCATTAAATCGAATATATTTATACTATATAGAAGAAGGGTTTCTAAATAGAGTAAATATTAAAAATAACTTTAAGTCTAGTTGATATTACCTAATATCATTTGTTGAATCGGGCAAAAGTAGTTTCGGTGGTCACAACTTTGTTTTCCATCCGCTCCGGTTAATAATATTTAATTCATTACCAGAGCGCTTGAGAACACCACCCGGTTGGATGGTGTTTTTTTCTAACATGAATAGAAGTGTAATTTACAAAAAAACTTTCAGCCAGGATATAAAAATCTTGTTCCAAAATCACAAGGAGGAATCTTATTATGAAGATGCCAAAAGTTAAAATTCAGAGCAAGTACGGGCTTTTCATCGACGGAAAATGGAAAGATTCATCGGACGGGGCGACTTTTAAAACAATCTGCCCCGCAAATGGCGAACATCTTGCCACTTGCGCAGAAGCGACGAAACAGGATGTGGACGATGCAGTAAAAGCAGCCTGGAAAGCATTCGATAGCTGGAAAAAAGTCGAAACCTCAGAGCGTGCAGATATTCTTATGAAAATAGCCGATATTATAGATGAAAATGCGGAGCACTTTGCTATGCTTGAATCACTTGATAATGGCAAGCCAATACGTGAGATGATGGCTATAGACGTACCATATAGCTCCGATCATTTTCGATATTTTGCAGCAGCTCTTCGCACTGATGAAGGATCAGCAACAATGCTTGATAACAACACATTGTCTTTGATTCTTCGCGAACCTTTAGGGGTAGTAGGACAGATAGTTCCTTGGAATTTCCCGCTTCTAATGGCAGCCTGGAAAATAGCTCCTGTACTTGCAGCAGGTGACTGCACGGTCTTTAAGCCATCAAGTTTCACGCCGCTTTCTGTTCTTGAATTTGCACGTCTAACGCAGGATGTTATTCCCCCTGGCGTTTTCAATGTCATTACAGGCAAGGGATCCAAGTCAGGGCAGGATATAATAGATCATCCGGATTTGAGCAAGCTAGCATTCACAGGATCTACAGAAGTAGGTCTTTCTGTTGGCAAAGCAGCAGCGCAAAAACTTATTCCTGCGACTCTTGAGCTTGGCGGAAAGTCAGCAAACATATACTTCCCAGATTGTCAGTGGGATATGGCGATAGACGGACTACAGCTTGGCATCCTGTTTAATCAGGGACAGGTATGCTGTGCTGGTTCACGTGTTTTCGTGCATGAGGATATCTACGATAAGTTCATCAAAGATGCAGTAGCTGCTTTCAAGAAAGTTAAAGTTGGTATGCCTTGGGAAAAGGATACTCAGATGGGCTCGCAGATAGCAGAGTCACATCTTAAAAATATCCTTGCAGATATAGATTCAGCAGTTAAAGACGGAGCGAAAATCGCAGTTGGCGGTTACCGTATCACTGACGGAGAATTCGCAAAAGGGGCCTTCATGGAACCAACTCTTCTTGTTGACGTTACCAACGACATGGAAGCTGCACAAGAAGAAATTTTTGGCCCTGTTGCCGTAATTATCAAGTTCAAAACTGAAGAAGAAGTAATAAAAATGGCCAACGACAACAAATACGGACTTGGTGGTGCAGTGTGGACTCGTGACATAAACCGTGCAATCCGTGTATCCCGTGCGATAGAGACTGGCCGCATGTGGGTGAATACCTATAACAGCATTCCTGCCGGAGCGCCGTTTGGCGGTTACAAAGTTTCAGGCGTAGGCCGTGAAACGCACAAAGTCATACTAGAACACTATACTCAGATGAAGAATATAATGATAAATCTGAAAGAATCTCCAAGCGGATTCTATCCAAAAAAGAAATAGACCAATAAGGGAACAGAAAGTTATTATAGGTATAGAAAAAACAAGGCCCGAAGCCTAAGCTTCGGGCCTTGTTTCTCTTCTTAATATCTCTTTAAGCGGCATGCTTGGAGTTTTTATAGTTTCTGTAAAGGTAATTTTAAGCAAAAGAAAACGAAGTTAAAAAGTAAAATATTCTGAATTTTATAGTAATAATTTAAGATTTGTAACTATCAGATATTTCCAGAGGTTTGGTGGGATATGGAGAAAATTCAATATTAAAAGTTGGAGTCTCATCTAGAGATATTTCAGCTTCATTCATTTCTAGATCAAGAACATGTCCACCTTTTTGGCAATCGTCAGAGAGGAAGTGTAAATGATAACCAGCAGCATTAGTATTGCCCATAAACGGCGGAAACCAGAATCCAACTAAACTGCCGGAAATATCTGTGTAGTCAAATTCGCTTTGTTCCCTAACAGCATTCGAAAGCAGCGGGAAGGGAGGACAATAAGGACCCACACTGCGTAACTTTACAGATTTAAATTTTCCTTTAATGACAATTGCATAGGGTAGATCATTTCGCGGACGTAGATCATCAAGCACTGCTTTCAAAGAATTAAGTTTCATGCCATCTGTTTTAATTTTTTTGATTATATCAGCGTCAAAAAAGGTAACAGAGTAAAAAGGACTTTGCACGTCGTCATTTTCTGCCGTTACTTTGCCTGTCTTAGCAGCCTTATATACAACTCCGTCAAGAATTATCATCTCTCCGTCAAGGTTAGCAAATGTCCCCAAGCCGACATTCCCCTGAGACTTTATCTTTTCGACAGTAGCAACTCCATCATAATTTCCAGCCAAAAGAGCCTCTATCGTCGATCCCTGATAAAGAGTCTCTCTGTCTATTTGAGAATCCGCAAATATCGGCGAAATAGGCGATATAAACAAGCATAAACATACTATTAATGAAGTTTTCTTCATAAACACACACACCTTTTTTATCAGCAGATATCTTACTCATCTGAAAAATAATATCTTCTTTAAATG
>JAAYFQ010000121.1 GCA_012728165.1 Synergistaceae bacterium | reverse complement strand
CGTTAGCACCAATTTTGAAAGACAGATAATACAGAAAAGTATGAAATATATTCAACCTCAGGTTTTCTTAAATTCATTTACTTGTCCGCATTGTGGAGCGATTGCAAAGCAAGACTGGTGGATGAAACGTTGGTCAGTAGACCAACCTAATGGAAACAAAGATATCCACCCATTAAGAGTAGGCACGTGTCATCACTGTCAAAAAACAACATTATGGGTTGATGATAAAATGTACTTTCCTGACACCGGAAATGCTCCATTTCCAAACCCCGAAATGCCTGAATCTGTATTGAAACTTTATGTTGAGGCAGCCGCAATTAGTTCGAAATCACCAAAAGGTGCAGCAGCTTTGTTGAAACTCTCAATTCAAGTTTTATGTCAAGAACTTGACGAACCAGGCAAAAATATCAATACTGACATTGGAAACCTTGTGAAAAAAGGACTTCCCTTAATTGTTCAACAATCATTGGATATTGTTCGTGTTACAGGTAATGACGCTGTTCATCCCGGACAAATTGATACTGACAATTCAGAAACGGTTGGACAATTGTTCGATTTAGTAAATATCATTATAGAATATATGATAGCATTGCCTAAAAAGGTAAGTGGAATTTATTCAAGCTTACCTGCTGACAAAGTAAAAGGGATTACGGACAGAGATGGGAAATAGAAAAACTAGTGCTAACAGCACATTTGCAATAAGCGGGATTTCGTGCTCCGCAGACAGTTTTGTGGTTAAACATTAGTTGACAAATCCAATATACAAAAAGTAGAGTTTACAATTAGCGGAATAACTTGTACAAGTTGTGGCGAACACGTAAATCACGAAGTAAATAAATTGTTTGAAATTATAAATTCAAACGCTTCTTACGAAAAGGGGAAACGCAATCTTGGAGTTAGATAATTCCCAAACCAGCATTGCCGAAATTAAAAGGCAATTAATTCAACAGGATATTCTGAAATCGACAAATAAGAAAATTAAAATGGAAGTAATATTACAATCAACAATCTCTTGCCCAAACTGCGGACACAAGAAAGAAGAAACAATGCCGACAGACTCTTGCCAATATTTCTACGAATGTGAAAAATGTAAACTAGTTCTTAAACCAAAACAAGGCGACTGTTGTGTATATTGCAGTTACGGAAATGTTGCTTGTCCACCAATTCAGCAAGACTAAAAATGTTGCTAATGGACAGAAAACAAATAAGTCCAGCCACTAACAGCGGTTTGGCAAAAGTGGCGGTTCAGTGCTCCGCAGACACATTTGTGGTTAATCATAATCAAAGTTTGGTTCTCCGTACCAACACTTGTAGTGAAAACCACCACATTCGCTAAGCTCGAAACCGTTGTAGCCAATGCGCGGAAAAATTGAACACTTCAAGATAAAAACTCATTCTTCACAACTATCCCTCTTTCCAGATGAAAACCCAAATAAACTATTACATCTAAATTATTGTACCTTTTTGGGTGTTCGATATAACTTCTTCAATAACCATATTAATAATCTTTTAAATAAAATCGGACTTGATGATTTGCCTGTTTTATTAAAGGATCTTGTAACAATAAGAATATTAGAACCCGCATCCAAACTTCGCTCTTTAGAGTTAATGGAGCATTATTTTGGTATCTCTCACAGTCGTAAAACATACTATAAAAATTGCTCCAAAATGGATTGTATTAAAGGATTTAACAGAAAATAATGTTGTCAGTTTTGCCAAAGTGTTTTACTCCTTTAATTATGATTTGCTTTTTTATAATGTAACGAATCTTTATTTTGAAACTTTCCAAGAGGATGAGTTGGAAAAACGGTTTTTCTAAGGACAATAAGTCGCAGCAACCACAAATACTTGTAGCATTAATGGTCACCAAAGAAGGCTTTCCTATTGCCTATGAGATTTTCAGCGGCAATTAATTCGAGAGACATATCATCATACCTGCAGTTGAAAGCTTCATTGAAAAAAATCAGGTAAAGGAATTTACTATAGTTGCTGATGCTGCAATAATTAGTGTATAGAATATCAGACAATTAACTCAGAAGAACATCAATTATATTGTAGGAGCACGGTTAGGCAATATATCTGCCCAACTCTTGGGAGTCATCGATAAAACTATCACTCGCGAAGATGGAGAAAACATACGATTAGAAACGGAAAATGGTTATCTAATTTGCAGTTACTCACCAGTTCGTTATCTAAAGGATCTTTATAAAATGAATAACCAGATTTATAATGCAAAAAAAGCACTTGAAAATCCTACGAAGAACAAAAAAATAAAATTTGTCAAAACCAACAATCAGAAAATAGAAATCAATGAAAAACTTATTGATAAAACTAAGAAGATGTTAGGAATTAAAGGATATTACACCAATTTGGATGAATCAGTAGTAGACAATAAGGCAGTGATAGAGCGCTATCATGAGCTCTACAAAATTGAACAAGCTTTTAGAATCTCAAAGAGTGATCTTCAAACAAGACCAATTTCTCACTTTAAAGAACAGCCGATAAAGTAACATATATTAGTTTGTTTTGTTGCACTTGTTTAAAGTAACTCCCAAGTCAAAGGCTTGTAAATGAGCTGTAATTTTATTTGCGAAACGGTACTTAATCGTTACATTTGCACATTGATTAAACTGAAGAAGTAAAAAACATGAAGAAGGGAATAGACAACAAACTCGTCTCGAGAAACATCAAACCAACAGCAATGCGAGAGTTGGTGTTGCAAGTTTTAATCGAACAAAAAACGGCTATCAGTTTGTCTGAACTGGAACAAAAATTTGAACAAGCTGATAAAGTGACTCTTTACAGAACATTAAAGACTTTTGTAAATAGCAAACTCATTCATAGCATAGATGATGGAACGGGTTCGGTTAAATATGCTCTTTGTCGGGATACTTGCCAGTGCCACCCGGAAGACCTGCATGTCCATTTTCTTTGCACAAAATGTAGTCAAACCTATTGTTTAAATGACATACCTGTTCCCGAAATAAAACTACCTCATAGTTTTTCTCTTGAAAGTGTTAATATGATAGTAAAAGGAATATGCTCAAACTGCAAGGTCTAACTTTGCAACTCAGTTGCATAAACTTTTATGTAAGTTTG
>JAAYFQ010000120.1 GCA_012728165.1 Synergistaceae bacterium | reverse complement strand
CACTAATAGTACAATCGCTAAAACATCGACTGAAAAGTCAACACAAAGCGTATCAAAAACAGGGAAACCCTCTAGTACGGAAAACGATAAAAAGAATTTTTCACAAAAACATACACATCCTAAATTAGGATTTAATTCTCTTGCTGCTCAGTCAATCACAGATTTGAAAAAGATAGCCAAAGAAATTGGAGTCAAGTCAATTTCCGCTCGTAGAAAAGATGATTTAATTGTTGATATCTTGAAGACACAAGCAGAGACAATGGGATACCGTTTTAATGGCGGAACGTTAGAATGCTTGCCTGATGGATATGGGTTTTTACGCCCAGCCGGACTTCTTCCGAGTAATCATGATATATATGTTTCAGCATCTCAGATACGACGTTTTGGTCTTAGAAATGGTGATGTGGTTTGGGGAATAATAAGGCCACCAAAAGATCAGGAACATTACGAAGCCCTTTTGCGAGTGGAAAACGTTAATTTTAATGATCCAGAAGAAGCAAGGCGTAGACCACATTTTGATAATTTAACACCCATTTTCCCAAACGAAAAACTGAATCTAGAAATGCAAAAACATTCGATTGCAACGCGTACAGTGGATCTCTTTGCTCCAATTGGAAAAGGACAAAGAGCGCTTCTAGTTTCGCCTCCCAAAGCAGGTAAAACAACGCTTTTAAAAAACCTTGCTAAAGCTATAACTACAAATCATCCTGAGGTAATACTAATGGTATTGCTTATTGACGAACGTCCAGAAGAAGTGACAGATATGGTTCGTTCTGTTGATGGCGAAATAATCGCTTCAACTTTTGACAGACCTGCTGAAGAACATCTAAGAGTTTCTGCCCTTGCACTTGAAAAAGCTAAGAGGTTGGTAGAAGCTTCTAAAGATGTTGTACTACTTCTTGATTCAATAACACGTTTAGCACGTGCCTCAAATTTAGTTGTCCCTCCGTCAGGGAGAACTCTTTCCGGAGGAATGGATCCAGCAGCACTTTATTTCCCCAAAAAGTTTTTTGGAGCTGCAAGAAACATAGAATTTGGCGGCAGCCTTACAATTATTGGAACTGCACTTGTTGAGACTGGAAGCCGTATGGATGATGTCATCTATGAGGAATTTAAAGGTACAGGCAACATGGAGGTTCATCTTTCACGTAAAATATCAGAGCAAAGAATTTTCCCTGCATTTGATATCACAAAATCTGGAACACGCAAAGAAGAACTCCTTGTCTCTGAGGAAAATCTTAAAAGAATTTGGGCCCTCCGCCGTAAGATAGCTGGAATGGATGAAGCGGAAGTACTTAATCTAATTTTAGATAAACTAAGAAACACTACAACGAACGAAGAATTTCTTTCTACAATTAAGATTGGTTAAGCTAAATATATTTTTTATCTCTGAATTACCTTTATATAAAAATTTGTATGGAGTTGCTGTTTAATGTTAAAAACGATTAAATTAACATTTAAAAATAAAAAAATAATATACTCAGCTGTTTTTTTTCTTATTTCATTAATACTTGTAGCTTTAATACTTGCATCTGTTGCTGCAGAAAAAAACGGCATGTATTGGGCAGGGCTTGATAGTCTAACTACTTCTGATAATCAGATCAATAGCAAGGGACTTATAATGGTTGATGTTTCGGACCTTATTTATGTTAGCGGACTGAGAGAAAATAAAACTGAAACAGAAAATGAAACAATACCGTTAACAATTGGGCCCGTTCCGTGTGTATCACCTTTAACGCCTGAAGAGGTAAAATTGTATGGGATTTTGTCAAAAGCGAATGGTCTTTTGACAAATGAAACTGCGTTTGAACTTGATGAAGATATTTATTGGCAGGAAGTTGTTTTGAAAAAAAATGACACTATAGAATCTCTTGCTAAAGAATTTGGAATTTCTGTAGATAATATACGTCAGGCAAATAACATGAAAAAAAATCAATCGCCGTCCTATTCAGAAGTTATCTATATACCAGACAGTAGTAAGTATGTAGATAGCACTCTCGCTTTTGTAAAAAAGATGGAAAGAGCAGCCGAAGAAGAAACTAAAAAAGCAAAGACTCTTTCGATAATACATTATCTTGTAAAAGAAGGAGACTCTCTTTGGACTATAGCTAATAAGTTTGATTTAAAAGTTGATACTATAGTTGGTTCTAATAAGCTAAGTGATATAAATATACTCAAAATAGGATCACAACTGCGTATCCCTAACCAAGACGGTGTTTTTGTAAAAATTGATAAGAATATAAATATGGCCGAGTTTGCGGATAAATATGGATCAACAAGAGATGCTGTTTATTTTGCTAATAAGTTAAACGAGAAATCAAAAATATCTATAGGACAAGAAATATTTCTTCCTGGTGGAGCTATTGCTTCCAACAAAGATGAGCAACAAAAAGTAAAGAAGCGTCCAGGTATTTCTAGAATGGCTAAAACTCGCGCGACGACAACTGCGCAACGTATAGGTTGGCCTGTTTTCGGTAGAATTTCTAGTTCTTTTGGATGGAGAAGAAGTCCTTTTGGTAAAAGAAGACGTTTCCATACTGGGATTGATATAAGAGCACCTAGAGGCAGAAATATAGTAGCAGCATCTAATGGACGGGTTGTCCATTCAGGTTGGATGGGTGGGTATGGAAAGACTATAGTTATAGCTCATCCGTCAGGAATTTCCACACTCTATGGACATTGCAGCTCACTTGTGGTTTGTAATGGAACTACAGTGCGTAAAGGGCAATTAATTGCAAGAGTTGGCAGCACAGGTCGTTCTACAGGTAATCATCTACATTTTGAAGTGCGCAGAGGTGGTTCACCTGTAAACCCAATGAGCTATTTAAGGTAAGTTTTATATAAAGAGTTTAAAAGGAGTGTTGCGAAATGGCCAAGTATGTTTTTGTTACAGGTGGAGTAGTTTCCTCTCTTGGAAAGGGAATAACTTCTGCCTCTTTGGGGACTCTACTCAAAAGAAGAGGATTTAAAGTCAGTATAATGAAGCTAGATCCGTATATTAATGTTGATGCTGGCACAATGAGTCCCTTTCAACATGGAGAAGTCTTTGTCACCTGGGACGGAGCTGAGACAGATCTCGATCTTGGACATTATGAACGTTTTATTGATGAAAATATTTCAGGTGCAAACAGCTGTACTACTGGAAAGATTTATTCTTCTGTTATACTCCGTGAACGTGAGGGTGGATATAATGGAGAGACAGTTCAAGTTATTCCACATATAACAAATGAGATACAAGATCGTATACTTAAAGTGGGGAAGAATAAAGATGTTGTTATAGCTGAAATTGGAGGAACTGTCGGTGATATCGAAGGACTCCCTTATCTTGAGGCAATCAGACAATTCTCTCGAAGAATAGGTCGCGAAAACATACTTTACTGTCATGTAACACTGGTCCCGTATATTGCAGCTTCAGGAGAACTGAAGACAAAACCAACACAACACAGCGTTAACGAACTAAGACGAATAGGAATTCAGCCTGATTTAATTGTTTGCCGTTCTCAATATCATGTAAATGCAGATCTCAGAGAAAAAATTGGTTTATTTTGCACCGTTTCACCTGATTGCGTTTTCGAAGCAAAAGACTCAAATTCGATCTATCAAGTACCTTTTGATCTCAAAGAACAGGGATTTGACACTACAGTTCTAAAAGAGTTAGGACTACCAATATCTTCTGAGCCTGACATGGAAGATTGGAAAGAGTTTTCGCGCAGATTTAATACTCTTGAAAAAGAATTGACTATAGCATTAGTTGGAAAATACACAGAGATAAAAGATGCATATTTAAGTGTTAATGAAGCCCTTTCACACGCTGGAATAGCTAACGGTGTGAAAATAAAAGTACTTCCAGTAGCAGCAGAAGATTTAGAGACTAAAGACCCTGCAACTCTCTTGGCAAATGTAGATGCAATAGTCGTGCCTGGAGGCTTTGGACTCAGAGGTGTAGAGGGAATGGTCCTTACTGCTCAATATGCTAGAGAAAATGATATCCCGTACTTCGGAATATGTCTCGGCATGCAAGTTGCTGTTATTGAATTTGCACGAAATGTTTTAGGCTTAGACGAAGCAAACAGTTTGGAAATGGTAGAAGAAACCGAACATGCTGTAATTTGTCTAATGGGTGAACACAAAAACATTGCTAATCTTGGGGAAAGTTCACGACTAGGTGAATATCCTTGTAATTTAGTTACAGGATCAAAATCATCGGCAATTTATGATGAGAAAATGATAAATGAACGTCATCGCCATCGTTTCGAATTTAATAATGAATATATAGATATGTTTGAAAAATCAGGGATGAAAATTGCAGGTGTTTGTCCAACTGGTGGTCAGGTGGAAATTATAGAGAACACAAACAACGCGTGGATGATAGGGGTTCAGTTTCATCCTGAGTTTTTATCTAGACCAGTAAGACCGCACCCTTTATTTAGAGATTTTATTGCAGCGGCAATAGCAAAAAAAAATAATGCAGAAGACAATAAGGAGAGTAAAAGATGAGAAGACATATTACAACTTTAGTTATTGCGTTTATTTGTGCGATATCCATGTTTCTTGTGCCAGCTACAGCTGAAGAAACAGTCGATGTTGTTGATACTGCAGTTTTTCAAACTCTTGATAGAATTGAGACAATAGTATATGGAGCACCTCAAAGTGGAGGACTTCTTCCAAGGTTAAGTAAGGCTGAAAAAGATGTTTTTGGTCGTGAACTTCCGGGCAGTTTAACTGAGCGCCAAACTGCTATTCATGATTTTCTTGAAAAAGAAACGGCTACACAGCCGTCATTACTTTTCAAACTTGCAGTTGTTGAATGGGCTGTTGCAAGAGAAGCACATCCTACGTGGCCTCTATCTAAAAGGGTTGAAACTTTAGAGTCAATTACGGATGGTACAGCTACTGGTGGAGCTCTTTCTGCTCGAATCGAAAGAATGATAGCAAAAACACTACCTGAAGGTGTTTTGTCAACTAGCACTTCACTTCCAGCAACTACAATAGTCAAGGCCTCTCTTTCCAAAACTCTTTCTGTAAGGAATATTAAAGTTGATGATAAAATCGTCCTTAAGCTTATTGAAGATGTCATTGTAAATGGAAATCTTGTTGCACCTAAAGGCAGCCGCGTTTTGGCACATATATCGAAAGTTAAACCTCCACGTAGCTTCGGGCGTGGTTCCGAGATAGATATAGAATTTGATTCTCTTGAAGCATTGGGACCAAATTTTGTATTAGTAAAAATTGGGGAATCTGCAAAAAAAGCGATGGAAGCTGACGCAGCTTTATATGGCGCAGCAGGAGCAAGTATTGCGGGCGCTGTTTTGCTAGGTCCGTTAGGTCTTGCAGGCGGTTTCTTGATTAGAGGTTCTGATAAGCAAATTAAAGAAGGAACCATTTTTTACGTTGAAACAGGTGATACTGCAAATGTAAGTGGATATAAGATTCCTGGACAGATTTCTTCAATAGTTACTTCGGGCGATATTTCTGCACCGCAGGGCAGCTCTCCTGTGAATCCTTAATTAAGTCTAATTACCTAAAAAACAAATGAAATTGATAAGTATTATTCGTAAAAGATATTTAATAGGCATCGCGGTTATTTTGACCGCGGTGCTTGTTGTGTATTTTTGGAAGGATTTACACCTTGAATACGGAAACAAAATCCCTGTTCCTGATATGGTAGTTGAAAATATTGATGTTAAACGTGTAATTGAAGGACAGAATTGGAGATTGAAATCTCCTCTTGTTGAACATAAAGATAAGGTTATATACGCGAAATCACTTGATATAGAAACTGTTGATAAAAGTAGTTCTGATATAAAAATTAAAGCCGTTAGCGGCACGTTCTTAAGAGAAATAAATGACTTTACGCTGATTGATGCCTTTGGAGTTATGAAGAAAGAAAATGGCACAATTTACAACCTTACTTCGGGTAAAGTTTTCTATGAAGCAAAGACTGAAATTTGGAATTTTTCGAATAATGTAATTATATCGGATGATAAAACTGAAATTAGCGGACCAATAGGTGTATATAATACAATAAGTGGAGATATGTCTTTGCCAAATGGGGGCATTGTAAAATGGATAGATTAGCATTAAAAATAAAACTATTTGCTTCTCATTTGCTTATTATTGCGTTTTTTTCTACCTTCGTTGTTTGCCCTGTATTTGCAGAAGAGACTTTCACTGAATCACAACAAATTGTGAAAGAAGTATTATCCGAATCGGAAGATATTACAGGAACTAGCGAAGAAAGTGATATAACTATTGATACTGAGGTTATCTCTGTTTTATCGGAGGATGAAGTATCAAAAAAAATAGTTGCTGACCCTGTCCAAATAGATGCTGACTTGGTAACATACCAAGATCATTCTGGAATTGCGATCGCTCAAGGCAGTGTAAAAGTGCGTAATAAAAATCTGCTTTTGTTGTCTCCGTATGTTGAATATGACACGACAAACGGCATATTAGACGCATATTCAGACGCAAAAGAAAGTGTTGTAATTGTAACGAGTGCTGACAAGCTTGTAGGACATCACTTGAGATATAACCTCATTACTCGACAGGGTGTTTTGACGCAAGCCTCGGGTACTGCTGAGTCATTATATATGCGTGGAGAAAATGTATATATTATGTCTGCTGAAGCTGCTAAAGACGAAGGACTTGTTTCCATAAAAGGTAAATATTCGGAAGATGACATGATTGCTAATTGGACAAATGTTTCAAGTACAACCTGTGATTTTGAAGAACCACACTATAGATTAGAAACAAAAAAAGCTATTATAATTCCTAATCAAAAAATAATATTAAAACGCCCTAAATTTTACATGGGAAAAAGAAAATTATTTACGTATCCCTTTGATTATATAATCGCGCTACAAAAACGAGAACAAAGCATTATGCCATTCTTTCTGTTTGACACATACACTGGCGCTGGTCTTGGAATAAGAGGCAATTTGGATTTTAATAAATATGGTGAGATCAACATTGCCGCTATTGGATGGTCAAAGGGTATGTGGGAAGCTAAAGTTAGATATCAGAAAGAAGTTTTGGATAGATTGTGGCTATTTGCTCAGTCAGATCGGCTTTATAATAGAGACGAAAAGGATACACTTTGGCGCCCTCAATGGGGAGCTAATTATACAACAAGAAGTGGTTGGACAGCGAATCTTTTATACAGCCAAAGAGAACTTATAGAAACAACAGTTCAACCAGGTTTAGATAAACGTTTCGATATATGGAGGGATCCAGAGTTTAAGTTAACTTCACCCTGGTATGGTCCTACCTTTGCAAAGTTCAATTTTGTAAGTATGTACGGAAGATATCAGCATAATACAAGGTCTGAAGTTAACCCCTGGACAAAAAGATTAGCATTAATTGTTAATTTAAGTGGTAATCCTGAAGTAAGTTGGAAAAATTTTAAGCCATATTATGGTGGAAACTATACGTATTATGATTATGATTCTGGACTCCAAAAACAAAAAAGTATAGATGCTTGGGTAGGGCTAAGCTGGCACATAGGTTCGTTTAATTTTGTAAGTCAATATGCGCAAAGATGGGTTAACGGTTCATCAATGCAAGAATGGGATAGACTTTATGCAAGAAAAGATTTCTATCAGGCTGTTTCATTTCCCCTTCCCTTTGGAAAATCTTGGGAAAAGTGGAACTTATCAATAGCAAGTACGTATGATGTTCAAAGGTCTATGTTAGGAGATGTAACCTATTCCCTTAACTATAATAGACATTGCATGACATGGCAATTCTGGGTGCGTGATAAAGCCGCTAGTGATGAAAAGCAAATGGGATTAACTTTTTATATTAATGCATTTCCTGAATATAAAATCGGGATAGGTTCTGATACTCTTGGAGATAAATCTCCAGGGTTCTAGCTTTTTAAAAAACTAATTTTTTGTATAGATTAGCAAATTAAATTGAATATAAATGTTGGAGTTGATATAAATGAAAGTTGTCGTAGCTTACGGCGGAACGAGCCCTGAAAGAGAAGTTTCATTAAACTCAGGGGCAGCAATAGCAAAAGGACTTAATGAAGCTGGTATTGAAGTAATAAAAGAAGATGTTACCTCACCTGCAGATTTTTTAAAAAAATGGGATACATTTGGTGCAGATGGTGTATATATAGCTTTACACGGTGGGTGGGGAGAAAACGGCCTTTTTCAGGCGGGACTTGAATTATTTGACATTCCATATACCGGTTCTGGTCCAGAGGCATCGATGTATGCCATGGACAAAAGCACAGCTAAACTTTTTTTTGAACGAAGTGGAGTCAGTACTCCGGAAGGTTTTTCATTAGTTAAAGGTGAAGATTGTGCCGGCCGTGCTATTAAATTACTTGACAAGTATGGCGAAATTATAATAAAGCCTAATAGTGGTGGTAGCACGGTAGGAGTTACCAGAGTAACAAAAAAAGAAGAAATTACTGCTGCTCTTAACCTGTCATTCCAAAGTGAGGACAAAGCACTTATAGAAGCATTTATTCCTGGAAAAGAAGCAACAGTTACTGTTTGGGAAAAAGAAGATGGTGAAGTTATTGCGTTCCCAGCGATAGAGATACGCCCGAAAAAAGGTTTTTATGATTATACAAATAAATACACATACGGCAATACGAAATATTTGTGTCCAGCACCATTTTCAAACAAAATAACTGAAACTCTGTTTGAAATGGCAATTGCAGCTCATAAAAGCTTGGGATGCAGAGGATATAGTAGGACTGATTTTAGAGTGACCAATCAAAGCGAAATTTTTGTTCTTGAGGTTAATTCTGCGCCTGGGATGACATCAACAAGTCTTGTGCCAATGTCTGCAGAAGCGTATGGAATCGCTCTGCCTGAATTTGTGAAAAGGACAATCAACGTTTCGTTCAAAATAAATCGACAAAAGTACCACTATAACTAAAAACAAAAGATAAAAAAGTAAATTACTTAAGATCTATTTTTACTATCTTAAGGTGTCGGATTCCGCGAGGAGTTCTAGCCATAACTTTGGTACCAACGCTTTGTCCAATGATAGCTTTACCTACAGGGCTTGACGCAGAAATCCTGTTTTCTTTAATATCAGCTTCTTCAGTTCCAACTAAAGTATAGATATGAGTTTTATTGCTGTCTAGATCTTTTATAGTAATTGTTGTTCCAATATTAGCTTTGCTTGTATCAATGTTTTTTGTATCTATGACATGAGCTTTGCTAAGCTGATACTCAAGTAAAAATATCCTGGTTTCAAGTTTTCCTTGTTCATCTTTGGCTGAATGGTATTCTGCATTTTCGCTGAGATCACCGAATCCTCTTGCCTCTTCTAAGTTTGCTGCAATTTCAGCTCTGCCGTCTCCACGCAATGTTATTAGTTCTGCTTTTAATTTATCATAGCCTTCTTTAGTCATGATAATTTTTTCGTTCAATGCTTTTGTTGTCATGTAATATACACCATCCAAACTTAATAATTTATAATTCAGCGAGCATTCTAACAGAAAACATAAGAAATATCAAATATAAGGTCATGTTTAGGCATTTATGGCTTTTTACCTCTATATCACTTGACAATATAAAACCCTGGTAGTATAAATACACAAATCTACTTTAATTATATATATATTGCGATGATGGGGCTATTAGAGAATATTTTGCACAACAGAGAAGGATTTTCTATTTATAGGCTGAAATTAATCCTTGTGCACATTCTTAATAACCACCCCAGAGCGGTTGTCGAAGCCATTTGCTGGATAAGACAGCGGGAGGTGCCCCTTATAGCACAATGAGAGTTGAATTGATAAACTTCAACTAAATTGGAGTGGAACCGCGAATAATAAGTCGCCTCCTGATAACTAATCAGAGGCGACTTTTTCTATAATTTAAGGAGGTATTATTATGGGTATAATACAAAAATATGGAGAGCTTTTGCCAATTACGAAAAAGACTCCACGAATTACTTTAGAAGAAGGATCGACACCTCTAGTTTATTTAGATTGCATTAGTAAACTCCTAGATATAGAGTTATGGGGAAAACTTGAAGGTTCAAATCCAACGGGATCTTTTAAAGACAGAGGTATGGTTATGGCTGTTGCGAAAGCAATAGAAGAGGGAGCGAAGGCTTTTATTTGTGCTTCTACAGGTAATACGTCTGCTTCTGCAGCAGCATATGCAGCTGCAGCACAAGTACCTTGTTATGTAGTCTTACCCGCAGGTAAAGTTGCACTTGGCAAGTTGTCTCAGACTCTTATGTATGGCGCGACTGTTATTGCGGTTAAAGGTAATTTTGATAGAGCTTTTGAAATGTCTCGCGAAGCTGCGGAAAAAACTGGATATACAGTAGTTAACTCTGTAAACCCATACCGTCTTTGGGGACAAAGAAGTGGAGCATGGGAAGTTTGTGATGTTCTTGGTAAAGCTCCTGATTGGCATGCAATCCCAGTTGGAAACGCAGGTAATATAAGTGCTTATTGGGCAGGTTATAAACAATATAAAGAAATAGGTAAAATCGTAGAGTTACCTCAAATGATGGGATTTCAGGCAGCAGGAGCATCCCCTCTTGTCACGGGTGAGCTATGTCCAAATCCAGAAACAATTGCTACTGCAATCAGGATAGGTAGCCCAGTAAACGCGAAATTCGCAAAAGAGGCAGTTGCTCAATCTAACGGTCAATTTAATGCTGTTACAGATGAAGAAATACTTTCTGCACAGAAACTTCTTGCCTCAAAAGGTGGTATTTTTGCAGAGCCGGCTTCTTGTGCTCCTCTTGCAGGACTTGTAAAGTTGAAAAAAGAAGGTCGTTTGCCAAAAGGAATAACAGTAGTAATGGTTCTTACTGGAAATGGTCTTAAAGATCTTGCTACTGCCATGTCTCAAGTTGGAGAGCCCATTACGATAGAAGACAATATGAAAGATCTGTTAGAGGTGATGAGCAGTTGAACCCTTTAATAACATTAAGAGTGCCTGCCACAAGCGCTAATCTTGGTTCAGGTTATGATGCATTAGGTATGGCAGTATCACTATATAATATTTTTAAAGTTATGGAGCTATTACCTTATGGAGAATTTAAAATTGAGGCCCATGGTGAAGGCGCATCTGAACTTACTAACCCAAAACTTAACCTTGTAATAACCTCATATAAGATGACTTGTGAACGCTGGGGAGTTACTGCCCCAGGATTTTCACTCTGGTGTCATAATATAGTTCCCCTTAGTAGAGGATTAGGTAGCTCTGCAGGTGCTGTTTGCGCAGGTGTTTTAATTGCAAAATATTTAACTGGTTACAAAGCAGACGAAGATGAACTACTTCGAGCTATGACAGTTATAGAAGGACATCCAGATAATGTCGCTCCTTGTTACCTTGGAGGAATGGTCGTCAGTTGTTGGGATGGAATTGATTTACGTTATATAAGGCTTCCTGAACTTCCTCCGGAAATTCTATGCGTGATTGCAGTTCCAGAAGAGAGGGTCAACACGCTAGATGCACGTAACGCTTTACCCAAAGTTGTTCCATTTGAAGATGCAGTTTTCAATCTTGGACGTGCAGCCTTATTAACTGCCGCGTGGGCAACAGGCAAATGGAGTTATTTAAAGTGGGGTATGGATGACAAGCTCCACCAGCCATATAGAATTAAACTTTTTAGCGGTGGCGAAGTTATATTTTCTCGCGTTCAAGAACTTCCTGAATGTATTAGTGTAGCAATAAGCGGCTCTGGACCAAGTGTGATAGCTCTTGTTAATGGAGCTGCTCATCGTGTAGCAGAAGCTATGTGTCGTACTTTTACTGAACATGGTGTAAGGTCACAATTTTTTGTCACAGATGGCAGTTCAGAAGGGGCTAGAGTAGATATTGCTCCTACTTTAAAAGAAGCTATTTTGGAAGTGAGTTGTAATAAATGAATTGGAGTAAATGCCCTCTTACCGTACTTAAATTTGGTGGGTCATCGGTAGCTAATGCTAAAAGAATAAAACATGTAGCTCAAATAATAAACAAAGTCCGTAACAACGGTTATCGTGTTGCGGTTGTCGTTTCTGCCATGGGAAGTATGACAGATGATTTGTTAGCTCTTGCTGGAAACGTATCTGATTCAAAAAATGGAAGGGAAATTGACCGATTACTTGCAACAGGTGAACAACAGACTGTGGCTCTCCTTTCATTGGCTTTGCAAAACTCAGGAATCCCTGCTCAGTCATTTACATCACGTCAGGCAGGAATTTTTGCAAAAGGGTTCGCAATGGAAGGTCGTATATACAAAATAGAACCAAAAGCTGTTGAAAAGGTCCTAAATGAAGGTGTCGTTGCTGTTATAACAGGCTTTCAAGCAGTAACAGATGATGGAGATATAATAACATTGGGCAGAGGTGGTTCGGACCTATCGGCAGTTGCCCTTGCGGGGGCACTCGAAGCAGAGTCTTGTCAGTTGCTAAAAGATGTGACAGGAATTATGACAAGCGACCCTAAAATTGTCAAAAATACGTGCAAAATAAAAGAAATAAGTTTTGAAGAATGTATGGAAATGGCTGTTCAAGGTGCGAATGTTATACAGGCAAGAAGTGTTGAAGTAGCTGCTAGGTATAATGTCCCACTTTATGTGGGTTCAAGTTTTGTTGAAGAGGAGGGGACATGGATTATGAGTAGACCTGTAACAGAAGGACTTATTATAAAAGCAGTAACTGTTGATTCTGAAATTACAAAAATTGTGTTACTTGGTGTTCCTGATATTCCTGGAGTTGCTGCGAAATTATTCACTAATCTTGCCGACTGTGGTGTGGGATCAGAAATGATTGTACAGAATATCATGAGAGGCGGAGTTAATGACATTGGCTTTCTTGTTAAAGATACACATCTAGAAATGGCAATTAAAGTTTGTCGAGATTTATGTCATAAAATTGATGCACAGGGCGTATCTTTCGATACAGAAATAGCACGAGTGACAATTATCGGAGCAGGAATAGCTAATCATCCGGAAGTTCCATCGAAAATGTTTAATGTTCTAGGTGAAGAGAAAATAAATATAGAAATGATATCTTCAACAGCACTGGCACTAACATGTGTCGTCGATTCTAAAAGATCTGCCGATGCTGTTCGCGCACTTCACAAGGCCTTTATTGAAGAGGGGGCTTTCTAAATGGCAGAAAAAAAAGTTGCAGTTCTTGGAGTAACGGGACTTGTTGGTCGCGAAATATTAAAAACACTAGAGCGAAGGGACTTTCCTATTTCTGAAATAATCCCTCTTGCCTCTCCTCGTTCCGCTGGGACAACAATCAAATATTGTGGAAAAGAAATTAAAGTACAAGCCGTAAACGAATATTCGTTTAAAGGAGTAGATTTTGCACTTTTCTCAGCTGGTGGTGACACATCTAAGCATTGGGCGCCGATTGCTACAAAATCAGGAGCTGTTGTAATTGATAATAGCTCTGCATGGAGAATGGATTCTGAAGTGCCCTTGGTCATTCCTGAAATAAACCCTCAAGACGCACTTAGTCATAAAAAAGGAATTATTGCAAATCCTAACTGTTCGACAATCCAAGCACTTGTTGCTTTGTGGCCATTACACAAAGAGGCTGGCCTAATATATATAAACATTAGTACATATCAGTCTGTTGCGGGTACGGGAATTAACGCTGTTAGAACTCTAACCAATGAAGCAAAAGATGTCCTAGAAGATAAAGAAGTTTTGAAATCAGAAGTATATCCACATCAGATAGCTTTTAATCTTCTTCCACATATTGGCGCATTTGACGAAGAAGGCATATCTGAAGAGGAATGGAAAATGATTTATGAATCAAGAAAAATTATGCATCTCCCTGATTTGCGTGTAAGCGGAATAACGATTCGTGTCCCTATATTCCGTTGTCATGGTGAAAGCGTTACTGCACAATTTAAAAACAAATTAACCCCTGAACGTGCGAGAGAAATACTTGTTTCTGCAGATGGTGTTGTAGTAGTAGATGACCCTAAAAACAATGTCTATCCTCAGCCTATCAATGTTGCTGGTATGGATGATGTCTTTGTTGGACGTATAAGGAAAGATACTGGGCTAGATAATGCCTTAGCAATGTGGGTTGTTGGTGATAATCTGCGAAAAGGTGCTGCGCTTAATGCGGTTCAGATTGCGGAACTCTTTCTTTAATTTTTATATAAAAAACAAGTGACTGCTGTTATTTTGGTGGTCACTTGTTTTTTGTTAAGCATTTTTAATAAACATTTTTTTGACTTAATATACTAAGGTATAATAGAACAATTAATTATTAACATCAGAGGTGGATAACGATGAAGCTATGTGACATAGAGAGAAAAATAGGAAATCGAATTCCTCTTGCTTGGGCTGAGGATTGGGACAACTGCGGTCTTTCTGTTGGTGACCCGTCCCAGAATATTTTGCGTATTGCACTAGCTCTAGATTTTACAGAAGATACAGTTAATCTAGCAATATCAAAAAAATGTCAATTATTATTCACACATCATCCAGCAATTTTTCATCCGATGAAATCAATTATATTATATAAACCAACACCAAGGGCTATAGCACTTGCTATTAAAAACGAAATAGCTGTTTATTCTTCTCATACAAATTGGGACTCATCTCCTGAAGGAGTAAATTTTTGTCTTGCCGACAAATTAGAACTAATTGATATCAAGCCCCTTCTTCGTCCCACAATTAGCAATGGTGCTTGGGGATTGGGCGCAGTGGGGGAACTTACATCTGCTATTGACATGAACGATTGTCTTAGGATGTTAAAAGGACGATGGCATGTTTCAAGTTGTATTGGCTATGGAGAAGTTTCGCGTAAAATTAAAAAAATAGCTATAGGTGGGGGTTCTTGTGGGAACATGTGGCAAGATGCAGTAAAAGCAAATGCAGATGTTTTTATAACATCCGATGTGACCTATCATCAAAGACAAGATTTACTTGGAATGGGGCTTAATCTTATAATCACAGATCACGGAGAGATGGAGAGGGTGTCACTTCCTACCTTGAGCGAAATAATAGAAAAAGAAACTTTCTTACCAGTGGTAATTTTGGAAGAAACTCCCGTAAAACAAATAACAATATTGTAATAATTTATAGAAAGCGAAGTGTGTTAAATTGAACGAGGGAAAAAGAATCTTCAGCGCCATGAGACCTACGGGTAAGTTGCACTATGGCCATATGGCAGGAGCGCTAATAAACTGGGTCGATCTTCAGGATAAATACAACTGTTTTTTCGGCATAGCTGATTGGCATGCTCTAATGTCAGACTACATTGATCCTTCAAACATTAAATCTAATTGCAAAGAGATGCTTCTTGATTGGCTTGCAGTTGGAGTCGATCCAAATAAGGCTGCAATATTTGTGCAGTCACAGATAAAGCAACACGCAGAAATACACCTCGCGCTTTCAATGATTACCCCCCTAGGATGGCTAGAGCGGTGCCCAACATATAAAGAGCAGATATTGAACCTAAAGAACAAAGATCTTTCAAATTATGCCTTTCTAGGCTACCCTGTGCTAATGGCCGGAGACATCTTGCTCTATAAATCATTTGCAGTTCCTGTTGGTGAAGATCAGAATGCTCACCTTGAACTTACACGTGAGGTCGTAAGAAGATTTAATAACTTTTATGGAGAAGTCTTTCTTGAACCGGAAACATTACTTACAAAATCTGCTAAAATGCCGGGTCTCGATGGACGTAAGATGAGTAAGTCGTATGACAACGCACTTAATATTGCGGATGATATGGATATAGTTTGGAATAAACTTCGTACTATGACCACTGATCCAGCGCGCGAGCGTAAGACTGATCCCGGAACTCCAGAAAAATGTCCTGTGTGGGATATACACAAATTTTTTAATAAAGATAAAGAAGAAATGCTAGAATTACATGAAGGTTGTAGAAAAGCAGTATTTGGCTGTATAGACTGTAAAAAGAAACTTATGGTTCATCTCAAAAAAACCATGGACCCAATACAAACACGTCGTGCTGAGTTTGAAAAACGCGAGGATGACTTAAAGCAGATACTTGAATCTGGAGCTGCACGTGCACGTAAAGTAGCGGAGCAGACGATGGATGAAGTTTACACTGCAATGGGTCTCCTTCACTGAGGTTGAATTGACACAAAACGATAATTTACTCGAAACTACCACAATAGAGGACATAAAAAGCTTTGAGGTGCAGTTAGGAGCTTTTTCTGGCCCACTTGATTTGTTGTGCCATCTTGTTGAAAGCCGAGAGATGGACCCCTCCAAGCTTAATCTCACAGATCTTGTTGCTCAGTATGTCAATTTTATGCTTAACAGCAAGAGAACCACACTTAACGAAATGGCAGAGTTCTTTGCGTTTGCTAGTCGTCTGCTTCTTCGTAAAGTTCGTTCGCTTTTTCCAGCTAGATCTGTCAAAGAAGATTCGGAGACAATTGTTTATGACGATGATTACGAAGAAACAGAGGAAGAACTTCAACGATTACTTGAAGGGTTTCTACCTTATCGAAAGGCAACCTCACTTTTATCTTCCTATCAGGAAAAACGAGAGCAATTTTTTACAAGAGTATTTGATGAAGATGTTGCCCCATTTTATGACTTGGGAGATCTATATGGTCTTGCCACGCAATGGTGGCAACTGTTAGATGAATATAATCAGAGAAAACGCGATGCTGATGCTGATCAAGATGAACTTTGGAGCGACATCCCTGATGCTATGCCTGAGGAAGGACAAGTTGAAGAAAGAATGGATGAGCTACTTGCCAAAATAAAAGTTCAAAGGCTTTATTTAAGTGAAATACTTCACGAAAAAAATAAAAAAATGTTAATAGTTACACTGTTAGCGCTTTTAGAAATGTCACGTCTCGGAATGGTTAAACTAGTACAACAAAAAACATGGGGAGATGTTGAAATTGCAGCAGCCTGAAAAAATTAAAAACGAAAAAAAATTAGAACTTCTTGAACGTCAATTAGAGGCTATGCTTTTTGTCTCTCCTCAGCCTGTGTCGTCACAAGAGTTAGCCTCACATTTGGGGGTATCAACGCAGCGTGTAGAAAATGCCATTGTTTGTATTAAAAAAATATATTCAGAAAACCATGGTCTGACAATTCTTTCTCATGCAGGAGGATGGCAAATGGCTACAGCTCCCGATCTTGCAGATACGATTGAGAGTTTTGCAAATACTGTTTCACTACAACGCGTGCGTTTGAGTAGAGCTGCACTTGAGACGCTTTCAGTTGTTGCATACAATCAGCCAGTAACACGTTCCGAAATTGAAGATATAAGGTCCGTACGTTGTGACCGAGTAGTTGATACTCTTATAAAACATGGACTTGTTCGTGTTGCTGGACGAAAAAAAAGTGTTGGTTCGCCACTACTTTTTCGAACAACTGACAGATTTCTTGAAATATTTGGTCTTTCAAGCGTAAACTCTCTCCCATCTCTTGAAGAACTCAGCGAAAGCAATACTTCTGATAATAAGAATGTTTTCGATAATATGTTTGAAGAAAAAATGGAGACAGATAACAATGACTGAAATTAAGAAAAAGAAAAAGGACACAATAAGACTAAACAGATACCTTGCTTTGTGCGGGATTGCTGCGCGAAGAAAAGTTGAAGAGTACATTACTGCTGGACGAGTAGTAATAAATGATGAAATTGTAAATGAACCTGGGCGCCAGGTAGCTCCCTCTGATGTAGTTAAGTTTGATGATAGGGCTGTCTCTCCTGTTACTCTCACTTATCTTATCTATCATAAACCAAAAGGATTGTTGTGCGCTGTTGAAGACAGTAGAGAGCAAACAATTATAGATATTCTTCCGACGTCAATGGATTATTTACGTCTTTTTCCTGTTGGACGCCTAGACCGTGACAGTGAAGGGCTAATAATCCTAACAAATGACGGAATATTTTCTCATAATCTTATACATCCAAGCAAAGACATTTCAAAAACATACGAAGTAGAACTCAGAAAACCTATGAATGAGGAAAATCTTATCGAATGGACAAAAGGAGTATCGGTTGAAGGTAGATTCTTAAAGCCGATAAGTGTTAGAAGAATTGGAAAGAAACCTTTGCAGTGTTGTTTTGAAGTTGTTTTAGGTGAAGGAATTAAAAGAGAAATTCGATTAATGGCAAGAGCTTTTGATAATGATGTTCGCAAACTTATGAGACGGAAAATTGGAAAATTAGAATTAAGAGATTTGCCATCCGGAGAATTTATTAATGTAACCAAAGATGATTTATGGAATTATATAGATGAAGGAAAAATAGTTTAGTAGATAATGTAAAATTGTAGTAATAATTAAATAATTACTTGACATGACTTGTAAAAACGTTATAATTGCTTGCGTGCTTTGTCAAGGTAATATTAAGATTGCGCCTGTAGCTCAGTTGGATAGAGCAACTGCCTTCTAAGCAGTAGGCCGGGGGTTCGAGTCTCTCCAGGCGCGCCACTTAAAATAATTACGACATCGTATGGTGGGTGTAGCTCAATTGGTTAGAGTACCGGACTGTGGCTCCGGATGTTGCGGGTTCGATCCCCGTCACTCACCCCATTTTTGTGGATCGTTAGCTCAATTGGTAGAGCACCTGACTCTTAATCAGGGGGTTACAGGTTCGATTCCTGTACGATCCACCAGAATATTTAGTGGGCTGCACTTTGCAGTCTTTTTTTGTTGCTAAAAATGATAAACCAAGGTAAAATCTTTCTTGGTTTTTACAAACTATTTGCGGGAGTGGCGGAACTGGTAGACGCGCAGGACTTAGGATCCTGTGCCTTCGGCATAGGGGTTCAAGTCCCCTCTCCCGCACCATTTTGTATCTCTTTATGTCTTTCCTCTACAAAAAATTCTTTCGGAGCAATTAACATTACGCTGTATCAGTTTAAAGAGGGAGTTCGACATGAACATAGAAATCAAACGAATATACGATTTAGCAGAGGCACACGATGGAAAGCGGATATTAGTTGACCGTTTGTGGCCGAGAGGAATTAGTAAGGAAAAAGCTAAACTGGATGACTGGTTAAAAGACATTGCACCAAGCCAGCAGCTTCGTGTTTGGTTCGGACACAAACCAGATAGATTCAATGAATTTGTTGAAAGGTATAGACTTGAACTTGACACCGATCCTGAAAAACAATCTGCAGTTTTACAATTGATTGAGATTACTAAAAAAAATAATGTTACGCTTTTATATGGGGCTAAAGATACATCCATAAATCAAGCGGTAGTACTGAAAGATTATTTGCAGGAAAAAAATTCACATCATTAAAATAGTACTCAAAATATAATCTTCTCAGTTATTGTTTGTTAAGCTATTTATTATAGAATATTAATAAAAGTCAGCCTTCTTACACAGTAGACTGACTTTTTTGTTTATTTTTGTGCTATCATTAATTACTAGAATTTAAACAGGTGAGTGATTCTATTGAAGAAAATCTTAAAAATTTTTATTTTGCTTACTATAACTATATTTTTATGTCATACCGTTGCGTTTGCTATGACGGTTAGTGAGTTCTATGAGCTTGCAAAAAAACATTCTGAAATAAATGCTTTTGCAGTTACAGTGCAAAGCGCACTTGAAACAGGTAACTGGACTAGTTTATTATGGTGCGAAGCCAACAATGGTTTAGGAATCAAAGCGAATTCTAAATGGATAAAGTCAGGTAAACCATATGTAGCAAAAACAAGTAGAGAAGCGAACGGCAGTGTTTTTTATAAAAAGGTGTCAAATTTTAGAAAATACAGCAGTGCCGAACAATTTCTAGTTGATTTTAAAGACAAAATCCGTGATGATTATCCTGTGTGTGCTAAAAATTATGACAATACGTGGGGCTATTATGCAGGACTATATCAAGGAAGATTTGGAAAATGGGCAACTGATCAAAAATATTTCGAAAATTTAGTAACTAAGACTATTAGGACTGCTCCTGATATATATGCCGAAGCGTGGCAGGATAAACTTCTCATGGATTACCAAATGGCGTTATATCGCGGGTTACTAAGTCCTTGGCAGAAAGAGATACTTGAGATAAAGCTTCAAGCAGCTGGTATATTATAAAGTTTCAGTCAGTCTAATATACTAATAGTATTATTAAGTAATGATTGGAAGTGAGTCTAATTTACACAACAGAGATAAAAATAGTTTCTGTACCTTTGGAAGTAATGTTTGAAAAATATTACGAACCCGAGCGTTTCTTGTCTTATTGTAAGGAATGCCCAAGCTACGGTAAAGTTTGGTCGTGCCCTCCAGGTGTTCCTGATACAGTAAGATATCTGAGCGGCTATACGACCATGCATCTTGTTGCTGTTAAAGTAATTTATGATAATCAAACTATTAAATTTTCAAAGACCATATCACCTGCCGATTTGAATTCGTTAATGGATTCTAGTTACGGTAAGGTAAAAGAAGCTATGCGTGAAACACTGTTAGCTGTTAGAAACTTAAATACGTCCTGCATCGCTATTGCTGCGGGCGAGTGCAAAATATGCAATCAATGCACTAGAGTTGAAAACAAACCTTGTAGGTTTCCCGATAGGAGTCTTTATTCATTCTCAGCTTTGGGGTTCGATTTATCAAAAGTATCAAATGATATTTTGGATATACCAGTTTTGTGGGAAAAAAAAGGCCTACCTGAATACATAGTTGCTCTTTCGGCATTAATAACAAAATAAATAATTATTTGAATTTAATTAATAATGCAGACAGTTTCTTAAAACAGTCTGCATTATTTTACTATTATTTGTAAGATTTTAACCTGATAATAAAAGTAAATAATATTTTTTATTTTACAAAAGTTCTTTTCATTCTTAGAGGGTGATTTGATGTTATACGGCATAGGAGTAGATTTATGCGACATAAATAGGATAAAAAAAGCCCTTGTACAGAAAGGGTTTAAGGAACGTGTGTTTTCAGAAGAAGAGATTATGTACGCTGAATCAAAAGCAATTCCTGCAAGACATTACGCAGCTGCTTTTGCTGCTAAGGAAGCTGTTGCCAAGGCTACAGGGTGGGGGATAGCTGGAATTGGTCTTAATTCTTTGTTTGTGAGACGTACTGATAATGGGCCAGAACTTGTTTTTAATGATGATTTGAGTAAAAAAATGAAAAACGCTAAAATTTATAATGCCTTCCTATCGATATCACATGACGGTGATATGGCTATTGCAATGGTTGTATTGGAGAAAGAAATTGGATAAATTTTACTTTCCTTCAGACATTCGAGAAGCTGATGTAAGGGCAGTTAAAGAATTTGCCATCCCTTCTTTAACATTGATGGAAAATGCAGGAATGAGCGCAGCAAACGAACTTATAAAACGTTTCTCATCAGAAGAAAAAATTCTAGTTTTATGCGGTCCAGGAAACAATGGTGGCGATGGCTTTGTCGCAGCGAGATATTTGTTGCAGTCAAATAGAATGGTTTTTGTTCTTACTACAATACTCCCTGATAAATACCAAGGAGATGCAGCTCATAATTTAAAAGAACTAATTAAATTAGACATTTCGAGCTTTAACATTAAATCTACTATTGAAATTGAAGATGACGAGATATCAAAGCTTATTTTAGATTCTGATATTGTTGTGGATGCTATGTTAGGAACTGGAACGTCTGGTATACCACGAGGAGAAATTTCACGTTTAATAAAACTTTTGCCAAATGATATCAAAACTATATCATTTGATATTCCAAGTGGAATTGATCCTTTTACCGGAAGTATATCTGATGAATGTGTTAAATCTGATATTACGCTAACATTTTTAGCTCCAAAGACAGGCATGTCTTTTCCCCCAGCACGTGATATGTGTGGAGAAATTATTACTCTGGACATAGGAATTTCACAAGAAAAAGTCTTAAATAATATTGATCATTTATCAACCTATACAAGGGAAGACATGAAGGATATGTTACCTGTAATTCCTCGTGATATCCATAAAGGCAACAGAGGTGCGGTCCTTATTCTTGGTGGTAGCTATAACTACAGGGGTGCTCCAATTCTTTCTGCACTTGCTGCGCTCAGAACAGGTGCAGGGCTAGTTGTTCTTGCAATTCCCGATTACATGGTAGATAGCGCGGCAATGATCATACCCGAAGCAATTTTTGTGCCACTTGAAACTAAAGCCGGAATGATTTTACCAAATAATATTCCGAATGTGCTATCTTTCTGGTTAAAAAAATGTAATGCTGCTGTATTTGGTCCTGGAATTGGAAGGTATCTTTCTGTTCCAGAGATGTTAAGCTGGTTTTGGAACAATTGGAATAAACCTCTTGTGGTTGATGCAGACGCTCTTTCATATATTTCTTCAAAAAATCTTCCGTTTAAATCAAACATAATAATAACTCCACATTCTGCGGAAGCTGCTTCAATACTTGAATGTACTGCAGAAGAAGTAAATCTATCAAGACTAGAGTCTTCATTAAAGTTAGCCAAAATAAGTGGTGTTGCTGTACTAAAAGGCAAGGATACGATTATTTCAAGTGGAAATAATGTTCGCATGGTAAGAGAGGGTTCTCCAGCTCTTGCCGTTCCGGGCTCTGGAGATGTGCTCGCTGGAGCTATAGCTGCGTTTTGTGCAGCGGATTACACTGTTTTTGATGCTGCACTTGCGGGCACACTTCTTCATGCTCTTGCTGGTTCAAATATAGAGGCAAAAAAAGGGTCAACAGGAACTCTTGCCAGGGAGATTGCGAATGAACTTCAAAATGTTATCAGACAATAAAGCAGTAATCACTGCTTATTCTCCAGAAGAAAGCAAAGATCTTGGGTATTTAATAGGTGAGAATTTATATCCTGGTTTTACTATACTGTTTTTCGGCGGCCTTGGAATGGGAAAAACTGTCGTAACGCAAGGGATAGGGAATGCTTTGGGCGTAAAAAATGTTAAAAGCCCTACATTTATTATTGTTTCCGAACATGAGGGCGTAGTTCCTTTTGTACATGCAGATCTATATCGTCTTGAAAAAGATTCTGAAGTTGATTTTCTGGACTTAGAAAATTATTTAGATCAAGGCTGTGTTCTTGTTGTTGAATGGGCAGAAAAATGGAATATCAATCTTACAAAGGACACATTTAAAATTACAATTGAAAAAACTGAAGAGTATGAAAATATTAGAACAATAACACTAGAAGCACTGGGCAATAAGGCTACGAAAAAGCTAGAACAAGTTATCTCAACTTTGAACGACAGAGGTCAACAATATGATAGTACTCGGAATTGATTGCACTACAAAACATACAAATATTGGTCTTGTAGACGGGGAAAAAGTTTTAGGTGAAATATCTGTTGAACTTGGCAGACAACAGTCTCAAAAGCTACCCTTGCTTGTAGAAAAACTATTAGAGGATTCTTTAATTAAATTAAAAGACATAAATTATATTGCTGCAGCTAATGGTCCCGGATATTATACGGGAATAAGGACTGGAATAGCTTACTCAGCTGCATTAGCAGAAGCTCTTGAAATAAAAGTTATCCCTATTTCAACAATGTTGTCGTTTGTCTATGATTTACGAACAACTTATGAATATATTGCTCCTGTGCTCAAAGCAAGACAGTTTAGTTTATATTCTGCGCTTTATAAATTTAAAAACGAAGGATTTGAAACAGTCATTGAACCTAATTACTGTAAATCTGAAACTCTTTCGTCAAAATTAAAAGAGTATCCGAAGGCAGTAATTGTAGGATCTGACAGTATTTTATATCCCGACATACAAAAATTGCCAAATCTTCATATAAATCGTTTATCTGGCAAAGGAAGTAGTACCTCTATTCTTGGCAATTTAAGAACTAAACTAGCAATCGAGCCATCAGAGTTAAGAGGAGAATATCTACGTGCGCCTGATATTGGTGCAACAGTAGGCTAGTTCATTAAATGTTTAATATTTCTTCTATTCAAACAAACAACTATTACATATAGAAATAATAAAGGTGGTTGAGCTTTTTGGCTAAGCCGTACACGATTGAAATTGAAGAAAAATGGTGCAAAGGGTGTGGACTCTGTGCTGCCATTTGTCCTAAGAAAGTACTTGAACTAAATGATCAAGCCAAATGTGTGGCTGTTCATCAAGATGATTGTATAGGTTGCCGCCAATGCGAAAACATTTGCCCTGATTTTGCAATTACAGTTAAGGAGCGTGAACCACATGTCTCAGATTAAATTCTGGCAGGGTAATAAAGCAGTGGCAATGGGCGCTCTTGCTGCAGGATGTAGATTCTTCGGCGGATATCCCATCACCCCCTCAACTGAAATAATGGAAGTTATGTCTGAAAAACTTCCCGAACTTGGTGGAAAATTTATGCAGATGGAAGACGAAATAGCAGGAATAGCAGCAGGCATAGGTGCATCTATAGCAGGCGAAAAAGCTATGACTGCAAGCTCAGGACCTGGAATATCACTCAAACAAGAACTGCTCGGGTATGCATATATGGCGGAAATACCAATTGTTGTTGTTAATGTTCAGCGAGGAGGTCCATCTACAGGACTCCCAACAAAAGTATCACAGGCTGATGTTATGCAGGCAAAGTGGGGAACTCACGGCGATCACGCAACAATAGCTTATGCTCCATCTTCAGTACAAGAATGTTATACAACGACAATAAAATCATTTAACATGGCTGAACGTTTTCGGCAGCCTGTTCTAGTTTTGTCTGATGAAATAATTGGTCATATGCGCGAAAAAATAGTTATCCCCGATTCTGAAACACTTGAAATAATTGACCGCAAGAAACCCAAAGTAAGCCCTGCTGACTTTATACCCTACAAAGCAGACGACGATGGGGTTCCTCCTATGGCAGCATTTGGCGATGGATATCGATGGCATGTTACAGGTTTAACTAGTGACGATTGGGGATTTCCAACAAACAAAACAGAGGAAATTGAAAAAAAAGCAAATAGAATAATTTCAAAGGTAGAAAGATTCCGTGAAGATATTATCGAATATAAAGAGGATTTTATGGAAGATGCAGAAATTGTCGTAGTTTCTTACGGAAGCGTCTCGCGCTCTGCACTTCGTGCTATTCGAGTCTTACGAGAACAAGGGGTAAAAGTCGGACATTTTCGTCCTATTACTCTGTGGCCATTCCCAGAGAGACAAATTGCAGAAATTTCAAAAAAAGTAAAACATATTATTGTCCCTGAGCTAAATGCAGGACAAATTGTTCTTGAAGTTGAAAGAATTGCTTGTGGGAAATGTGAAGTGCACCGCAAGAGCCTTATCAATGGAGAACTATATAAACCAGAAGAAATAATGACGTTTATCAAGGAGTTAGCTTAATTATGCCTCGTGAAGATGTAAAAAGTTTTTTGAGAACGAAATACTTACCCCATATTTGGTGTCCAGGATGTGGTCATGGAATAATAATGCATGCTGTTCTTCGTGCAGTGACTGAACTAAAAATACCACAGGAAAAGCTTTGTATTTCCTCAGGAATAGGTTGTTCTAGCCGTATGCCAGGATATATCGACGCTTGCACTTTGCATACCGCTCATGGTCGATCCCTTGCCTTTGCAACCGGCGTGAAAATGGCAAATCCCGAGCTCACAATAGTAAATGTTATGGGTGATGGAGATGCAACAGCTATAGGAGGAAATCATTTTATTCATGCATGTAGACGCAACATAGGAATCGCTGCAGTAATAATGAATAATAATATTTATGGAATGACAGGAGGACAAGCTTCTCCGACCACTCCTGAGGATACATTTGCAACGACAGCTCTTTACGGTGCAATTGACCCTGTGTTTGATATCTGCAAACTTGCTATAGGAGCTGGTGCAACTTATGTTGCTCGTTCAACAGTTGCACAACCAATGCTTTGCGAGCAGTTGCTAAAAAAAGCGATTGAACACCAAAAAAATGGATTTTCGGTTGTTGAAATAGTTTCCTATTGCCATACGCAGTTTGGTCGAAGAAATAAAAGAGGGAAAGCTTTTGACAATATAAAATATTTAAGAGATAACTCGATTATGAAAGCAAAGGCAGATACAATGTCTGCGGAAGAACTAAAAGGCAAAATGATCATAGGTGAATTCCTCAATATTAATAATGCCGGTGAATATACCAAACGTTATGACGAAGTTATTCTTCGTGCGAAAAAGGCATAAGGGGGAATTAATATGAGTGATCGTTTTGAAATCAGAATAGCAGGTACTGGCGGACAGGGTGTAATTCTTGCCGCAGTTATTCTTGGAGAGGGCGCAGCTCTTTATACAAAAGGATTGCATGCAGTTCAAACTCAGTCGTACGGCCCGGAAGCAAGAGGAGGCGCATCCAAATCAGAGGTTATTTACGATAGAGAAGAAATAGATTACCCAAAGGCAACACACCCTGATCTTCAAATTATTCTTGCTCAAAAAGCTTGTGATACATACATTCACGATACAGCAAAAGGAGCAACAGTAATTCTGGATGACTTTTATGTTACAAACCCTCCAAAACTAAATGCCGAAGTATATTTGTTGCCAATAGTCAGAACTGCCCGAGAAAAGATAGGAAAAGAGATTGTAGTTAACATGGTTGCCCTAGGCGCTGCTGCAAAAGTTCTTGAATCAAAGGAGCTTGTGAATCCAGAATCTGTTAAAAAAGCGATTCTAGCAAGAGTCCCAAAAGGCACTGAAGCTCTTAATGAGAAGGCTTTTAAAGAGGGCTACAAGATGATGTCTGAAGAAATGGCATGTCGCAGTAAATAAAAAACAATCACACTGATGAGACGAGAGAGAAATCTTTTGTCTCATTTTTATTATATTTGTATTAGTGCTTTATTCTTGTGTTATAGTAGCTTTATGGAACAGGGAGAAAAAATAAAACTAACTATTACAGACTTAAACAGCAAAGGAGAAGGCGTCGTCAGAGTAGGTGATAAACGCTTTGTTTTATTTGTACCTAACGCGCTTCCAGGTGAAGAAGTTACTTGCCGAGTAGTACGTAAAAAGAAAAACTACGCTAATGCAAATGTAATAGATAGACATAATAATTCACCCAATCGTATAAAACCATTATGCCCTTCATATGGGCGCTGTGGAGGCTGCCAACTACAGCATGTCGATTACGCAACACAACTCGAACTTAAGACAAAAACTGTTTACGATAGTATAAAAAGAATTGCTGGCGTACCCGATCCATATGTAAAGAAATGCATTCCTTCACCTTCACAGTGGAAATATAGAAATAAAGCTTCAGTTCCAGTGCAGTCAAATCGCTACGAAGAATTCCTTGCCGGTTTTTATAAACAGAGAAGCCACGATATAGTTCCTTTTTTAGAATGTCCTGTATTACTTCCTAGACTTGAAGAAAACTTAACCTTACTTATAAGCGAATTAAAAAATTCAGGATTCACAGGTTGGAATGAAAGCAAAGTAAACGTTATGAATTTTATCAGACACTTAGCTTTGCGATCTACTAAATTTACTGATCAAAGTCTTTGTGCAATCGTTGCTGGCAGATTTCCTAACAAAAATGAATCGAATAAGCTTAAAATGATAGCCACATCGCTTTCAGATAAAATCGATGGAATGATATTTAACAGAAACGCTTCAAAGGGTAATTTTATCTGGGGAGAAGAATTTTCTTCTCTTTATGGAGAATCAGTTATACAAGAAGTCCTCGGGAAATATAAATTCGATTTTGAAATATCTTCTTTTTTCCAAATAAATTCTGAGCAGGCATTAAACCTTTATAACTACGCTGCAACTATAGCTACAGATGATAAACCCGGAAATATTCTTGAACTTTACTCAGGAGTTGGAACTCTAACTGCATTCCTTTCAG
The DNA here is from genome assembly GCA_012728165.1 of Synergistaceae bacterium. GTDB lineage: Bacteria > Synergistota > Synergistia > Synergistales > Synergistaceae > JAAYFL01. The sequence goes on along the minus strand of JAAYFQ010000120.1, from coordinate 1,458 downwards.
AAAAATCTAGACATGTAACCGCAGTGGAGGAATGGGAACATGCCTCAAAATATCTAAAGATAAACGCTGAACTAAACGGACTCAATAATATAACTGGTCTTTCCGGTTCAGCTGAAGATCATTCAGAATCCTTATCTAATGAGAAGTTTGATACAGTTGTACTCGACCCACCAAGATCTGGTTGTGATGACAGGGTTATAGCTTCAATTCTCAAAATTTCTCCTCAAAGCATAGTATATGTTTCATGTGCACCTGCTACTTTGGCCAGAGACATAAAAAGCTTGATTACAGATGGGTATTGTGTTAAAAGCATACAACCTTTTGACATGTTTCCTCAAACAGGGCACGTAGAGACTGTTGTATTACTACAACGCGAAAAATAACTTAAATTCCCCGTTGTTAATAGTTCGTTTTGTGCGATGATGAGAAAGATTCAAAAAAAGGACAAACTCTTATTGCTATTTTGTTTGTGTCTAAATACATTAAGGTTACAAAAAAGCGGTAAAATACAGTTTAGTAAAGAGATTAAGAATTATAATGAAAAATGTTGAATAATAAGTTCATAATTATAAAAAGAGCTATTCCTACTGTCGAACAGTTATGTCTTTCTGTTTTTATAATAAACGTTAATAAGTCACACACGTCAACGCTAAACAGCACCGTTCAGCATATATATAAAACTAAATAAATAATTTTCTATGTCAAAAAATTAAGAACAATTTTAAAATATCAATTTATATTATCTATTATGTTGAGTTTCTAATTACAAGAGAGTAGTGAAAAATAAAATAGCTGCAGATTATGGGTAATCGAAAACACAATTGCCATAACCTACAGCTATTTTATTAACCTAAATATATTCTAGTCTTCGAAAGCTTCGCTAACTTTCCACTCTTTCCAAACATTTCCTACAAGTTCTATTCCTGGTTTTAATGTTGTTTTACCTGGCTGCCATCCTGAAGGTGTAACTTCGCCACCCTTAGTTTTTCTAACTAACTGGAAAGCTTTTATTTGTCTTATTGCTTCAGCTACATTTCTTCCTACTGGTGGAGTTAATACTTCGAAAGCCTGAATTATTCCATCTGGGTCAATTATAAATCTACCCCTTGTGTTTACTCCGCCTTCTGCATCATATACTCCATAAATAGTGCCAATATTGCCACCTTGATCTGATAGCATTGGATATGGAATGTCTTTATTAATTATCTTAGACAACTCTTGATCGTTCCAAATTTTATGAACAAATGTAGAGTCAACACTCATAGATAATACTTCTACACCTAATTCTTTAAAGTCATTGTATTTTTCAGCAACTGCTGAAACTTCAGTTCCTCAGACGAATGTAAAGTCTCCTGGGTAAAAGCATAGTAGTACCCATTTCCCTTTATAATCTTCTAGATTCACTTTTGTGAACTTTCCATTGTGATAAGCTGGAGCTGTAAATGTTGGTGCGGGTTT
>JAAYFQ010000208.1 GCA_012728165.1 Synergistaceae bacterium | reverse complement strand
CTTCTTTAGTTTTATAATTACTTGCGTAACTAACAGTACAATCTTTATTTACTTTTCTTATGTTGACGACTTCACTTATTAGTGAGACGACATTTTTTAGGTTGTAATTAGTAATTCCACCATATAATCCAATACCGATTCGAACGGCATTCGTAAAATTTTCTTTAAATATTAATGAGCTATTACTACTAGCAGCATGAATATATTTAAAGTCAAATTGTAATGCTTCAGTTATATTCTTAAAAGTATTAAAGTCTTTTGTGATATTTTCTAAATCATTAGAATAATAATGAGTGAATATACCTTCGATCTGAGTAATATGTTGAAGGGCATTAATTGATTCACTTAGCTGCTCAAGCGTATCATGGCCTAATCTATTCATTGAAGTATTAACTTTTAAATGAACTTTTAGATCTTTAACTTTAATTTGCTTAGCGTAATCACTAGATACGACAGTAATTGTTAGATCATATTTCTTAGCAATTTCTAAGTTTTCTAAGTGAACATAGCCCATAATTAGAATCGGGCATTTAATATTATTCTTGCGTAAATATATTGCTTCATCGAGCGTTGCGGTACAAAGGTAGGGGCTATTATTTGCTTCAAATAACTTTGATAACTCTAGACTACCTAAACCATATGAGTTTGCCTTAACGACTGTAAATACTTGCTTGTTTGTCTCTTTACGATATACATTTAAATTGCTTAGAACGTTTGCTAAATCAACGTTTAACACTGTTTTACGATCGCTCATTATCTAATTTGAACCGTATTAGCTTGCGCTATTCCAACAATTGAAGTAAGGATAATATCAATTAAAGAGAATCTTGTGTTAAAGCTAAAGAATGAGTTTATTAGCATCGATGTAAAGCCACTAATACTCATTGGAATTCCTGAAAATATAAAGTATAAGTACATAGCGATAAAGGCACTTACAGCAGATAATATCGCAGCGATAACTAAAAATTCACTCGTCGTTCCGCGTCCAACTTTTCTAACAAACATCCCCATTAAATATCCAATGCCTAAGATTGCAACGTAATAAATTATATTAAATTGCATACTAATCGCAACTTTAATTGCGAATGCCCCAACTACTCCAAGTACAAGTGAGGCTGGTACCCCATATAATAGGGTTTTAATAATTCGATCTTTTTTACTAACTGCATGATAATCAAATTTCATTTTTACCAACTCCTTACCTTATTATATCAAATTAGATAAACTATGTATCAACTTTTAATACATTTTAATGATGACGTATTAATTATGCCAAAGTACAAAAATTTTGATACAATATGTTTAGAGGTGACACTAATGTTAATAAGACGATTTGAAAATAAAATAAAGATATATGATGGAATTGAAGTTATTGGAACTTTAAAATATACAGTTGAAGATAATATTGTATATCTTAATAGTGTCCAAGTTGATCCTAACTATCGAAATCATGGTTATGCACGTTTACTAGTTTTAGACGCGATTGAATTTATTCGTGAGCTAAATTTAAAAGCAAAACCTGTATGTCCATATATCGAAAGTATGTTTAAAGCTGAAGATTATAGTGATATTGAAGTATAAAAAAACGGTTATATTTATCAAATGAGAGGTACTGACCTATAGTTTTGGTACCTAATAAAAAAAGTTATGAGCTGGTATGTAGTTCACGGAATTCTTTCGGTGATCTATAGCCCAGCTTTTCTTGTATTCTATCTTCATTGTAATATTTTATATATTGTATCACTGTTTGTGTTACAATTTCATTAGAACTTTTTAGTTGAGGTTCTAAATGGAATGTTTCATGCTTTAAGTAGCCATGAAATGTTTCTATTGGGGCATTATCAGATGGTTTTCCTGGTCGGGACATACTCATCGTAATGCCTTTTTCTTTTACGTTCTTTTGGTAACTGTGTGATGTATACACAGCAGCTTGGTCACTGTGAAGGATGCAATCTTCACTTACATTAGGTAGTTGATTTAATGTATCCAGAACACATTCTAGGTCTTGCTTATCACTAATCGTGTACGCAATGATTTCTCGATTATATAAATCCATGATGCTAGACAGATAAAGCATTGATTTACCAAAGGGTAAGTATGTAATATCTGTAACTAACTTCTCTAATGGACGTGTTGCATTAAAATCAACATTAAGAACGTTCTCGACAATCTTAATTGGTTGTCCTGTAGATTTTCTACGTTTTGGTCGCACTTTACAGTTCAAATCATATTTTTGCATTATTTTTTGAACAGTGTTCTTATTAGCCTTCATTTCCTTATTTACTAAAAATGTTATTTTCCTATAACCATATCGATACTTGTTTTTCTCACATAGTTTCTTCACTAATTTCACTAGTTCAGACTCTTCTTTATTATTGGGTATTTCTTTTTTCCATCTATTATACGTAGTCCTTGAAACATTTAGTGTTTCTAATACTTGCTTTTGAGTAATCTTACCTTTATAGAAATTAACTAATTCAATGACTATTTTTGGTTCCACTTCCTTTCCAACTCCCGATACTTTTTTAGTATTTCATTTTGCATCTCCAATTGTTTGATTCTATCTTTATCACTTGTATTTTGTACTTCATCAGGACCATGTCCATAAGTATATTGTTTTCCAACCGGTTGATCGAAACGATGAAACTCTCCATCTCTATGCCAGTAATACCAAATGTATACTTGAGATTCACTCTTAATATCTAATGCCTTCATTATTTCTTTCACGGGAACACCAGCTAATCTCATTTCAACTGCTTTTAACTTAACTTCTCTCGTATAAAATCTATTCTTCATATAAAAATACCTCCATCTTTCCATTTTACAATGAATCGATAGAAGTATTCTTTTTTTATATGGTACCACTGAACTAGGTCAGTTCAAGTATCGTTTTTTCTATTTTTTATATGTTTTTACCCGATCATCATTAATAACACCATCAAAGTTTAATCCAAAAGCAAAGTCATACTTATTATTTTCACTATCAACATGACACGCTAAGTCATGAGCCACGTCCTCATG
>JAAYFQ010000119.1 GCA_012728165.1 Synergistaceae bacterium | reverse complement strand
TATCCTTTTTCAAGGACTCTCAACATTTCAAGGCTTTCTATCTTTTCTAAAGGTGTTTGTTCCCAACTTGAGAAGTTTAAAAGAAAATCTCTGCGCCAACCGTATGGACCAATGTGTTTGTACCATTCACCACCGGCACAGTTTGAGTAGGGGATAGCTGAGCGACTGAAATACATTCCCTTTCCGTATCTGTCAAAAACCATTTTGACGATGTCTTTTGAGTTGACCTCTTCCATGTGTTCAATTCTCTTGGCAAGAAGCGCAAGCATAACGGAACTATTAGTCTCCAGAGCTTCAACAAGAGGGTCAATCATGTTGCTGTCTACAAGAGGATCGTCTACTTGCACATTTAAGACGAATTCAGATGGAATTTTTTTTGATACCCATGCGACACGATCACCGCCACTTGGCAACTCTGATGGAGTCATGACGACTTCGCCACCATTTTGACGCACAACATCTGCGATGCGCGAGTCATCGGTAGCTACAACAACTTTGTCAATTGTTTTACACTTTTGAATGTTTGAGAGAACTCTTATAACAAGAGGGATTCCGGCGATTGGTATTAGTGCTTTGCCTGGCAATCGAGTGCTTGCGTAACGCGCTGGAATCACTGCAAGGGTTTTCATCCCTCTAACCTCCTTCGCAGACAGCTTATGCAGTGTATGGTCGTTTATCACGACTTTCTCAGCTGTCAATTTTTTGGCTAGACGCTAAGGATATATCTTTCACTTTTAATTGTCAACGAGTTTGGTATATCAAAAACAGAGTTGGATTGTAAAAAACTCCTCCAATATATATGGAAGAGTTTTAATATTTATATGAAAGATGTTTATTGAGTTTATTTGAAAAACTTATTAATAATGCAAATACGAAATTTTTTGTAGCGCAAGCTTGTTAATTCTGTCCGAGAGCATACTCTTTGCTTTTCATAGTCAAAGTTATTCTATATGGTCGCTCTGTTTTGTGTCTATGCCATGCTTCAAGTCCCATAGGGTTGAGCTGCAGGAGAATACGGCACTCATTTGTAATATATTCTTTGGGATTTTTCATTCCGTACAAAGATGCTGTTTGTGTATAAAGATTTAAAAGGTATTCTCTTATTTTATCTTCATCACCGTTGAGCTTTTCTGTCTGTTCAACATATTTGTTTATGTCTCGGTGGAGTTCGGCTGCTGCGGTATTTAAGTCCTCTAGCAGCCCGAAATGAGTGAGATATACATATTTTGGCTTGTAGCGAACGATTTTATCGATACTGTTGTGCATATCATTCGGATCAAACTGCATGGGAGATGAAGATGGAATTATCCAACGCCCATTTATGGCATTCATTTCCTGAAAAGATGTGCCAAGTGCATCTCCAGTAAACATGGCGGAGTATTTTTCATCGAAGAAACATAAGTGATGTCTAGCGTGTCCTGGAGTGTCAAGACAAATTATATTCCGTGTTTTTAATTTTATTGTGTAACCGTCATAAGCAGATATGATTCTATTGCGATCAACAGGTATTACAGTTTCATACATTCTTTTAACTTCTTCCGCACCATAAACTTCAGATGCAGCCGCAATGATTTTCTGAGGGTTGACCATGTGTGGTGCTCCACGCTGATGTACAACTAGCTGAGCATTTGGGAATTCATTCATATAACTGCCTGCTCCGCCCGCGTGGTCAAGATGAACGTGTGTTATGAAAATGTAGTTAATATCTTCTCTCTTTATTCGCAGTTCGTTCATTGCGGTTAGTAAGTGTGGCAAAGAAGCATTATGTGCTGTTTCTATTATCGCAACCTTGTCATAGTCGCGTAATATATAAACAGCAGCGTTTCCTTTTCTTAAATAATGCGAGTCAACGGCGAAGATACCGTCATCGTATTTGTAAAACATATTGTTATAAGTTATTCGACCTCTTTTTCAGCCTTATTCTTATATCTATATATGTACAACACGATAAGTATAGCGCATCCTGTTAGAAGAAAGAAAGTAATTTTCTTGATTTCCTGATGGATGAGTGTCTGATTGCTACCAAGGAAGTATCCCGTAAGAGCGAGAACTACTACCCAGATGCCAGAGCCAAGAGCTGTATACAGACAGAATTGTTTTAGTGGCATTCTGGCAAGTCCGGCAGGAAGAGATATATATTGTCTTATTACAGGGATTAGTCTTCCTGTGAAGGTGCTTATGTGACCATGTTTCGCAAAAAATGCTTCTGCCTTGTCTAAAGTTTCATGAGTAATAAAGAAATATTTCCCGTATTTCTCAAATATAGGGCGTCCCCATCTTACTGCTATCCAGTAGTTAAAAAGACCACCGAAAACACTTCCTGCTATTCCCGAAATAATAACGAGGATTAGGTTCATTTCACCTTTCCATGCCAGATACCCTGCAGGAGGAACAACGACTTCGCTTGGGAATGGGAAGAATGATGATTCTAGAAACATAAGTCCGACTATTCCGGGATAACCTAAGTGTCCTATGACTGCAACAAGCCAGTTAATAAGATCACTGAATAGTGCCGTGCATTGTGAGATAAAGCTCATAATGTTCCTCCTAAGATTAAGTGTTAAAATTATAGAAACCAAGATAGACGTTAAATGCACGAAAGTCTACATAAAACGTATTTTATCACGAACATTTGGTAATGATTAACTTTAATTGAGTTCTTATTCTTTAGGCTTTACGTTTGTAACGTACAGGTCTTTGCGCTAGAATACAAATTATAAATAGGTTTTATCGCATGAATATGCGAATGGAGGAATTGTTTTGGAGTGCAAATCTAAACTTGCTATTTTAATATCTGGTAGTTTTTCTGGTGATGAAGATAATGCCGACCCTTATTCACTGCTGAGGTATTTGCCAGAGGATCTTGCAAAACACTGTGAGCTTATAGATTGGAGTTGCCAGCCTAGCAGTCATTATTCAATGCCGCTCATGCTTGAAATGTCAGACATGTTTAATACTCTTATAGAAAAAGACTACGCGGGAATTATCGTCATATCTGGCACAGGGGTTATGTCTGAAATGTCTTATATGGCTGATCTTTTGTGGCAAAATCCCGAGCCTGTAATATTTGCTAATCTTATGGTTAAGGGGCGTGCAGGTCTTGAAGAGGGGCTTAAAAACCTTAACTGTTCAGTGCTTGCAGCACTTTCACCAGAGGCTCAAAATATAGGAGTTCTTGTCTGTTCGAGCGGTGAACTTTTTGCCGCTTCTGATGTTGTGATGATTGATCCGCTAAGTCAAGATAATATCTTTCAGTCAGTGAGAAAAGGCTCTTTGGGGAAAATGATTAATGGAAATATAAGTTTTACCAGAACGAATTGCAGACCCGAATTTTTAGCAAGACGTCCCGAAAGAATTCCGTTAGTTGAAATAGTGACCGCGTCAATGGGCGGTGGTGAGAAGGCGATAGCTGCAATATCTAATGACAAAGAAATTGAAGGATTTGTTTTGTCAGGATTTGGAACTGGAAATATATTGCCTTCTTGGGTTCCTCATGTTCGCAATTTGATACGCCGAAGAGTTCCTGTTGCAATAGTCTCACGTTGTTTTCAAGGACAAGTCGCTAAAACAGGATTATTTGAAGGTAGTTTTGCAAAACTTGTAGATATGGGCGTGTTGTCTGGTGGAAAATTGAGCGCAAATCAGGCTCGCATAAGAATGTCTCTTGGTATAGGTGCAGGACTCACAGAACTTGGGCTGAGTCTTTATTTGCTTAATAAGCCCGTTTGTGACGACACACCAGCTCTCTATAAATGAAGATTTATGTATTAAGCTTAGGTTGTGCAAAAAATAGAGTTGATAGCGAGTGTCTAGCAGGGGAGCTAAAAAGAGCAGGTCATAAGCTTGTTGATGATGTGTCTCTTGCAGAGATTGGAATAGTCAACACCTGTGGCTTTATTCGTCCCGCTGTTGAAGAAAGTGTTTCTGCAATACTTGACTTAGAACAGCTTAAATTTGAAGGTAAACTTAAAAAAATCGGAGTTGTAGGATGCCTTGTAAACAGATACAGCAAAGATTTAAAGAATGATATACCAGCAGTAGATTTTTGGGCGGAAAGTGAGGACTGGGGGTTTGTACTCAAAGCTCTCGGAAACGAAATCCCTACGGAACGCTGTCGTTCGATACTTCCCTCTTCATCAAAGTTCACAAGATATCTGAAAATAAGCGAAGGATGCAACAATCGCTGTACTTATTGCACCATACCTTCTATTCGCGGGGAATTGCGCAGTCTCCCACTTAAAACCATTGTGAGTGAAGCGCAGCAACTTGTGAGTAACGGAGCACGTGAACTCTGCCTAGTGGGGCAAGATCTTACTGTGTATGGAACAGATATGAGTGACAAAAGCTCACTCATAGAACTTCTGGACGCACTTGAGTCCTCCTTGCCTGATAACATATGGTTACGTCTTCTCTATCTCCATCCCTCACGTATTACTACAAAACTTCTTGAACGAGTAGCGTTTGGAAAACAAATTCTTCCATATCTTGATGTTCCAATTCAGCATGGTGATTCTCGTATACTGAAGTCTATGAATCGTGGCATAAGCGATGAAGAATTGCTCGCAATTTTTACGAAAGCACGTGAGATAAATCCTGATTTTGCCCTTAGAACAACTTGTTTGGTTGGTTTTCCCGGAGAAAAGAAAACACACTTTGATAAAATGTTGGGTTTTATTTCAAAAGTAAAGTTTGACCGAATGGGAGCCTTCACCTTCTTTCCAGAGGAGGGAACAGTGGCTTTTAAAATGGCTGGGCAGGTCTCGGAATTAACGAAAAAAAAGCGTCTTGGAGCGCTTATGAATTTGCAAGAAGAAATCTCTTTTGAGCGTCAACAGCTTTTCGTTGGCAAAGACCTTGATGTACTTATAGAAAATGTTGAACGCGAGTTCGGCTTTGCTGAAGGAAGAAGTTTCAGAGAAGCGCCAGAAGTGGACGGACTAATAGAAGTAAGGAATATAAGCGATGAATTAAAAGAGGGTGACGTTGTTAAAGTTCTTTTGACGGAAGCGATGCCTCATGACATGGTAGGAGAAGAGGTGCAAAAATGATCCTTACAAAAGAGATGAAAACCTGGTATGGAATGATATCTACTTTTGGAACCATTGGTCGTTTCAGCAAAATGCCAGGTACACTTGGCTCCATAGCAGCTTGTATAATATGGATTTTACTGGGAGGAGTACCTTTTTGGGGAATAGTGGCAGTTGCCTTGATAGGAACGATTGCTTCGGATATATATGCAAAAGCTTCAAAACGAGAAGATCCTCAAGAAGTTGTAATAGACGAGGTTGTAGGCTGCTGGATTTCATGTTGGGGATTTGACCTTTCTTACGCTATCGTTGGTCTTTTTCTATTTAGAATCGTTGACATAACAAAGCCGTTTCCCTTAAAACAAATGGAGAGATTGCCTGGTGGAGTCGGGATTATGGCCGACGATATTTTGGGCGGTATTATGTGTAATTTAATTATTCGTGCTTTGCATTGGATATTTTTTGCCGGAGGAATTGAGGCAGTATATGGGGTGTTTGGGAGATGAACGAAGATACATTTTCACTTGTGCAAAAATTGTTGGGTATCACAATAGACAAAAGCGTAAAAATATCCTTTGCTGAATCTTGTACAGGTGGCATGATTGGTTCTGCTATAACAGAAATAGCAGGTGCATCAGCATCCTTTCTTGGCAGTGCTGTTACTTATAGCGACGAAGCTAAAATGAGCATACTTGGTGTTTCTGCTGACACTATTAAACAAAACGGTGCTGTCAGTGCAGAGTGTGCAGAAGAAATGGCTAATGGTGCCAGAAGAATATATAACTCCGATATTGCTATGAGTGTAACTGGAATAGCAGGCCCGGATGGTGGGACTGATGAAAAGCCTGTTGGTACAGTGTGGTTCGGTTTTTCTTCCTGTGATAAAACATCTTCATTCATACGTATTTTTAAAGGAGATCGAGATAAAGTTAGAGAAGCTGCATTAAAACAAGTTATTTTCTTTCTATTAGAGGAACTTGAATAACATGAATGCTTGAGGTTCACTACCCGCAGGAGTTCTTCTGCGGACATTCGTCTGCATATTAATACCTAATAAACAGCGTGCCGCAATAACTCGCTGGATAAATGCGTGCCCTAGTGAATTCCAAGAAATTGAATGGGTAGAGCCGAAGACAATGCATATAACTCTAAAATTTTGTGGAGAAAGTGACGTCAAAACTATTAACAACATCAAGAGACATTTAGCCGCAATAAAACAGACTGGAAACATTACACTTTTTATTGAAGGGATAGGTGGATTTCCCAGTTTAACTTGTCCTAGAGTAATTTGGGGTGCCGTGAATGGCGACATAGATCAATTGCGAAAAATTCAAAAAAATGTTGATAAAGCGACACTCAAGTCGGGAGTAGAGTCCAATAAATATCCTTACTTACCGCATTTGACACTTGGCAGAATTCGGACAGAGGATATACTTACTAAAGTAGCTTTGAATGCAATAAAAAAAAATAGGCTGGCTGTAGAACCATGGATAGTAAACGAAATAGTTCTTATGAGTAGTACTATTTGTCATACTCGAACAGTACTTACTCCGATAGGGCTTTTCAAAATCTAAAAAACTGATATAATGTTAAAAAGTAATCAATTAGTTAACATAGAATACAGGAGGTAAACAAATGGCTAAGAAGTCGGCAGTTACCAGAGAGGACATTCTGGAGCAAGCTCTGAGTGAAATACGGGGGAAGTTTGGTGATGGCGCAATTATGCGTCTGGGTGATGAAGTAGAACATGCTGTTGAAGTTATCTCCACAGGAATACTTCCCTTAGATGTAGCTCTAGGCATAGGCGGCGTTCCGCGAGGTCGCGTAATAGAAGTATTTGGTCCTGAAGGCGGAGGCAAGACAACTCTGGCTCTTCATGTACTTGCAGAAGCTCAGAGAAACGGTGGCTATGTAGCGTTTATAGATGCTGAACACGCGCTTGATCCAAGACTTGCCGCATCAATTGGTGTTGATACTGCAAACCTGTATATGTCACAACCAGATAGCGGAGAACAGGCTTTTTATATTCTTGATACACTTGTTCGTAGTGGAGCATTTGATATTGTAGTTGTAGACTCTGTAGCTGCACTCACACCACAAGCTGAAATAGACGGGAAAATGGGTGAGGGCGCAAATCAGGTTGGACTTCATGCACGGCTTATGTCGTATGCACTCAGAAGATTGACGGCAGCAATATCAAAGAGTAATACGTCAGTTATATTCATAAATCAGCTTCGTTCACAAATTAATACCGGATTTAGTTACGGTGGACCGCAAGAAACGACAACAGGCGGACGTGCTCTTAAATTCTATAGTTCTGTGAGAATAGAAGTGAAGCGCGGTAAGCAAGTTACTCAGGGAGACACAGTAATAGGTCATGAACTTTGGATAAAAGTCGTCAAGAATAAACAAGCACCTCCATTTCGAACCGCACATGCAACACTTATATATGGAAAGGGCGTTCCTAAATCTGTTTCTGTCGTCGACATGGCTATAGACAGAGAAGTCTTTAAACGTAGAGGTTCGTGGTTAACATACAAAGGCGAGACCTTAGGACAAGGCAAGGAAAATGTCGCCAATTATTTAAGTGAAAATCCTGAATTAATGGAAGAAGTAACAAAAGAAGTCTTGAGCAAAGTTGCGGAAGGACTTGGTTTAATAGATGTTCCTCAGTCAGAAGATGACTATGAATCTCCAGATCTACAAGCTTCAGTTGAAAGCTTGCTTGAAGAGGGAGTTATTCAGATGGACATCAAGGAAAATAATAAAAAATAGAGATGAAGATGTATAAATGATATATAACAAACGGCGGAGGGATTTTCCCACCGCCGTTTGTTATAAGGAAAAATACTTAATAATTAAAAAATAAAATAAAATAAATTTAAATCTTTCATGAGAAATTAAACCACAAGGCAGACTAAAACAAACTAAGAGTATTAAAAGTAACCCACGTAGCTTACGTTAGGCAAGGATAATGATTTTTAGTAATACTTTAGTTACAATCAGTTGCTATTGTAAAAATAAAAAGTCTTAATGTATACATTGACACTTTTTCTAAAAATGGTAGAATACTTTCTGCACCTCTTCATTTGAAGGTTGGTGCACGCACCATGACAGAAGAATAAAGGTAAAGCGAAAGAGAAGAGTTCTGTAAGAAATCCGCGAGGAAATCTTACGCTACTAATCTTAAATCAGATGTAAGAAAACCAATCTTATGATTGGCAATTTAACATCTGGTCTGAAG
>JAAYFQ010000015.1 GCA_012728165.1 Synergistaceae bacterium | reverse complement strand
CTGACGTTGTACAGTCAGCGGTACAGGAAAATCCGGCAAATATAGTCATAGACTATATTGACATGATTTATCCTTCATAAAAAGTTGTACTACGAATTTTTCTCGACAGAAAGTACGTTTTGAGGAGGAGTAATTTTCAATTTTTCAAATATCTCAACTGCTTCGGCTGTAATATCAGAGGCTATCCAAGAGGTATAGCCACCGGATTCGATAGCCCCTGCGGTAATACAGGACATCGCTTTTTCTATTCTATGCCAGGTCATCCCTGTCTCGTTTTCTGCAACCCGTATCAGTATCATTGCCATCCAGCAGATAAGGACATGGCATTTTATTCTTTCCTCAAGCCTGTGATAGACAGGCCGTATGTTCAAAATATTCTTCATGTCCCTGAACAGACGCTCTATTACCCATAGCTGCTTATAACCCATTACGATATCTTCGGCCTTCATCTTCATGTTGGAGGCACTAACAAGGAATTTGCCATCAAGAAGTGAATCCTCTGCTATCTTCTCCTGGTTTAATGAAAGAACCCCGCTTTTGCTCTGCCTTACGTACCTGCCAAAAGTACCATGGGACCTCAGTGCACAGATCGCCTTTGTATGGGCCTCTCCTTCTATCTGAGCAAGTGAGTCAAGCCTGAACTGAACTTCTTTTACTATATCCTCACGGACAAGCCTGTCGTGCTTTTCAGCTTCCGAATTTTTAACAATAACATAACGCCGCTGCGTTGCTGACCCTTCATCCATCACAACATCCTTTATAAAGAGTCCGTCACGTATCTCCTTGTATCGACCATGCCTGTGAAGCGCCTCAACGGCTGCGCCTCTGCTGCCTGTGCGCAGTTTCTCTCCTATAATATAATCACCGCATTCGCGCCTTAATACACGTCTGTTGTCATCACTGTTAAAACCTGCGTCTTCGACCATAACTACATTGCCAAGGTTCCAGTCAGACAGGTCATCCTTTACCTTTTCGACGATACTCTGGTCACTGGTATTGCCGGGGAAAACCCAATGACGCACGGGGATTCCATCCCTTGTAACGGCAAAAGCAATAGAAACCAATGGGAGTTCGGGATGCTTGTCCTTGCTATACCCAAGTTTCTTTAGGGATACAACACCGGTGTCTGGTTTACACTCAAAATAAGTATTCGTGGTATCTAAAAAAATAACATCTATATCGAGCTTTGCATTTTTTGCTACAGACGTAAATACAGACTGCTGTATCCTGTCCCCTGATTCAAACATAAAATCCATCACGCGGTAGAGGGAATGGACATCCACGAAAGCAAGTCCTCTAATATAAGCCAGGTTCTCAACCCAATGCTCAAGCGACAGCTTCGAACCGTGGTCAAGTATTCTCCCTGCGACAAGCGCAAAACACATCCGTTCCACGGGAGAGCGGAAGCTCCTGTCCGAAACAAGTTTTGAAACGGCAAGTCCCATTCCCAGCTTCTTCCACAATGCATCTAAAAGAAAAGAACCGCCCAGCTGCTTGCTTTTATGAAAGGCAAAAGGAACAGAAGGGCCCAAAGTACACGAAGGGACATCCAGAAGCGAACTAAGATTTTCGACAATACTCCGGATAAACTCGGTAGACAGTTTGTCCTTTCGCCCCAGGTTAAGAAAGACCTTGGTAACAGTCTTGCCGGTGACCTTATCCCTGTGGTTGTGTACAAGCTGCAGATAGGTATAAGTAGAGCCATATTTGTTTTTAGTTTTGGTCTCCCTGATATTCATGTACCGCATTATATATTAAAAAATACCTGATGTAAAGAGCAATATATGATATGTATAATAAAAAGTCGTACCGCATATTTTATAGAGTTTATTGGAGCTCAGAATAACAAAAAACCAGCCCGGAGGCTGGTCTGTCTCGTTTCTTGTGTTTGCTTTTGTCATATCGACTGTACAACGTCAGT
>JAAYFQ010000014.1 GCA_012728165.1 Synergistaceae bacterium | reverse complement strand
ATGAATAGACTAGGGACAAGATTAAAAAGGGAACAAGAAAGATCCATACATTAATAGATTTGAGATTTCCTCTACTATTCATAGCGGTTGTCCCCTCCTTCAATATTTCACACATTGTGTCTCTTTATATAGAAGAAACAGTGCAGTTTATTATAGCATTTACGCAATCAACAATAAATAGAGCCGTCCGTTTTTATTAAAACTCTGTTGAACTTTTAGTTACTGTCAACAGTTTAGGAATACATAACACGAACGGGTTACCGAAATTCGGCAACCCGTTTTGTGTTTTAATTATTATGTTTAATTAATTTTATTCGTCTTCGTCTTCTGTGTGCCCGGCT
The DNA here is from genome assembly GCA_012728165.1 of Synergistaceae bacterium. GTDB lineage: Bacteria > Synergistota > Synergistia > Synergistales > Synergistaceae > JAAYFL01. Next base: position 3,297 of record JAAYFQ010000014.1, on the reverse strand, counting down.
TTGTTGTGAGCTTTGCGACGTTCATCTGAATTGAGTATCATTTTACGAATACGAACGTTGTTTGGTGTGACTTCGACAAGCTCATCATCGCCAATCCACTCAAGAGCAGTGTCAACTGTCATTATCTTAGGAACATCGAGAACCACTATCATATCTTTTGTAGCAGAACGATAATTGACCTGCTGTTTGCGCTTAGCTGGATTACATGCGAGGTCTTTATCACGTGCTGACTCTCCAATTATCTGTCCGTTATATACTTCGTCACCAGGTTTAATAAAAAGTCTTCCGCGTTCCTGTAGATTATTAAGCGAATAGCCTGAAGCTGTTCCAGTTTCCATGCTTACAAGTGAACCGCGAGGACGTGAAACTATCTCACCAACCCACTCTCCGTAACCTATAAAACGCGAAGCCATTATGCCAAGTCCGCGTGTATCTGTTAAGAATTCTCCCCTGTAACCTATAAGCCCACGTGTGGCAATTTTAAATATCAGACGAAGAGTTCCAGTACCACTGTTTTCCATATTTACTAGTTCACCTTTGCGCTGTGCAAGCTTTTGAATAACAACGCCTTGATATTCTTCTGGAACATCTATCATAACTTCTTCCATTGGCTCTAATTTTTTACCGTTGGCGTCATACTGAATAATAACTTCTGGTCGTGAAACTGCTACTTCTGAGCCTTCACGGCGTATTTCTTCAATTAGTATGCCAAGGTGAAGTTCTCCACGGCCGGATACTTTGACGCCATCCGCACGACCTATATCTTCCATGCGAAGTGCTGGATCTGACTTTGTTTCACGTTCAATACGTGATTTGAGTTGACGAAGCGTGATTGAGTTTCCGTCTTGTCCAGCAAAGGGGCTTGTATTTACAAGGAAAAACATTGATATAGTTGGTTCCTCAATACCTAGTGGTGGCAAAACGTGTTCCAATCCTTCAAGCTCCGGTGAACTTATTGTGTCACCCAAGTCTATATTTTCCGGTCCTGTAAACCAGACGATGTCTCCGGCTCCAGCTGCCTCAACTTCTGTGCGAACAAGTCCGTTTGTCACATAAAGATGTGTGCAGGTCGAAGTGTCTGTTGATACAACAGACCAATCTGTCTGATCGTAGTCATTCCATTTTGTATTAGTACGTAGAAGTCTGTCACCTTTATGTATCGTGCCCTGAAGTATTCTTCCGCCTCCGATACGGCCGAGGTATTCGCTCCATGAAAGAGTGCAGACCTGCATTTTAAAAGGTGCTTCCATCTCCGCTTTTGGAGCAGGGACTTTTTCTATAAGCATTTTAAAAAGATCGTCCATTCCTGCTTTAGTGTTATCAGCACGCTTGTTGAGGTCCTCAACAAACCAGCCCTGAAGTCCTGAACCATAGAGGACTGAGAAATCACACTGCTCTTCCGTGGCTCCGAGTTCTATAAAGAGATCGAATGTTTTGTCAAGTGCTCCATCAGGATCAGCGTTTGGACGGTCAACTTTGTTGACTATGACAATTGGCTTGAGGCCAAGTTTAAGCGCCTGCATAAGAACGTAGCGTGTCTGAGGCATAGGACCTTCGTTTGCATCAACCAAAAGAAGGACAGAGTCTACCATAGAAAGAACTCTTTCAACTTCTCCTGAAAAGTCAGCGTGCCCCGGTGTGTCAACAATATTTATCTTATAACCCTGCCACTCAACCGTGCAGTGTTTTGCTTTAATTGTTATTCCACGTTCTCGTTCTATCGAACCGGCATCCATAACTCTCTCTTCAATTTGTTGATTGTCTCTAAAAAGATGAGCAGACTTGAAAATACCATCAATAAGAGTTGTCTTACCATGGTCGATATGTGCAATTATTGCTATGTTTCTAAGTTTTGATGAATCTTGCATATCTATACTGTTCCCTTCATCTGCAGATTAGTCAAAAAGCTGGCGCAGATTTTCCAGACATATTTAGCTTGTCTCCTCTGTTGCGAGTTGACAAACAAATATTATAGCATTATTTTTCTATAAGTGGTCAAGATTTTTTATAATCAGTAAAACACGAAAAAAGCTTAGCCAACAGAGAAGCCAAGCCTAATATTTTTTTTGTCTGTTATGTTTTTTCATGCTTTTTCTATTGAATTCAGGACTTTCTCTAAAATTTCAAGACCTTTGTCTATTGTGTCACGAGTTATAGTAAGAGAAGGTGCAAACCGCAACGTATTGTTGCCTGCGCTGAGTATCAGCAAATGGTTTTCAAAAGATTTTTTGACAATATCCGCAACAGAAAACTTTTCATCGATTACTAGACCAATCAAAAGTCCTTTACCTCTAATTTGTTTTATCATCGGATGCTTCTGTTTTAAGATTTCAAACTTCTCTATAAAATATTCTCCGCTATTCTTTACGTTTTCTAAAAATTCTTTTTGTGAGATGCGACTAAGCACATATTCAACAGCTCTTGTTGCAAGAGGATTCCCTCCAAATGTTGTTCCATGAGTAGCAGGGGTGAAATATCGTGCAAACTTTTCGTCGGCACAAATCGCGCCTATTGGAACTCCGCCACCCAAGCCTTTTGCAAGTGTTAGAACATCCGGACGCATACCTAGATGTTCAAAAGCAAACATTTTGCCACTACGAGCAATTCCTGTCTGAACTTCATCAAAGATAAGCATTATATTTTCTTTTGTGCAAAGTTCGCGAATTTGTTTCATAAATTCAACATCTGCTGGAATTACTCCACCCTCACCCTGAATAGGTTCCATAATGAGTCCACAGACTTTATCGTCTATCAGTTTTTGGACTGAATCAAAATTATTGTATTCAGCAAAAAAAACGTCTGGAATTAGTGGTGTAAAATCTTCTCTGTATTTGGGTTGTCCTGTTACACTAAGAGCTCCAAGCGTTCTACCATGGAAAGAGTTTGCAAAAGCGATTATCTTAGTTGCTCCGTTTTTGCTTTTTTTGCCAAATATGCGAGCAAGTTTTAATGCTCCTTCATTTGCCTCGGCTCCGCTATTGCAGAAAAATACTTTGTCAAATCCGGTAGCCTTGCTAAGAAGTTCAGTTGCTCTAATCATAGGTGCGTTATAGTAAATATTTGAGCAATGAATTATTTTGCCGATTTGGTCTTTTAGAATATTTTTAAAATCTTCATCGTCATAACCCATAGAATTGACTGCTATCCCTGCCATAAAATCAAGATACTTCGTGCCTTCAACATCGATCATATATCCATTTTTAGCACTTTCAAAAACTACAGGGTAACGAGTATAGTTGTTAAATCCATGCTTTTCGCAATTTTCCATCATTTGTTTCACTATTTTTCCACCATAGT
>JAAYFQ010000013.1 GCA_012728165.1 Synergistaceae bacterium | reverse complement strand
TGTTGTAGTCCATGAGTAGCATCATTTTCTCGTGTAACGTTTCGAGTTCTCTGTTAGAGTTTGCTAGTTCTAATCTGATTTTTTCAAGTTCACTCTGATCGTTTATATCTTTAACACAGGAAACAAATATTCGTCTATCGAGCTTATAGCCGAAATTAAAGATAGTATTCGTTACCCTTTTATATTCGTTGTTGAATTTGATGCGATAAGTTAAAGAAGAGTTTTTGTCTTCGATGTCATTTTGTTGACGAAGAATTCTATCGAAAAACCCTTCAACAGCGCTTTTGTCTTCTGGATGTACACGGGTTGTATATGTTTTTAATGCTTCATCAAGCTGCAGTACAAAATCGGTTGGAATTGTTTTGTCTGCCAAATAGAGCATAGTCGCTGTTTTTGCTTCAACGTCTATTTCAAAAATCTCAGAATATTCTTTTTTGAGCACCTTTAAACATTCTTTCATAGAAGTGTCTTCAGCGATTTTTTTTCTTTCAGTTATGTCATGTAGTGTAAAGTAGAAAACAGCACGGTTTTTAAGATCACTCAAATGGCGAATATTGACGAGCAGCGAAAGGAATACATCAGACGTACTATTTCTTCTTCTTATTTCAATACTTTCAACTTTGTGTGAGATTTGTGCCTTCTTGCAAGCATTCAACAATAGGTCCCGGTCATTTTCGTGAACAAAATGAAAAGCATCTTTAGCTGTTTTAGAGAAAAGTTCAGGTGTGGTTCCGAAAAGATCATAATAACTGTCGTTAACGCGGACAATCTCAAGATTGTTGTTACAAAGTTCATAAATACCGGAAGCACCAATCATGCTGTTAAACATAAAGTTCGTCTGATTATCTTTTTGCCAGATAAAATCCAAATCACACAAATTACAAAGAGGAGAGTCATCTTGCAGTAAACAATCACACAAGGTTTTTTTCAAAAATTTATCAAAAGCCTTAATTGGAAGCGGTTTTGAGAAATAGTATCCTTGTATAAGGTCACATCCCACACTGCGAAGAAAATTAAATTGACCGACTGTTTCTACTCCCTCTGCAATCACGTTCATGCCTAACCATCTAGCAATTCTAATAACACTGCTCAAGATAGAACTGCCACGAGCTGAGGTTTCAATGTCTTTTATAAATAACCTATCTATTTTTAGAGTATCAACAGAAATATCCTTTAGCATTTTTAAAGAAGAATATTCACTGCCAAAGTCATCCATCATTACGATGAATCCGCAACGATGTAATTTTTCAATAAACTGTGTAAGGCGGTTCGGGTCCTCAATATAAGCGCTCTCAGTTATTTCGACTTTTAAATACTTAGACTCCAAGTCATACTTTTTTACTAGGGCGATTAAATCTTCACAGAAATTATTGTCATATATATTCAAACGCGAGACATTGACAGAAATGGGAAAAAGCTCTTTCTTTTCCGTTTGTCTATTGCTCAAGTAACGGCAAGCTTCCTCACGCATAAAAGCATCAAGTCTTGTAATGGAACCATTTTTTTCAGAAATAGGAATAAAGATGTCAGAGGAAAGCAGACCTTTTACAGGATGATTCCATCGAATAAGGGCTTCGGCTGAAACAGTTTTTTGTTTAGAGATGCTATAAATTGGCTGCAAGTATATCTCAAATTCACGCTTTTCAAGAGCGTCTTGTATTTGGAGAGCAAGTTTTTGTGCGAAAACAATTGAATCGTGAATTTTTTTGTCATAAAAAGCAATTTCTATGGAACAACTTTCCTTTATGGTTTTAAGAGCAAGATGTGCTCTATCAGACATTTTATCGACAGGAAGGGTCATGTCGTCTATTTCATATATTCCAAGGCTAATAGAGATATCACAGTCAACATCAAGGTCTGTAAAACATTGTTTTATTCTTTCAAGAATATTTTTTGTATTTAAAAGATGAGAGGGAATGCAAGCTGCGAAATTATCAGATTCAATGCGACCGTAGGTTCCAATATCGCCAATAAGCTGACTCCAAACATCGGCAATCTTCTTTAAAACATCATCACCCTTTTTGAGTCCGAACATATCATTAACCACTTTAAAGTTATCAATATCAAAGCGGATAAATGAAAATAATTCGTTTGAGTGTTCTTTTAAGAGGGCACTAGTTTTTTTGAAGAAAGTTTCTTTGTTATAAATCCCCGTAAGAACATCACGTTCATCTTGAAAGATTAGCTTTTGAGAAAACTCATTTTCCTTAGTAACATCAATTAGAACAGCAACAAAGACTGTATGGCCGAAGAGGTCTTTCTGCTCCTTCTTGGCGTTTAGATTAATCCATCTAACACTCCCGTCTTTATGAATGACACGAATAACATTTTCAAAGGGGTCCTCCTGGACGAATTGGTGTCTGGCGTCGAGCATGTGCTTGGCATCATCGGGATGAATTAGAGAAGAGAGAGTAGGATCTTTTTTTGCGATATCCCTAAACTCCTCTTTAGTATACCCAAAAAGTTTGGGTGTCTTGTCATTAAAATAATCTACATATAAAACATCGTTTTCTAACACTTTAAAAATCATAATTCCGCCGGGAATAGAGTTCATAAGCGCCCCGAGTCGATTTGAAGTAAAGGTTAAATCTCGAATAAGTTTTATTTTTTCTTGAGCTGTGTCTGAAAGGAGGCTTTTAAGTCGGCTTTTTATAGCTTGTGCGTTATAAGGTGCCGAGATAAAATCTCTGATTCCAAGATTGAGAGCTCTTATTTTGTCTTTCTCGTTGCCTTGTGGAGAAGTTACAATTATAGGCAGAATAGCAAGCGAAGAGTTTTGGTTTTTATTAAGAATAAAATTGAAGTTGTCTTTTTTCAGAAGTTGTAAATCTATAAAAATCATGAGGATTTCGTCCTGGTTTTCAACAAGGATATCCATAACAGAAGCACAACTATCAGTTTCGAAGGTGTTGTAATCTTCCTCTAATACTTTTATTAAGGCTCTTCGACGAGCCAAGTCGTCATCAATGACCAAAAGGCTTTTCTTGATATTCATGTAAATCTCCTTAATAGCGAATATGCTTATGTGTGATTATATATCAATTAAGTGTTTTACTAGATTAAAGAACACACTCTCATATTTATGAGAGTGTGTTCTTACAAAAACTTTTATTTTACTGTAACTTTTTTTATTTCTACTTTTTTAGTAGGACGGTCCATGGAGTCTGTTGGTACTTTTCCGATTTCTTCTACCACATTCATGCCTGATATGACATGACCAAAGATTGCATGCTTACCGTCGAGCCATTCACAAGGGACAAGCGTGATGAAAAACTGTGAGCCACCTGTATTTGGACCTGCATTTGCCATAGAAAGAATTCCAGGCTCGTCATGTTTGAGGCCCCTGCCAAATTCATCGGGAATATTGTATCCTGGTCCGCCCATGCCAGTACCGTCAGGGCATCCACCCTGAATCATAAAGTTTTCGATGACGCGGTGAAAGATACGTTCATTGTAGAATCCTTTGTCGATGAGTTTGGTGAAATTTTCGACAGTTTTTGGTGCAAGGTCGTTGTAGAGTTCAATTTTAAAAGTCCCCATAGTTGTCTCGAATGTTGCGATTTGACGTGTTACAGTTTCTGTCTCTTTTCCTGCTGTTACCATTACAATCACTCCTATTGCAAGTATTACGGCAGTAGCCGTTATTGCTGTTTTTATTTTCATAAAGTCACTCCTTGTTCACTGAGTATTTAACTTTCTTCATAAATATGTTCGTATTGCTGATTTAGAGTTTTGCAGTTCTCTTGTATCGCTAAATTATAGAGAGAAAGTTTTTTTTGTAAGCTTCTCGAACATAAGACTACATAAATATATTAATTTTTACTTTGTAAACTTTACCAAGCGAAAATCCTTTTTTCCAACGCGGAGCTGTATGTAACCACCATCCAGAAGGTCTTCCGACGAGAGCTGCTTTCCCTCTTCTAATACCTTTATTCCATTAAGATATACGCCGCCTTCTTTTATTTTACGTTTTGCTTCTCCCTTTGATGCACATCCGCCAGATACAACAAGAATATCTGTTAATCCGCCTGCGATCGCTTCGTCTACTTTTACAAAAGGAATTTCTGCTGAGAGGGTATCAAGAAGAGTAGAGTCTGCATCTTTAATATCCATTTCACCAAAGAGAACTGCGCTTGCCTCGCGTGCCCGCTTTGCAGCATCCTCTCCATGTACTCGACAGGTCATCTCTTCTGCCAAAGCTTTCTGTCCTCTTCGCAGATGCGGCTGTTCATTATGTTCTTTGATTATTTCTGCTATTTCATCAAGCTCTTTGAATGTGAAGAGTTTATAAAGTTTTTCGAGATCACTGTCCTCGACATTGATCCAAAACTGATAGAACTTATATATGCTCGTTCGTTCCTCAGAAAGATAGACAGCTCCACTTTCTGATTTTCCGAATTTTTCACCATGTGAGTTGAGTAGCAAAGGAAAGGTTATTCCATAGCATTGAGCTTTTGATTTTTTGCGAGTAAGGTCCATGCCCGCTAGAATGTTGACCTGCTGGTCATTTCCGCCCATCTGAAGAGTACAGCCAAACTCATTGTAAAGGTGGTTGAAGTCGAAAGCTTGAAGGAGTATGTAAGACAGTTCGGTATATGTTATAGATTTATCAGCGTCAAACACTCGGCTGCGAACGTATTCTCTGTTCACGAGGAAGCTAACTGTAAAATACTTTCCCGTATCTCTAAGAAATTCGATGAATTTTTCATTTTTGAGCCAATCATTGTTGTTAACTAGTTTTGCACTGTTCTTACCACAGTCGAAATTAAGAAAATGTTTAAGTTGGTTCTCTATGCAAATCACGTTAGAATTTATCGTTTCTTCACTTAGAAGGTTTCTTTCTGCACTTTTGCCTGAAGGATCGCCTATTCGTCCGGTGCCACCGCCAGCTAAGGCAATGGGTCGATGCCCGAGGCGCTGAAGCCAAGCAAGTCCCATTATGGCAACAAGGTTCCCGACATGAAGGCTGTTGGCACTGGGATCAAACCCAATATATCCTGTTACCATATTGTTAATGAAGTGTTCTGCCAGCTCTTCGTCATGGCTACTCCATTCGACAAAGCCTCTTTCTTTAAGTTTCTCAAGTGCGTTACAGTACATATTTTCTACCTCCAAAAATTTTTGTATACTCGTGATATTCTGTTTTTATAAACATAAAGAAAAAAGACAACGAAGTAAAGGTAACTGTTTGTAATAAACCATGTTGTCTTTAGCTTATAAAATTACTTTTTTTCTGTTTCTGCGGTTGCTGTGTCGAACCAGTTAAGTCTACCAGAGTCATCTTTTTCCCAGACTATCAGAATTTTACCGAGATTTTTTAGGAGATTGCTAAACGAATCGGTCGTGCCGTTATCAAAAGAAGAAAAGTCCATTTCAGGCTGTGTAACCGTTTCTTTTTCTCCATTTGCTGCAGTTGTATTCTCGTCATAAAACGGGGATTCTTCCGAAGCTTGATCGTCAACGAGAAAGTTTATTTTTGCCATTTCTTTAAGAGCTTCGCCTATCAGAGGAAGATCAGCTGCCACCCAGCCGAGTACTTCTTTGTCGCCTTTCATAAATCTGCTAAGCATCTTACTTATTTTTATTGATTCAGGCGAAATTAATCCAACTAAAGCCCTTTTGTCATTTGCAACTCCAAGTGCCGAGAATGGAAGTGATGCAGTTCCTCCGAATTCAAAACCGGAAACAGGGTTTGGTTCTGTCCCGAAGAACAGTTTTTCCCAATAGGCAGAGATTAGTTTTTTTAAGAGCGGTTTTTCTGCTGAAAGTTCTATCATAAATCCTGGAAGGTTAAACCACAAGATTCGATTGTGTCCTCCTATAGAAGCTATCACTTTTCCAGAAAGCAACTCACGTATGTCCTTATCTGTAAGTCCCATTGATTTCCCCAGTTCTGCTAAGTTCCTGAGAGGAAACGGCCAGCGTTTGAATGTTCCTTTGAGATAGGACATGTTTACTCCCATGGTGAAAAGAAGAGGTTCTGGAATCAAGCATTCTGACGTGTCCCATTTTGTTGGTGTAATAGAATTTTTTATAAACTTAGCAATATCTTTGTTCAGTCCAGAGATTCTCCATTTTAACTCTCCTGTAGGATCACTGTTTTTGTCATGTTTAAGTGTTTGCCATGCGGCTTCGATTTTTAGGGAACCAGTTTTCTTTTGAATGGAAGAAAATAATCCTCCATCGCATATTTCTATGTGACTGGGCCAAGATGCTTCTTCTATCCATTTCTTTTTTGCCAGAGAATTTACCTGTCCGCGCGAAAGATCATTCATAAGGTTAAGGGCCTCAAGGTCAGCTGCCATTATCACTTGTTTATTATTAACTTTGTAGTATATCGGAGTCGCCACACTCTCTGTCTGAATTAGCCAGATGTTTTTAGTTTCTCCAGAGGAAACTTTTGCTGTTTTAATCACATTTTTTAATGATTCAGGCAGTATTCCCTTTTGCAGAGAGGTCATTTCATCTTTGCGAAATCGCAAAGATGTATAGACTTCGGACCTGTTTTCGCCTTGCTCTTCGACAAGCACAACGGCATCTTTCGCTGTTGCAGCTATGGCAAGCAAAAGACTGCGTGGAGTCCCCTCTTTTAACATTGAGTGTTCTCCATCCGTCAAAAAGGTTGAGAAAGCCGTAGGGTATGTATAATCCTGTGTATCTATAAGTACATAAGGCCTTATCTCTGAAGGCGCAGGAACAGCCGCTTTAAGATGTGAAGAGAGAGGCATGTTGAATAAAAAATATGTTCCGGCTGAGATAGTAACAATAAAAAATATTGAGAAGGCTATTACTTTTATGCGATTCAACATGGGTTTCCCTCCATTTCTTTAATACAGAGTTTATTATTTTCTTATTTAGTAAATATTATAGCGTTTTTAACATTTAGCAGCGATATCATAAACAAAAAATTATTTTTTATTAGCAGAAGAGGTTATTATTTTGAACAACGCCTTTACAGACTTTAACAAAGGAATTACTTTTGCATAGTCACTATCGTTTATTGTATTGGGATCGACATTCTCGGCAAGATCTTTCACTTCTTCAAGAGCTTCTTCCATTTCAACAAAAGCTTTTCTTGCCTCTTCTTTAGCGGAAGCCGCCTTGCTCCAAGACTCATCCCTATGAGGCTTTTCTATCAACAAGTCTATCTCTTCCCCCATTGTAGGTACCCAGGCAGAATAACCAAGTTCTTTCAACGATGAGGCAAGAGAATCAGAGGACTTAGGTTCCCCATGTACAACAAGAAACTGTGCCTTTTTTGGAAATCCAGACGCCCATTTTAACAAGTCGTCTTTATCTGCATGTGCAGAGAAACCACCAATAGTATTCATCGTTGCTTTTACAATTATATCTTCGCCCATAATTCTGACTTTCTTTAATCCATCAACAAGTTTACGACCAAGTGTGCCAAAAGCTTGATATCCGACAAAGATGACCTGTGTATCAGATTTAAATAGAGAGTGTTTTAGATGATGTATAATTCTCCCACCCGAACACATTCCACTTCCAGCAAGAATGATTGCACTATTTTGTTTATTCAGCTCTCGAGACTCATCCGGAGTGCGGACAAAAGTGAAGTTTTCTGGTTCGAAAGGATCTTCTCCTTTTACTAACATCTTTTTGAGGTCTCTAGAGAGGAGGTTTATATATTTAGAGTAGATCTCCGTCGTCTTTACTCCCATTGGAGAATCGAGGTATATTGATGGCAGTTCAACTTCGGGAAAAGATTTCTGAAAGAGAGTGAGTTCATAGAGCAAGCGTTGGGCACGGTCAACCATAAAAGTTGGAATAAGTATTTTGGAACCGTTTTTAGCGGCATATTTAAGTACATTTTGAAATTCAAAGCGAGTGTCTTCCAGAGATTTATGAAGTCTGTCTCCGTAAGTTGACTCTATAAGAACAAAATCAGCTTCTTCTATAAAAGCCATCGGTTTTTCTATAACTCCGTCACGAGAGCCAAGGTCTCCAGAAAAGACTACTTTGCGCGCCTTTTGTCCTTCGTCTTCAGAAATCCATGTTTCAATAATAGCGCTGCCCAATATATGGCCTGCTTCACGAAAACGGACCTTTAATCCTGGCATTATATCGAGAACCTCATCGTATGGAACCGGAGAACGTAACTCTAGAGTGGTTTCAACTTCTTTATCTCCGAATAGTGGTTCTACTTTGTTAAGACCTTTTCGTAAGTTTTTTTTTGATTTCCATTCAGCAGTTTCGCGCAAGATATTAGACGAATCTTTCCAAAGTATTTTTACTAATTCGGTTGTTGCGTATGTGCAGTAAATTTTACCTTTGAAGCCCATCTTCACAAGAAGAGGGATACGTCCGCTATGGTCGATATGAGCATGTGTCAAAAGAACAGCATCAATATCAGCAGGGTTGTAAGAGAAAAGCTCTCCTTCGTGTTTTTCTTCGTCTTGTCCCTGATGGAAACCGCAATCAACAAGCACTTTGTAATTTTTGGTTTCTATCATGTAGTTGGAGCCAGTGACTTCTCCTGCTGCACCAAGAATTCGCAATCTCAAAAAAGCACCCCCTGTGAGTCTGACGATGTTTCCTCAGAGCTATTTTTTATAGGTAACTTACAGATAATAACAGTGCCTTGCGGAGATGAAGAGATAGAAAGTTTGCCTCCAACGAGGAACATTCTTTCCTGCATATTTGAAAGTCCTCGATGTCCCTTTACTCTTAATTCAGTAATGTCTTTGGGGACAATGAAGCCCTTCCCGTCATCTTCAATTTTAAGAACAATTTTGTCTCCAAGGTCACGCAGAGTAATCTTTACTTCTTCTGCTTTCCCATGATTTACGCTATTGTTTACGGCTTCCTGAGTGACTCGAAAAAAAGCCATGGTTACATCATTTGGGACTTCTCGTACCTCATCAAGGTCGAGATGTATTTTTATGCCAAGTTGCGCACTCTGTCGTTCTGAAAGCTCGGTCAACGCTTGAGCAATGCCTAGGTCAAGCCATGGAGGAGTTAGATTATTGCAGACCTCTCTCATTTCTCTAACTCCAGCTAGTGCGGCGTTTTCTGCCTCAGTGATTCTTTCTCGTATTTTATCTGGTGAATCTAGGTCAGATGAAAGCAGTCGAAGTCTTTGTATTACTGCGGTTACATCTTGAAGAGGCCCGTCGTGTATTTCCCGTGATATCCTTGAGCGCTCTTCTTCCTGGACTTTGACGATGTCGGTTACATATCTACGAGATAGATTTGCTTTATCTATTGCGGAATGAGAAAGCATAACAAGAGCCGATCTTAGTTTTTGAAGCTCGGTTACGGCTTCGGGAGCGTTCTTTTGCGGAACATCTTCTCCCCATTTAAGGATGGAGACTTCTTCCTCAAGATCTTTTAATGGCATAATAACTTTCTGCCACATTATAAAAACAGCAAAAATGCCAATCAGCCCGAGTATTCCTACCATAAACGGCCAAAATGTTGTAAGTGTAACCATGGGACCAAGAAGCTGGTTCCAGGATACTGCTGCTAAGACATAAAGGTTCTTGCGATGTACTGGATAGATAGCTATTGTGTAAAAGCTACCGTCTGGACCGCGTATTTTGCTTGGTGTTCTGTTAGCGAATGGCTGATTAGATAAAACGGAAAGAAGAGGAACATCGGGAGTTCCGTAAAGAAGAGTCCCGAATTGGTCAAAAACAGCGAACATGCCTGGAATTGGCAAATCTTCTGTTATAAAACCTTCAATTCCGCCTCCGGGAGTATATTCCTGAAGGGGCTGCCATATTCCATCTGGTCTTAAATCCCACTTTGTTGATTCAAGTCGGGCCGCCGCTCCACGTGCCAAGTTCTGCACATAGGAGTAGGCAAGCCCTTCCATCGTTTTCTCAAACTGGCAAAAGCCCACCCACGCGAGCAGGAATGCTCCGAGGCTTGGTAATAAAACAGCTATGGTCAGCTGTACCAGTAAGTTTTTTCTCAATTAATAAGTTCTTCCAAAGTTACAATTCCATATTTAAGAGACAGAAGCATTGCTTCTGTTTTATTTTTAGCGCCCAGTTTGTCGTATATAGATGCAAGGTGTGTCTGCACTGTTCGCTCACTTATGAAAAGCTGAGTGGCTATCTCTTTACCCGAGAGTCCGCGTGCTGCTAACAACAGAACTTCGCGTTCTCTAACTGATACTGGTTCGGGAACGAAGTCGCCCTCTTCTTCAACGGCACTTGCCACTTCGCTGTCTAGATAGAATCCACCACGCGCTACTATTCTAATCGCCTTAGAAAGAGTCTCCATACTGGCTGTTTTCAGAACATAGCCACGCGCGCCTGCTCTCAGTGAGGCCATTACATATTGCTGAGCGTCATAGGACGTAAGCATTAATGAAGAGGTTGGAATTCCCGTTTCTTTTATTTTTCTTGCAAGGGCA
>JAAYFQ010000012.1 GCA_012728165.1 Synergistaceae bacterium | reverse complement strand
ATTAAACAACGTTTCATTCTTTAGGAATAATGCCGAAGTGGCGGAATGGTATACGCAGAGGACTCAAAATCCTCCGGGTTCACGCTCGTGGGGGTTCGACTCCCCCCTTCGGCACCACTTTTACTCAGAAAAGCAGACTCTCAATTAATTAATTGAGAGTCTGCTTTTATTTTGTACTCTTGAGCTTAATAGAAAAAAGAGTGAAAGAAACTGCAACAAGGATTGAATTGCTTTCCTCCGTAAAGAGCAAATAATAAAATTTATTAAATTTACGATTATGATTACATTATTAAAAATATTGAAACACGATATAAAATGTATTAAAAATTATTGTTTTTATTCCTTAGATTTCAAACTATTAAGTGAAAGTATTTGACTGTTATATATTGTCTAATGTAATCCTTTTGTGCTAATATTAGCCGTTAGCTTTAAGAAACAAAAACAATGGGAGGTCATATCATGCGTAAAATTATGCTTTTATTTCTCGGTTTATTATTGCTTGCTTTATTAGTTTTTTTTACAACAAAGCGTTTTGCAGGCGATACAATCAAAATTGGTGAAATAGCAACAGTTACCGGTGACTTTGCTGCTTATGGAGTTGCTGAAGTTGAGTCTGTGAAGATGGCCGTTAATGAAATAAATGAAGCGGGTGGAATACTTGGCAAAAAAATTAAACTTATCATGTATGACTGCCGCACTCGTAACGAAGATATGGTCAATGCTGCGCGACGTCTAGTCCAGCAGGACAAGGTTACAGCAGTAATAGGGCCAAGTGGCTCAGGTCTTTGCATAGCTGCCTCTCCAATATTTAATCAAGGGAAGGTATCTCATTTAGGAACACTCCCTACAAATCCTAAGGTTACAGTGGATGAACAGGGTAAAGTTAAACCATATAACTTCCGTATATGTTTTCTTGATCCATACCAAGGAAAAATTCTTGCTGCTTTTGCAGCAAAAGATTTAAAAGCACAAACTGCAGCTATTCTTTATGATGTTTCAAGCGACTATTCACAGGGACTTCGTGAATTTTTCACAGCAGACTATGAAGCTGCAGGTGGCAAAATAGTTGCAAACGAAGGACATCGAGGAGAAGATGTTGACTTCCGCGCACAGCTTACCAAAATTGCACTTGCAAAGCCTGATGTTCTTTGTATTCCTACAATGGGCAAATGTCTGCCTCTTGCAGTAAAGCAAGCCAGAGAAATGGGAATTGACGTTCCCATTATTGGTGGAGATGGTTATGGAGACTTCATGTGGGAGATTGCAGGCAAGAGCATGAACAATACATTCTGGATTAGTCACGTAGCTAAAGAAGATCCTGCATTGCAAGAATTTTTTGCAAAGTATGAAAAACAGACAGGAACAGAGTGCCAAGAATTCATGAACGCCGTAATGGCATATGATTGTGTATATTGGTTGAAGAACGCTATCGAAACAGCCCAGAGTGACGATCCTGTAAAAGTTCGCGATGCACTAGAAAAAACGGAGAACCTAAAGCTTATGCACGCGACTTTAACAATGGATGAAAATCACGATCCAAAGAATAAAGACGGATACATTCTTGAGGCCAAGGACGGTAAGGCAGTATTCTTTAAGAAGATAAAAGCTGAGTAACATTTTCTAAAAAAATAAATTTTAATATTCAATTAAAAGCGGCAGAGTGCACTTTCAGTGTACTCTGTCTCTTTTTTTAGTAAATAATATTTATAAAATATAAGATACATGTATAGTTAAAAACTTGCGAATAAAACTAAAAATTTTTAATTCGTCCTTTCAATTCCGATTATGTTCGTAAATAGTTTGGAAAACTCTGCATTAGACTTTTTTAAAGTTTTTGATAAATTCGTTGTTTTGCGCTGTACATATACTGATACAATTATTATCATGGAGTTATATAACAATGCAAAATTTGCAATACAAGGGGAGTTCATTATGGAATTTAGAGATATACTTTCAAAACTTTCAGGGACTCAAGAACAACAGTGGTCACAAGGTACTGGTGATAATCAAGAAGGATGGCAGAAAAACACACCATCTGAAAATAAAACTGCCTTGCCTAAGATCTCCAAATTATGGCTGATAGTAGGCGGACTTTTTATTTTATTCACTATAATTTTACCCAGCATAACGGTTTTTTTAACGGATATGTACTGGTTTGAATCTCAGGGATTCTCTTCTGTTTTTTGGCGTCGTCTTATAGCTAAGTGGGAATTATTTGGAGTTGCGCTAGTTCCTGCATTCCTTATTTTTTGGGGGAACTGGCATTTTGCCGTAAAAAACAGCCTCAGCCTTTATGACGAGCCAGGAATTAAAAAAGCTGAAGTTTCGATAATACGCATAACATTTGGAATAGCCGTAGTTATGGCGTTAGTAAATGCTTTTGGTTCTATGGGTTCATGGGGAACCTTTCTTAAATTTATACATCCGACACAATTCGGAGAAGTAGACCCTCTTTTTGGAAAGGATATTGGTTTTTATGTTTTTACTTTACCTTTCTTTCAATTTATTCAGACTTGGCTACAGGGAGTTCTAACTCTAAGCCTTATAGGCGTATTCTTCACTTATTTCTTTACTCATGCCATTTCTTTAAGCGGCCGGACAGTTATTGCCCCTTCAAAAGTACGTTTACATCTGGCACTTCTTGTAGCTTTAACGCTTTTAACTTGGGGTGCAGGGTATTGGATCTCCCGTTATGATTTGCTATTTTCTCCGACCGGAGTTGTATATGGGGCAGGTTATACAGATGTCCATATATTGCTACCAGCTTTTATGATACTTACTATTGCAGCTGTTGTTGCTGCGATATTGCTTATGCTCAATTTATTCAAACCGATGTGGAAACTTTCTATGATAATCGTTTTCGGATTACTTGTTTTTGGGTTTGTAGCTCGTACGTTTGTTCCTGGATTGATACAGCAGTATCGTGTTAAACCTAATGAATACGAGATGGAAAAACCCTTTTTGGGCTATCATCTAGATTACACGCGAAGGGCATTTAAACTTAATGACGTTACTGTTCTTTCCGTTACGCCTGAACCCGAGGTAACAGCAGAAGAACTCAAAGCGAATCAGGAAACGGTTCAGAATATACGCATGTGGGATTATGCTCCACTACTTCGTACCTATAGGCAGCTTCAAGCTATACGAACATATTATGATTTCAATGATGTTTATATAGACAGATATGAGATAGGCGGAGTAAACAGACAGGTAATGCTTTCAGTCCGAGAGTTAGATTTGACCAAATTTCAAAACCCGACATGGGTAAACACTCATCTGGAATTTACTCATGGGTACGGAGTGGTTATGAATCCTGTAAACGAAATAGCTCCTGGAGGTCTTCCCAATTTCTTCATGAAAGATCTACCTTCACGTTCTATACCAGATATTCCTCTAAATCGCCCGGAAATTTATTTTGGAACAGCTACAGATTCTTATGTCTTGGTAAAAACAGACGTCAAAGAGTTTGATTATCCAAGAGAGGATTCTAATGTTCGTAGTTCATATCAAGGTCAAGGAGGCGTTGAAATTGGTTCAATGTGGCGTAGATTACTTTTTGCCATGCGCTTCCGTGATACTGAGATCATTTTTACAGGAGCGCTGAATTCTGAAAGCAAGATAATATTTAATCAAAACGTTCGCAAGGCTCTTAGCCAAGTTGCACCTTTTTTAATTTATGACGAAGATGCATATCCTGTAATATATAAAGGAAGAATTATATGGGTGCAAGACGCATTTACTTGGTCTACACGCTATCCGTATTCTAAGCCGATCAATACGGCGGATAAAACATTAGCACATTTTAACGGTGTTAATTATATTCGTAACAGTGTAAAAGCCACTGTTGATGCATATGATGGCAGTATGAAGTTTTATATTGTTGATGACAAAGATCCTCTCATACAGACATGGAATAAAATTTTTCCTGGACTATTCAAACCAGGCAACGAGATGTCGAAGGAACTTTGGAAACACATGCGTTACCCTGAAAATCTCTTTGAAGTCCAAAGTGATGTATATCGTACATTCCACATGACAGACACAAATACTTACTATAATCGTGAGGATGTATGGGACGTAACTCCCTCTGGAAGTGATAGTAGGATCAATCCCAATTATGTAACTATGAAACTTTTAGGAGAAAAACATACGGAATTTGCGATAATTGTTCCATACATGCCATTGGGAAGAGACAATCTTATAGGCTGGATGGCAGGTCGATGTGATCCTGAAAATTACGGTCAACTTCTTGTCTATAAGTTCCCAAAACAGAAACTTATTTATGGCCCGACTCAGATAGAAGCTCTGATAAACCAAAATCCAGAAATTTCTTCACAACTCTCTCTTTGGAGTCAGCGTGGATCGGATGTTATTCGTGGAGACCTTCTAGTCATTCCGGTGGGCAAGTCACTGCTATATGTTCAGCCGCTATATCTAAAAGCTGAAAAAGGCGAGTTGCCTGAACTCAAGCGAGTGATTGTTTCAACTGGAGGTCGCGTAGAATGGGCGGAAACATTCGCTAAAGCATTAGAAAAATTAATAGGCGTTAAAGGTGTTGCTGACGTAGGTTCGAAAAAAGCAATAGATAGTGAAAAACAGTCAGCAATTGTGAATAAATATTCAAGTGGAGCAACGCCTGAAGTTGTTTCTCTAGCAAAACGTGCACAAAATTTGTATGAATCTGCTCTGAATGCCCAACGTAATGGGGATTGGAGTCTGTACGGTTCAGAAATTAAGAAATTGGGAGAAGTACTCTCTCAGCTCGAAGAGGGGGCGAAGTAAGTTGTTCGCACCATTCCTGCTTGCAATGTTGACATTGATAGTTGCATACGTGTTTTTTCTCATAGCATACATATTCATCGCTTATCTATTTAGCAGAATAGGAAATAAGTTTCGTGTAGGTTCATTTATAGAATTCCTTATTCCTGTTTATAATGTAATGCTTCTTTGTGATTGTGCGAATGTGTCACGTTGGTTCACAGTTGGCATAGTAGCTCCGGGATTTGTTGCCGGAGTGATGAATTCTTTACCGCGTCTACCATTTACACCCATTTTGTTTCCTACATCTGCTTTTGTTGCTTTAGTTGCTAGTGTTTATCTGTGGGGAAGTATTGCAAAGCGACTTGGAAAAAACTTTTGGGTATGGGGAATACTAACGACTCTATTAGCGGGATTTCCTGTAGGAGAAACTTTTTGGGTATGGGGAATACCTACAGCAGTGTTAATGGGAATACCTTTGTTAATATTGGCTTTTGATAATTCAATGCCACGTTCGGATTTTGTATATCAAAATCATAACGTTGACGATATCAACAGCAGCGAAACTATTAATTTATAACATTGTGTTAGGAATAGAAATGATGGGAGAAAGATTTAGTTCTTCGTTTAAATGTAGTATTGTTGCCATTTTTTTGCTTTCAATGATTGTAGTGTTTCAAATAAGCTCTCCTTTATTTGCAGAGGAAGTGAACTTGAAGTTGCAAGAAGAAGCGGAAGTGGAAATGGGGCTCGAGTATCAGACGGAAGTAATTTCAGTTGACCAAGTAGAGCCGCTTCGTCGAATTTACGAGATTACTTTGAATCAACTGGATCAAACGAAGCAGGATAAAATCAGTAGAATTAAAGAATTGATACAAAATCATATCGTTGCTGGAACAGAACAACAGGTGCCATCTCTTTTAGGTAACGAGTTAGGCACAGAGAGAAATTTTAAACTTTCTTATCTCGGTCACTACTGCACGGAAGTTCTTCCTAATTCGGGAGAGTCAATTGATTTGCAACTGGAATTTCTCAAAGGATTCGCTTACGGCTACGGAAAATCTGGAATACTTGTTTTTTCAAAAGAAGGAATTGAAAAATTCTACATCTATAACAAAAACAGAGGGTCTCAATTTAAAATTGCCTCTGCTGACAAAGCGCCTAATAAGCTAGACAGGATATATGTTAGTAAAGATTACGTTTTTGTCCCATACAAAATTGGAGAAATTCTTAAGGTGGATCTTTTGGGTTCAAAAACCGGAATTGTACGTATGTGGAAAATTATGAGTGGTGGTATAAACACAAAAACCTGGAATTCAGGTAAATGGGAAAAAGAAATCACCGTTCGCGGAGATAAATTGTTTTAATAACCGCTAATATTTGAAGGAGTGATTATCATGAAAAAAATCAATATGTTTTTTCTAGCACTATTAATTATAGTTGCAGTAACAGCGCCATCTCTTGCGTCATCAAACTGGGATGATTTTGTCGCAAAATCGATTCAATATGAGAAGATTAAAGATTTAGGAATCCCTGTGATCGATAATCTTAGAAAGTTAGCCCCACAAGTAAGTGAAGCAGAGCTTTGGAACAAGCTTTGGCAAGGCGATGCTCAGTCACGCTCTGTAGCAGGGCTTGCACTAATGGATAGTATATTTCCAAATGGAGATTCTTCACGCTGGGAAGAAGTGAGTGGCTTCCTTTCCAACAGTGGCAGACAGCCACGTCAGCTTGCCGGACTTGATGCACTTTTCGTTGTGGCTGCAGCTGTTAGAGAGCTTCCGAACGGGATATGGGCTTCTGCGTTTCTTCTTGATAGCTTTGGTAAGTCAACAAGGGGAAGAATGTATTTCATAGATGACACCACTCCTGAAATCCGTGCGCTAGTAGACGATGTCATCGCCAAGACAGCACTTAAGGGAGACTGGTCAAGTAGTGTCATTAGAGGACACACTCCGCTTCTTCCTAGATATAACGGCTATATTTCATTGGGTAGAGCGATGGACAGACACATGTACTTCTTAAATGGATACGGTGCTATTGCTGGTAATGGAAATTACGCATGGGATAGAGATACCGGATATATCTATGATATAAGTGAACAGATGGGCGTGGTTAGCCCATCTCTCTAAATTTTTCTTATAAATTTTTAATTAAAAACCGCTATTTATTCGGAGAAGAGGGATTCAAGTATGTTTGCTGTTTCACCTAAAGCAAACGCATCAACTTCAAGTGGGTCCTTGACGTCTTCTTCCATTGCGCTTATCCGAGCTTTCGCTTCCTCAACCTCATCTAGGACACCTACTCCTTCGTATCCTTCTTTGAGGGCTTTAATCTCTTTCTCATCAGTAAGTCGTTCTGTAAGATAGCCAAATAAAAATGTAGGTCCGCTTATTGCAGCTAGACGTTCGTCTGTCGCTGTCCAAGCTGCTGTTAGGTATGTTGCACTATCCATTGAATCTTCCATAGTTTCTTCTATATCTTCTTCGTTTTCAGGGAAATCCCATATATTGAGAATAAAAAAGGGTACATCTGGATCGAGAGAAATTGCGTAGTTGACTGCATCGCGAATTTCGCCGCTATCAGCATCAGTTTCGATCAGAGCTATGGCTCTTGCATGTTCCCCTACCACAGACTCTAATTGATCTGATTCAACTGTTTCTAATATTTCTCTATACATATTCAAATCTAACATACAGCAATAAATCAGTGTGCGACTTGGAAAAAACCCTTCACTGTCAAAGTTTACAAATTCTCTTGCTATTACGAGTGCATCATCGCTCTCGTCCTTTGCAAGTAGACAAAAACCCAAATTCATCATAATAGTACAATAGACCTCTGCGTCACGGTCTTCATCTATTGCAACAGGTTCAGTCTTAGCTTCTACAACTGCACGGATTGTATCCAAAGCTTCACTCAAAATATCGAGGTTTTCCATGCAATCTTCGTATTCCATCGTTTGCCATATAGCAAGTTTTCCGTAAGGATTGTTGGAGTCGTGTTCTAGTATTTCTTCACCTATATTACGTATTTCTTCGTCTGTTTCTGCTTTATCTAGTTTGTCGAGTAGTTTATTAATTTCCATTTTTACCCATCCTCTCACTGTCGTAAATATCTCGGTTATTATATCTTATGTTATCAGTTATGCAATACAAGCATTATAGCAACGCCGTTGGGCTGTAACCTTGCAATATATAGGTGATTATCGACAACTTTGCTTCTTTGTAGCCCGTCAAAAATCGTCCCTTCTATTCCTATCTCATTGAGAATTTCTTTTGCTTGTGCTGTTTTCATGCTTGGGTGAAGAGCGAAAATTACCTGCATACAAATATTTCTGAAGACAGTTTCATTGTTTTGAGATACATGGTATATATCTTTTTCATCGGGTTCTGGATCGTTATAAAAAAAAGTTACGGCAATATTTTTTATATTATGACTATGATTATCCTGATTAACAAGAAGCATTAACCCAGTATTATAGGCTAATATAATATCTCCTGATTTGGATATCTTTATATCCTGTTTAATCTGATCCGAGCTTAGGCCATAGGGAACACGTGCGGCTGCGAAGGAAAGCCTTTTTAGAAATGAGTCGGATGTAAGATCGAAGCCATCTTTTGCCAACGAAGCGAATGGATTAATAGACATAAAAAGTATAAGCAGTACAATTGTAAAGATTTTTCTCAAATTATTCACATCGATTCACAAGAAATTAGTTCATAACGATTATATAGCAATATAGCATTTTTGCTGACTATTTAAAATGCAACTACCATTAAGATAGGTTAATGAAGGGAGTTTTTGTTTTGAAAAAAATTAATAGAATTTTTTTTGTTGTAATGATTGTGTATTTTATTATTTTTTTTGCATACACTAGAAGTTCTTTTGGGGAAGAGGGAGACATCCTTCTTCCAATTACATTTAACGAAGGCATAAATAATACTTCGCTTGGAAATGCCATTCAGCGCGGCGGTGATTTATGGATACCTGAAAGTGCTATGAAAAGTATGGGCGTTACTCTTATTGATGCACAAAACAATAAAAAGGGATTCTATATAAAGGTGAATAATCCTGCAAAAGTATTTGGTATACAAGAGCTTTCAAGTCTTGCTGGGGAATCATTGTCTCTTTATTTTGCTTCAATATTCGAAGAAGGAACATCTTATTTCAATGTTGTAGGTATGGAGGCTTTAACAGGACTTTCATTTGAAAGAAACTCGACTGGAGTTATCTTTTATAAACAAAACTCTCCGCTATCAGTTTTGTTGAAGAACAGAGTACCTAAGCCACCTGCGAAAAATAAAATCTCACTTGTTTGGGCACATATAACACGTGACAATCCTAATCTTGCAGCAGAAGAGACGTTGAGTGGTCTTAGTATACTTTCTCCAACATGGTTTAATCTAATGGATGGCAGTGGATCAATGGCGAATAGAGCTTCAGTCTCTTATGTAGAAGCAGCTCACGATAAAAAATATCAAGTTTGGGCATTGGTATCAAACGGATTTAGTAAAACTAACACAACTTTGCTTTTTAAGAATGCACGTGGAACGAATATGTTTGTTGCTAGAATGCTTGCCTATGCAAAACTTTATAACCTTGATGGTAT
>JAAYFQ010000011.1 GCA_012728165.1 Synergistaceae bacterium | reverse complement strand
TCAAGAAGTTGCTGAGCATATTTATTGTAAATGTCGATTCTTTCCGACTGTCTATAAGGACCGAAGTCTCCGCCTATATCTGGTCCTTCATTCCAGTCTAGACCAATCCATCTCATCCCGTCCATTATCGATTGCTCATACTCGAGTGTTGACCGTTCCGTGTCGGTGTCTTCTATGCGCAGCACAAAAGTTCCGTCTGTGTGTCTTGCCCAAAGCCAATTAAAAAGTGCGGTATGGGCCCCTCCGATATGTAATGCTCCTGTTGGGCTTGGAGCAAATCTTACCCTTGTGTTGTTTGACATACTTGTTCCTCCAATAGGCTATAATGAATGATATTCAAACTATTAATGAAAGTAAACAGTTTGTGTTCAATGTCTTTTTATTATAACGTAACATTTCAACAACGTCAGTAATAGTATCGTGGAAATTATATTTTACTGTTTTAATTGGCGTACTTTTCATAAAGGATGATATTAAACAATGGGGAAAAAATTACTTTTAATTGATGGTCACGGACTTGCCTTTAGAGGGTTTTATGCACTTCCTGAAACGTTAACAGCTTCGGATGGCACTCCTACAAATGCCATATTAGGGTTTACCAATATGTTGTTAAAGTGTATGAGTGAATTAAGTGCCAATCATATCGGAATGTTTTTTGATCCAAAAGGACCGACAAGTCGACATGAAATGTTTAAAGAGTATAAACAGGGGAGAAAGCCAACTCCTGATAAATTTAAAGTGCAGATGCCTTTGATTATTGATATATGTCGGGCTATGGGCGTGCCTGTATTTATCAGAGATAAGGTTGAAGCAGATGATTATATAGTCTCTACGGCGAAAAATGCTGCATCTAAAGGCTGGAAGGTCACGATTCTAACTGCAGACAAAGACTTATTTCAAGTTATATCTGATAATATTAGTGTTATGCGCCCGATAAAAGGAGTTTCTAAATTCAGCTTATATGATGAAGTTTTTTTCAAAAATGAATTTGGTTTCCCTCCAGCTAATATGGCTGATTATCTTGCTTTGGTTGGTGATGCAGCTGATAATATCCCAGGGGTCCAGGGCATTGGAGAAAAAGGTGCAAAAGAACTAGTATCTAAGTTTGGAAATTTGGATGGAATATATGCTAACTTGAATAATATTGCAAAAGGACGCAGATCAAAACTTGAGGCTGGTTTTGATGTTGCTTATGTGAGCAAAAGCTTAATTACTCCTATAGAAACCGACTATGTGCCAATGGATGAATTAAATATGAAAGATGTAAATTATCCTATCTTGAAAGAAATGTGTTTGAATCTCGGTTTGCGGAAGTTATATATGCACTTTGATGATACTAGACAGATTACTTCATCTTCTAGACAAAATAATATTGGAGCAGTTGAATCTGTATTCGAAAATGTATTGTCTACTAATGTTGAAATAAAAGAGATAGGGCTTAATAAAATTCTAACCGCGAATATACTCTCAATAGCAGAAAGTGTTATCGAAGACGAACAAGTTTTTGTTTTAGCTGATCAAGAAGGAAAGATATCTTATCTTCATCCAGAAAATGATATTGAACTTAAACTATTTTCAAATTGGAGTAGAAGTGGAACTCTAATTGTTTATGGATATAAAAAAATGTTAGAGCTTAATTCTTTGCCGTTACCGAAAGCTGAACGGATCAAAGATGTTGAAATCGCACACTATGTTTTGCACCCAGATAGAGGCGGTTCTGATATTAAAAAAACACTTAACGAGAAATTACCAGAAGGAAAAGATTTGGCTATTTCACTTTTTAATTTATGGAATACCTTTCATGCAGAAATAAAAAAACAAGGACTGAATAAGATTATTGATGAGATAGATATGCCTCTTTGCCCTGTCTTAGCTGGGTTACATAAAAATGGTATTTTGGTGAATATCGAAAAGCTATCTCTGTTACAGATAGATTTAAAAAAAGAAATAGAATATATTGAAAAGAGTATAGAAGAACTGGCTTCAGAAAAAATAAATCTGAATTCGCCAAAACAGGTAGCTGTTCTTTTATTTGAACACCTAAACTTACCACCGCTAAAGAAAACAACAACAGGGTATTCCACAGATATGAGTGTTCTGGAAGAACTAGCTCGTTTGCCAGAACCACTTTGTGATGTTCCATCAAAACTTATTGAGTATAGAGAAAAATCAAAAATTCTTACCGGGTTTGTAGATCCGTTTTTAAAACTTGCAATTGAAGGTGATGGAAGAATACACTCAACTTTTGATCATCTGGCTACAGGCACAGGCCGTCTTGCTAGCAGAGATCCTAATGTCCAGAATATGCCAGTGTTTGGTGTGTGGGCAAAAAGATTTAGAGAGTGTTTTATACCTTCAAAAGACAATATATTTGTAGCTGCAGACTATTCTCAAATCGAATTAAGAGTACTTGCACATTTATCTGAAGAAGAAAAATTAATAGAATCCTTTAAAGAGAACAGAGATATCCATTTAGAAACGGCATCATGGGTTTTCTCTCTGCCTAACGAGTACATCACATCTGAGCAACGCAGATTTGCTAAAGTGGTAAATTTTGGATTGCTCTATGGAATGAGTTCTTACGGACTTGCACAAAGACTTGGAGTACCGAGACCTCAGGCTGCAAAAATTGTTGAAAGATATTTTAGCGCTTTGCCTCGTGTTAGAACATATTTGAAAGACAGCGTTGATATCGCAAAAGATGCTGGCTATACTGAGTCGATTTTTGGTAGAAGACGCCAACTAAACGAAGTAATCACAGTTGTGGGGCGCGGCAATAGTTCAATAAATCGAGTTGCTCTTAATACCCCTATACAAAGCTCAGCTTCTGATATAGCAAAGATAGCGTTGATAAAATTTAATTCTGTTCTTGAAAAAGAATTTACAGGAGCTAAAATTATCCTACAAGTACATGATTCAATTGTCTGTGAATGTAGGGTGAAAGATGCTGAGAAGGTTGAAAAAAGGCTTCTTGAAGTTATGGAAAGTGTTGATGTTTTATCTATACCAGTTAAAGCCGTTTCTAAAATAGGTTTTTCTTTAAGTGATGTGTAAATTAACCAAATAACGCAGGAATATGTACTGCATTTATAAAAGTTTATAAATAAGTCTTGCGTCTTTGGCAATCCTGCAATATAATGCATGGTTGTACATGATATGAACATTACTCTCAAACAAGTACATTTGGAGGTGCTATACATTGAAGAAAGACATCCATCCTAAATATGAAAAATGTAAGGTAGTATGTGCCTGTGGTAACACATTTGAAACCAAATCAACAACTGGAGATATGAGGGTTTCAATTTGCAGTGAATGCCATCCTTTTTATACAGGTAAAAAGGGACGCGTAATTGAAGAGGGACGCCTTGAGAAATTCCGTCAGAAATACGCAGGAGTTAATTACGGGCAGAAAACAGTCGAAGACAAGCCAGCAGCTGAATAGCTTTTAGCTACAAGGGGGGAGCAAATCAGCTCTCCCCTTGTTCTTTTAAAATATAAATAATATCAAGTTTTGGAATAAATAAAGTTGGAGGAAACTATCAATGGCAATAGTTTTAAAACTAATAGCTTTCACGCCGAACGCGGCTAATGTCGTAGCAGCATCAGCTAAACTATGCTATAGCCCATCAGGCGCTGCTGATATCCTCGAAGGTCTTGACAGCAAAAAAATAGAATCTTTTTTAAAAATGCTCAATGAGACAGGGCACATGTCACCATTCGAACACGTATCTTATACTTTTGCTATTGAAGGAATTAGTCGGGTTGCAACACATCAGCTTGTTAGACATAGACTTGCCAGCTATTCTCAGCAGAGTCAAAGATATGTTGAAATGAACGTTCCTAGTTGTATCGTTCCGCCTTCAATTTTAGAGAACGAGTACGCGCTAGAGATTTTTCAAAAACAAGTTGATTTTACGTGGGAATGTTATAAGAAGCTTGTCTTGCTTGGTATTGCTAAAGAAGATGCGCGTTTTATACTTCCACATGGTGCGGAGTCACGTATTGTTGTTACTATGAATGCAAGAGAGTTGCATCTTTTCTTCTCTCTACGTCTATGTAAAAGAGCCCAGTGGGAAATCAGAGAAGTTGCACGTCAAATGTTTATGCTTGTAAGAAAAGCTTCTCCCGAACTTTTTGTTACAGGTGGTCCTTCGTGTATTGTGAATGGTACCTGCGAAGAAGCTCATCCATGCGGCGATCCTTATTCAAGTTTGGAGAATATGTTATCTAAATGAAGATATTTTTCTTTATACAAATCATTATGAATTCAGTCATGGACTTGCCTCCAAAAAGAATACCAGTAGGCGGGCAAGCAGTAATTGAAGGGGTTCTTATGAAGGGTCCCGAACATTGGGGACTTGCTCTTAGAGAACCTTCAGGTTCTATCTGGCTAAAAGCATGGTTGGGCTCAGATTGGCTAAAGAAAGGGATTTGGAAGTGCCCCATTGTTCGTGGGTTTGCTACCATGATAGAAATGATGAGAATGGGCACGAAAGCACTTACAATTTCTACTGAAGTCAA
Source organism: Synergistaceae bacterium (assembly GCA_012728165.1). GTDB lineage: Bacteria > Synergistota > Synergistia > Synergistales > Synergistaceae > JAAYFL01. The sequence continues at coordinate 39,509 of JAAYFQ010000011.1, read as the reverse complement.
CCTTGGAGAAGAGGATAAAATGACCCCATTAGAAATGATAGGAGCTATAGCTGTTGCTATTTTCGCAGTTGTGGGTCTTTTTGTTGCTCTGCCAATGTTTTTATCTGAACATATAACTTCCGTCTTTGGCTTTACAAGTGTCGGTAAAAATGCAATGGAAGGTATTATGCGAGGGATGATATTTATAGGCTATGTTGCAGTTATAGGTTTATGGAAAGACATGCAGCAAGTTTTCTGTTACCACGGGGCTGAACACAAAACCATAAATGCTTATGAGAATAGTGCTGAACTTATTCCTGAAGTTGTTTCTCGTTATTCCAGAATACATAGGCGTTGCGGAACATCTTTTTTGTTGGTTGTAATTTCTATCAGTATAATTATATTTTCAATTATTGGTGAAGGATCTTTTGTATGGCGCATTGGCACCAGGGTTCTCCTCCTACCGCTGGTGATAGGAATATCTTATGAGTTTATAAAGGCCGCATCTAATTCTGAAACCTGGGGCAGTATGTGTATAATGCCAGCGCTTTCACTTCAGTATTTAACAACAAAAGAGCCAAGGCTTGACCAAATAGAGATTGCTCTTGCTGCTCTTGATCTTGCGCTTCATCCAGAAAAATGAAGCCGAATAGAAAACACAGGTGGTGTGCCAAATGAATCTGCTGAGTAAATTAGAGGAGATTGAAAAAAGTTTCAAGGAAATAGAAGCTCGCATGGGAGAATCTGATGTGGCGAACGACCCTAATCAAATGCGATCATTAGGGCGTAAACATTCTAAAATGGCTCCGATTGTTGATGCTTTTATGCGATATGAGTCAGTTATTAAAGGAATTAAAGAGGCTAAAGAAATGATTGCTGCTGAAGATGTTGAAATGGCAGAACTTGCAAAAGAAGAACTTGAGACTCTTGAAAACCAGATTCCTGAACTAGAACATCATATTCAGTTATTACTTATTCCCGAAGACAGTAACGATGACAAGAGCGTAATAATTGAAATTAGAAGCGGCGCGGGAGGAGAAGAAGCGGCTCTTTTTGCTGCTAGTCTTTTTAGAATGTACACACGTTTCGCCGAACGTCAGAACTGGAAAACTGAAATTATCTCTCAAAATGAAACAGGTATTGGTGGATATAAGGAAGTTGTTTTTAGTGTAGATGGAGCCGGAGCATTTAGTATGCTTAAATTTGAAAGCGGTGTCCATCGTGTTCAGCGTGTTCCAGAGACTGAGTCTAGCGGCCGTGTACATACTTCAACAGCAACTGTGGCAGTCCTTCCTGAAGCAGCTGCAGTTGATGTTGAGATAAGGCTGGAAGATTTAAAGACAGACACCTACCGTGCAAGTGGGGCAGGTGGACAGCATGTCAATATGACAGACTCTGCTGTTAGAATTACACACCTTCCTTCAGGAATTGTTTGTACGTGTCAAGATGAACGTTCGCAAATAAAAAATCGTGCTAAGGCGATGCAATTTTTACGAGCAAAACTTTATGATGCAGAAATGCAGAAACAGAATGATAAAATGGCCGCAGATCGTAAGGGGCAAGTTGGGACAGGAGATCGCTCTGAACGCATCAGAACATATAATTTCCCGCAGAATCGCATCTCTGACCATAGAATAAACTTAACACTTCATAAACTTGATCAGGTTCTTGACGGAGATATGTATGAGCTAATAACAATTCTTTCAGAGGCTGATCAGGCAGAAAAATTAAAAGCACTTAAAGTCTAGAGTGGTTTAATTGAAGTTATTTGAACTTAGAAAGTTATCGATTAATAAACTTTTAGAAGAAGGGATAGAAAGACCGATCTATTTTACGGACTTAATCCTTTCTAAAATCTTAGCTACAAATAAAGCGACTCTAATAACAAAATATGAAGAAGAAGTATCTCCTCACTTATGCAAGGAACTTCTTTTTATGGTAGAGCAGCGTTTAAAAAGAATGCCATTGTCATACATAATTGGCGAAGCAGAGTTCTACGGAAGAAAATTTAAAGTTGGAACAGGATGTTTAATTCCACGTCCTGAGACAGAATTGCTTGTAGAAGAAATGTTAAAACTTATGCCTGACGTGAAGTTATTTGCGGATTGGTGTACAGGTAGCGCTTGTATAGGCATTACCTTATTGTTAGAAAAAAGTAATTGTTCAGGTTATGGTATTGACTCTTCAGCCTTAGCTCTAGAATGGGCGATGAAAAATGTAGACTTTTATAACCTGCAAAATAGATTCAAATTAATTTGTAATTCTGAACCATCCAAATGTAATATTAAAGATAAATCTCTAGATTTTATAATTTTTAATCCACCTTATATTCCCACATCTGACATAGATATCCTAATGAAAGATGTTAAAGATTTTGAACCGCGAGAGGCTTTGGACGGTGGAGAAGATGGGCTTGATGTTTTAATTAAAATTATAAAAATAGCTCCTAAGTTTATAAAACCTCAAGGGTATATTGGTTTTGAGACAGCGGGCAACATACAAATTGACAAAATACATATTATAATGCAGAAAGACTTCAAATTATTAAAAAATATTTATGATTACAACGGTATTTTACGCCATATGATATGGCAATTACTCTAAAATATTTTTAATATAACTAATGTTAATTAGCAACTAATTTATCGGAGGTGCTACAGTATGGAAAAAAGAGAGCTTGTAATAATTGGTGCAGGACCAGCAGGATTATCTTCTGCAATCTATGGTCGACGTGCAGGGCTTGATGTTCTATTGTTAGAAAATGGCACTCCAGGTGGTCAAATTAACGTTACTAATGAGATAGAAAATTGGCCAGGAGTAATTCATTCTAGCGGTTTAGAATTAGGAAAGAATTTCCGTAGTCATGCGGAGCACTTTAAGCCGGAATTTAGAGATTGTACGGTAAAAAAAATTGAAATAAAAAATGGGTCAAAAATAGTAATCACTGACAAAGGTGAAGTAGAAGCTGAAGCCATTATTCTTGCTACAGGAGCAAGTTTCCGTAAATTAGGATGTCCAGGTGAAGCAGAAAAAACAGGTGCAGGTGTAAGCTATTGCGCTGTTTGTGATGGAGCGTTCTTTCAAGATGAAACAATTGCAGTTATTGGTGGTGGCAACGTTGCAGTTGAAGAAGCTGGATATCTTACGAGATTTGCTACAAAAGTATATGTTATCCATAGACGTGACGAATTTAGAGCAGACAAACTTGCAATAGATCAAGCTATGGCTAATCCGAAAATTCAACCTGTTTGGAACAGTGTTGTTCAATCTATTGAAGGCGATGGCTTTGTTGAAAAACTTGTTTTGAAAAACGTGAGAACAGAAGAAATAATAGATTTGCCTGTGGCAGGTGTTTTTGTTTTTGTAGGAACAGAGCCCAACATTTCTTATTTAGGTGAAAACAGTTCTCTGATTAAACAGACAAGAGACGGCTGGATTATAACAAATGACAAAATGGAGACATCGGTTGAAGGAATATTTGCTGCAGGAGATATACGCGACAAGTTTTTGCGTCAAGTTGTTACTGCAACAGGCGATGGAGCTATAGCTTCAGTGGCAGCTTATTCTTATATCACAGAACAACTCCACTTGAACTCTGTCTTGATAGATCCTGAACATGTTTTTGCTTTGATTACTTCAAGTATTGACCAAAACCAAGTAAAGCTGCAAGTTGATACAGAAAAATATGCAAAAGATAGTGGAGTTAAAATTGCTTTTGTAGATGGATATCGTAATAAAAGAATTGTGGAAAAATTGGGGCTTAAATCATTACCAGCTCTTGTAGAACTAAGAAAAGGTGAGTTAATTCGTAACATTGAGCCCAAGGAAGTAGCTGCTGTAAAGTTTTTTGTTGAATAAAGTCTATTAATTACTGCCATATAAAGAACAGAGAGGGGCAAATGCCCCTCTCTGTTCTTTATATGGCAGTAAAATTGCTCTTGTGCGCGATAAAAACGCAAGTAATATATAATGGATGTATCAGGGGAGGTGTTTTTTTGAAAAAATTAAGCAAATTTTTATTAATAATTTTCTTTATTTGTTCTTCAACGCTTTCAATAGAAGCCTACACTACTCCTGAACCTTCGACTAAAACAATTAAACGTGAAATAAAGATGGGGAAAAAGGCTGTTATTGAGATAGAGAAAACCCTTCCTAGGGTTCTTGATCCTAATAAAGAAGCACACCTTGCAATGATAACAGGTAAATTAACACCTTTTTTGCAGAGAGACTTAGATTATAATGTTCGAATATTAGAAATGAAAGAACCGAATGCTTTTTCTTTGCCCGGTGGAACAACGTATATAACTACAGGAATGCTTTCTTTTCTTAAAAGCGATGCGGAGATAGCGGCCATTCTAGCTCATGAATTTGTTCATGCAGACAGAGCTCATGTAATTATACAAAATGCCAAAAACGCCAAATTAAACATTATTACCCTTATCGGAATTATTGCCGCAACACAAGGAGCTGGTGTTCCTGCTATGCTTATGTCAAATGGCTTGCAGACTGCTATAATGAATTCATATAGCATTGATATGGAAAAAGAGGCAGATGCAAGGGGAATAGATATATTGCATAAAGCCGGTTATAACCCTTCAGCAATGCTAACCACTATGGAGCGACTGAAAATTGAGAGATTAAAAAAAGCATATGTTGATCCAGGTATTTATCAAACTCACCCTGACGATAAGGAACGAGTTGATGCTGCACTAAAATATATGAAAGACAAGGGAATTGAGGTACAGAGAAAAGAAGCCGTTCAAAGTTTGAAAATCGTAACAACAAATGTTTCTGGTGATATTCTTTTGACAGTTGATGGACACACTCTTGTTTCCCTTAAAGAGTCTAAAGAGGCCGAAAACATATTTAATGAGCTGACTATAAAATTAAATAATAATCTTGAACTAGAGCTAGCACCATATGATATACAGGTAACCGAAAGAGATGGAGAAGAATCTTTGTTTATAAGAGGTAATAACATCATTAAAAAAAGTGAATGTTTGCCCGAAATGCCAACTCTTAATGAATTACGAAAAAGAATAAATGATGTATTAAATAATGCAAGAAGAGAGAATCCATTATCAAATTATTATCAATAAATTAGCTGATCTTAATTCTGTGATTTTTTAATAAATTATTATCGCATAGAATTTACAAGGAGGACGCAATGTATATATCACTTTATCGTAAATACAGACCGCAGACTTTTTCAGATATGGTTGGACAAAGTGCAGCAGTAAGTGTCCTACAAGAATCGCTTAGAGAAAGCAAATTAGGACATGCTTATCTTTTTTCAGGGCAAAGAGGTTGTGGAAAAACGTCTGCTGCACGTCTGGTGGCAAAAACATTAAATTGTTCGAATCTTACAAAAGAACACGAGCCTTGTGGAAAGTGCTCTAATTGTAAAAGTATAACTCTTGGTGAGCATCTTGATGTTATAGAAATAGATGGAGCCTCAAACAGAGGAATTAACGAAATAAGAGATCTTAAAACGCATGTAAATTTAAAACCGCTAAGTGCTTCCAACAAAGTATATATTATTGATGAGGTTCATATGCTTACTGAGGCTGCTTTTAATGCACTTCTAAAAACCTTGGAAGAACCACCTAGAAATGTTTTTTTTCTGCTTGCAACGACAGAACCTTACAAGGTACCTGTCACTATACGCTCAAGATGCCAACATATCCCGTTTCGTAGAATTTCGATTTTAGATATGGTGGAAAGAATTTCATATGTTTGTGATTGTGAAAAAGTTTTCTATGAAAAGGAAGCTGTATGGGAAATTGCTCGGCAGGCAGATGGGGCACTTCGTGACGCATTGTCTCTTTCAGAGCAGGCAATTGCACTTGGCAAAGGCAAGTTGTCGGTTGAAAGCGTTAACGATTTGACAGGAGGAAGCAGCAGAACCGAGCTTGAAAAATGGATCTCTACCCTCCGTGTTGATCCTGGAAGCGCAAATGTCATTTTAAACAAAATGCTCTCTGCGGGCATGTCTTCAGAAAGTTTTTGTGAATCACTTTTCGCGATTTTCAGAGATCTTTGGGTGTATTGTTTATGGGGTGAGAGGGTCTTGGAAGCTCTTGAGATATCTGAAACTGGGCAAAAATTTCTTAAAGAGGAAGCTACTAAGTGGGCTCCGGAAAAACTAAAGGCTGTGTGTTTTTTTTGTAATTCTTTGTTGCCGCGAACAAGGTACGGATTGAGAATGGAAGTGTTTTCAGGACTTATTATGCTCAAACTAACTGAAATCTTTAGTGGTACGCAGACAGTACAAACAGAAAAACATGTAATCCCAATTCGTGCTGGACAAACAAATATTCCTTTGCAAAAACCAACCGCTAAGACAGAAAACTTGTCTCCTCAAGTTATTGTTAAGAATAAATCATTTGATCAAACACTCAATACTATAAAAAAAGACACAGTAACTACTGCTTTTTCTAATTCTGATACAGACAAATTTATAGAATCTAATACGGATATCACAAAAATATGTCTAGATTTGGGTGATAACGAATTTTCGTCGCTTATATCTAAATTAAGCACAAAAAAATTACTAATTGCTGCTGCCTTAATAGATGGCTCAATTATGTCAAATGATGAAAATTGGGAGCTTACATATCCTAACGAATGTTTGTCTAAATCTATAATGTCAGTTCCTAATAATAAGTCTATCTTGTCGAAAGCTATTTTTGAAGTATGGGGGAAAAAAGCACCTGAACAACAACATTCTGAAGCATCTGCTACACGTATTGGAAAAACTGTTAAGCAGAAGATATCAGCAACTGCTGAAGTTACCAACTCTTCAGACACAAAAACAGGTACTGCAGTTGCTAATTCGCCCAATAGAATACTAAAACTATTAGGAGCGGAAGTGTTGTATGTACAGGAAGCTTATGAAGAAGATGAAACAAATCTGCTTGATTGCAATGGAGAGCGGAATGAATAAACCATTTGTGCATTTACATGTTCATACAGAATATAGTCTTTTAGATGGAGCGAATAGATGCAAAGACCTTGCTCAAGCAACAAAAAAAATGGGAATGAACGCCGTTGCAATAACAGATCATGGAGTAATGTACGGCTGTTATGAGTTTTATACAAAATGTAAAGAAGCCGGTGTAAAGCCAATTATTGGTTGCGAAGTTTATGTTGAACCTAACGGCCATACTTGCCGTGATAGTAAAAATATGTATCATCTCATACTTCTCGCTGAGAGCGACGAAGGCTATCATAATCTTTGTCGCATTATGTCTATCGCTAGTACCGATGGTTTCTATTATAAGCCTAGAATAGACCATGACCTGCTAGCTAAGTATCATAAAGGAATAATTGCATCTTCTGCATGTCTTGGTGGTGAAATACCAAACTTAATCATGCAGGGAGATATTCCTGGAGCCACTGCTCGTGCTGAAATGTATAGAGATATCTTAGGCAAAGATAATTTTTTTTTAGAAGTGCAGCATAATAATATTCCTGAACAGGCAATTGCAAATAAAGGTTTAATTGATATTGCAAAAAAATCTAATTTTGAACTTATTGCTACTAATGACGTTCACTATTTAAAACGAGAGGACGCATCATGGCATGATGTTCTTCTCTGCGTACAAACTAATAGTTTGAGAGATGATCCAAACAGATTTAGATTTTCTGGTAATGAGTACTATTTTAGATCATCAGAAGAAATGTGGGATATTTTCGGGACAGAGCTTCCTGATTCATTGTTAAATACACAAAAAATAGCTGATAGATGCAAAATAAAACTGAAAAAAGAAAAATACTACTTACCTGAATTTCCGCTTCCCGAGGGAGAGACGCTGAAGACTTATTTAAGACGCCTTGCAGATGAAGGCTTGAAAAAGCGTGTTAAGACAGAAGATGTTCCCAAAAATTACAGTGAAAGATTACAGTATGAACTTGGAATAATTGAAACGATGGATTTTCCAGGTTATTTTTGTATTGTTGCCGATATTATAAATGCTGCAAAGAAACGTGGTATTCCAATTGGACCAGGTAGAGGTTCTGCGGCTGGCTCAATAGTAGCATGGTCTCTTGGTATAACTGATTTAGATCCAATTAAATATAATCTTTTATTTGAACGGTTTCTAAATCCTGAAAGAATAAGTATGCCTGATATTGATACAGATGTTTCTGATAAGAGAAGAGACGAACTTATAGAATATATTGTTGAAAAATATGGCAGTGATAAAGTAGCACAAATAATAACTTTTGGAAGTATGAAAAGCAGAGGTGCCATAGCAGACGTTGGACGTGCGCTTGGAATGCAGGTCTCAGAAGTAAGAAAGGTCACAAAACTTATACCAGATGCGCTTAAATCAGGAATAAAATCGATTCCCGAGGCTATAAAAGGTGTTCCAGATCTGGCATTTCTCTATAAAACAGATACAAAAATTAAAGAACTTCTTGATATCGCACAAAAAATTGAAGGTATAGCAAGGCACTGTTCTCAACATGCAGCTGGAATAGTAATTACACCAAAACCACTTATTGAAATGGTACCTATAAGGAAATTCGGAGATAACCAAATTGTAACGCAATATTCAATGGATCCTGTTGAAAAATTAGGACTCGTAAAAATGGATTTTTTAGGGCTAAAAACTCTTTCAGTGCTTGAAGGTGCGTTAGCTAATATCTCTTCAAGTGGAAAAGGTGATATAGATCTTACTGAAATCCCAATGGATGATCCTAAAACCTATGAGATGCTTCAGCAGGGGGATACTATTGGTGTTTTTCAACTTGAATCTCCTGGTATGACGGCTCTTGTTCGCAGAATGAAACCAGACTGTTTTGAGGATTTAATTGCGCTTGTCGCCCTTTATAGACCGGGACCACTTGAAAGTGGTATGGCGGACCAATATGTTAAGTGTAAGCATAAAGAAGAGCCTGTTCACTATCTACATCCGAAACTTGAAGAATCAATGAAAGAAACGTATGGAGTTATTTTATACCAAGAACAGGTAATGCAAAGTGCATATGAACTTGCCGGTTATACACTTGGTGAAGCGGATTTGCTCCGTATAGCGATGGGTAAGAAAAAGGTAGATGCCATGGCGGAACAAAGAATAAAATTTGTTAATGGTGCTGTAGATCGCGGTGTGGGCGAAAGACAAGCTGGAGATATCTTTGACAAAATTGAAAAGTTTGCTGGTTATGGTTTTAATAAATCACACAGTGCAGCTTATGCGCTCATAAGTTATAGGACCGCTTGGCTTAAAGCAAACTATGGACCCGAATTCCTAGCTTCTTACTTGTCAAGTATCGTTGGTTCAAAAATGGACGTCTTGGGGCAGTATATAAGAAACGTGAGAGAAGCCGGTTTTTCCGTTCTTGCTCCTGATATTAATGAATCAAAAGAAGATTTTACAGTTGTGGGTGAAGTGATAAGACTTGGTCTTTCTGCTGTAGCTAAAGTTGGACATGGAGCTATTCAGAATATAATTGAGAGTCGAGAGAAAAATGGCAAATTTAATTCTCTATGGGATTTTATGACCAAAATCGATACAAGAGTTGTAAATCGCGGAGTTCTTGAGAATCTTGTAAAAGCAGGAGCTTTTGATAGTATTGAGTCAAACCGGGCCATGCTGTTATATTCACTGCCATTTTTTATAGATATTGCTTCAAAACAGACCACAAACAAAAATCAAGCTTCTCTGTTTTCAGAAGAAGACATTGACGTCTGTCCTGAAATGCAAGCGTGCGAAGATTTTACTACAAGAGAAAAACTAAGGTTTGAGAAAGAGGCCATGGGATTGTACATATCTGGGCACCCGTTTAATCAATATCTTTCAGTTGTAAGAAAATATATTAATTGCCCATTGCTTGAACTTGATAAATGGAAGTCATCTAATGTGCCAGTTATAACTGCGGGACTTTTGTCTACTGTAACTGAAAAGTTTACAAAAAGAGGAGACCCAATGGGGATTTTGACTATAGAAGATGCGGACACAACAATAGAGGTTGTCGTATTTCCAAAAATGTGGCCTAAATATAAACCACTTCTAATCGCTGGAGAACTTATTTTTATAAAAGGACAGCCAAAATTAGATAGAGGAACTTCTATTCTTGCTGATGAAATCTTTTTCGAAGATAATTATACAAAAAACCTTGAAAGACACGTAACGATTGTTTTGGATTCGGAACAATGTTCAGAAGAATTTTTTAGAGATTTGTTTAAGATTTTTTCTAACAACCGAGGAAATCAAAATGTAATACTAAAAATATTATCTCCTGAAAATACCGTTGTTTCAGTATTAAAGCAGCAAAAAATAGATTTAACAGAAAAATTTATAAAAGAGTTTGAAGAATATTCACGAGGAAGAGTTTCTATTGAATAAAGTATGAAGGTTATGAAGGAGAGTTGGACATGATGGACCAAAATTCTAATGAGTTTAGCAAAAACGGAGAAGAATGTGTGGTTGTAAAAGCGCTTGAGGATGGAGTCACTGTTATTGGCGTGACAAGAGGTACTGAAAACAAAATATTACATACAGAAAATCTCAAAAAAGGAGAAATTTGGATAGCACAATTCACAGAACACATTTCTGCGATGAAAATCAGAGGTGTTGCCACAGTTTTAACAAAATATGGCAAAGTGGATAGTGGCAAGTAGAAGTCCATTTATTACTGAATATGAATAAAGAGGAACATAAAGTTAGAATAGTTTGTACAATAGGTCCAGCAAGTGACTCAGTAGAGATCATCACAAAGTTAGTGAAAAATGGAATGAATGTTGTCCGATTAAACTTTAGCCATGGAGACTATAGTACACATGAAAAAGTTGTAAAAAGAGTGCGTACTGTAGAAAAAAAACTAAATAATCCAATTGCCATACTTTTAGACACTAAGGGCCCTGAAATTAGAACTGGAATATTGAAAAATAACAAGCCAGTTTTATTGAATAAAAATCAAAAATTTATTCTCAGATTTGATACCCTTCCCGGTGATGAGAATGGGGTAAGTGTTGACTATTTGCCTCTATATAAAGAGGTTGCAGTTGGAGAAAGTATTTATATAGATGACGGGACAATCCATCTAAAAGTAAAATCATTACGTGCTAGCGAGATTATCTGTAATGTAGTAACTGGAGGGATGCTTGGCGAACATAAAGGCATTAATGTCCCTACAGCAGACTTGTCTGTACCGATTTTGACCGATAAAGATATTGCTGATATACGTTGGGGAGTTGCACAGGACATAGACTATGTTGCGATTTCCTTTGTCAGATCAAAGGACGATGTAATGAAAGTTCGAAGTATTTTAGAAAAATACCATGGCGATGCGAAAGTAATTTCAAAGATTGAAACAAGGCAGTCTGTGGAAAATATCGACTCTATTATTTCTGTTTCTAGTGGAGTAATGATAGCAAGAGGAGATCTCGGAGTAGAAATCCCTACAGAAGATGTTCCCATGGTTCAAAAATCAATAATAGAAAAATGTCGAGCAGAAGGAAAACAAGTGATAGTGGCGACACAAATGCTTGATTCAATGATAAGGAATCCACGCCCGACGAGAGCAGAAGCAAGTGATGTTGCAAATGCTGTTGTTGATGGAACAGATGCTGTCATGTTATCCGGTGAAACGGCAATTGGTCTTTACCCAGTTGAATCTGTTGCAACTATGAACAAAATAATTCAAAGAACAGAAAAAGAGCTTAACGTCTGGCAGAGACAATCAGTTGCACATAAAGACTGTGATAATATTGCAGATTCTGTCTGTAATTCAGCAAAAAATGTTGCTTTAGCTATTAATGCAGCAGCAATAATCTCGCTTACAAAAAGTGGCGGAACTGCCAACTTGGTTAGCAAATACCGACCTAATTGCTTGATCATAGCTTCGACACCTTCAAAGAAAGTATGGAGGCAGTTGTCTCTTGTTTGGGGAGTATTGCCACTACTTTCCGCATTTAAAAATAGTTTGGAGCCTTCTATTGATTCAGCTCTTTCTGTTATTCTTAAAGAGGGGTTGATTTTAGATGGGGATAAAGTTGTAATAACTTCAGGAGTTCCGCTTGGTGACCCTGGCAGTACAAACACTTTGCATGTTCATACAGTCGGATGTATTCTAGGAAGAGGTCATTCTCTTGTGAAACGTATTACAAGTGGAAAAGTTTGTAAAGCAAAGAGCGCAAAAGAAGCTAAGGATAAAATAATTAAGGGTGATATCTTGGTAATAAAAAATTCATCCGTTGAATATTCCAAAGCCATTGAGAAAGCCTCGGCAGTTGTTACAGAGGTTGGTGGATTGAGTAGTTATGCAGGAATAGCGTGTTTGAACTTGGGACTTGCATCTGTTTTGGGAGTAGTTGGTATTTTTGATGCTGTTAAGGATGGAATGAGAATAACAGTTGATGGAATGAGAGGAGTTGTTTATAAGGGGCGCGAAGAATAGTGCCTCTTATAGGTACACACGTATCTGCAGCAGGCGGATTATTTAAAGCTGTAGAGCGTGCGGATGCTCTAAAATGTGAATCCATGCAACTATTTACAAGTAATCAGCTTCAGTGGAAAAGCAAAGAGTTGTCTTCTGAAGAAATAAAAGACTTTAAAAATGCCTTGGAAAAGTCCAAAGTTTTAAAGGTTGTTTCACATGCATCATATTTGATAAATCTTGCAGGAACGGATGACCTTAGAAAAAAGAGTGAGGATACACTCGTAAAAGAGATTTTTAGGTGTTCTTCGCTAGGAATATCAGATGTTGTGCTTCATCCCGGTTTTGCACGTGAATTTTCTTCAGAAGTTGCAATTAAAAGGATTTCTGATTCACTGTCGAAGATACTTAAGATAACTGAGAAAACAAAAGTTTCTGTTTTATTAGAGACTATGTCAGGCCAAGGAACAGTCATAGGACATGATTTTTCGCAATTATCATATATTCATAATAAATTAAATAACAATCCAAGAATTGGTTTTTGTGTTGACACATGCCATATTTTTGCAGCAGGCTATGACATCAGAACTATAGAATTGTATAATGATGTAACGTTGCAATTGATAGGACAGCTAGGTCTTCATAATATTAAGTGTTGGCATTTAAACGACAGTTTAGGCGAGCTAGGTTCGACAAAAGATAGACATGCAAGCTTAGGAAACGGAAGAATAGGAATTGTCCCTTTTGAATTGTTTATGCAAGATGAACGGTTTAAATTTATACCAGCAATACTTGAGACACCCAAAGATAACGACGGAGATATTAAAAATCTTTCTTTACTTCGTAAATTAAGAGCAAATAAGTTATAATATAACGGTATGGTTTTCTGAGGAGGTGCTGAATTGCCATTTTTTGATTTGCGTTGGCAGGATCTGCCCGACATCTTTATTGTTGCATTTATAATATATAGAGTTTTGATGTTGCTTGTCGGTACACGAGCAATGCAACTGCTTCGTGGCGTGTTAATTATTGGTCTCATTGGCGCTCTTGCTAACATTCTCGAATTGCGTACGTTATCTTGGATTATTGGGAAGGTTCTCGGTGCTTTCATTATTGTTATACCCATTTTGTTTCAGCCTGAGTTAAGACATATGCTTGAGGAATTAGGGAAAGGACATCTTTGGAGAATGGACAGAGATGAAAAATCCACAGATATTAAAGCTGAACATCTTACAAAAGCTCTGCTCTATTGCAAGGCTCAGAGAATAGGAGCTCTATGCGTACTTCAGCGTAATACAAGTCTTAAAGAAGTTTGGAGAACAGCGGTTCTTTTAAAATCAGATATTACAGAAGAACTGCTAATATCGATTTTTTGGCCAGGGACTCCATTGCATGATGGTGCGGTCGTTCTAGACCAAGAAAGTATTGTTGCTGCTGGTTGTTATCTGCCACTTACCGAAAAGACTGATATCTCTAGATGGTACGGAACGAGGCACAGAGCGGCATTGGGTGTTACAGAAATCACAGATTCTTTTGCATTAGTAGTTTCAGAAGAACGTGGTGAAATTACAATAGCTGTAGGTGGTCTTCTTTCTAGACCACTCAGTGAAAATCAAGTAAGAAGTATTTGCAATCATTATTTCAGTTACGATGGTGGAAAGGATTCAAACTTTATGGCTCGATTGCGCGACGAAATACAACAAAAGTGGCCTGGAGGTATATCTAATGATTAATAAACTGTTTAGATATATAAAAATCAGAATAGGTATTATTCATACCTTTTTTTCAAATATAACGAAAAAAGCTTTTACAAGAGCAGGGAGGCCTTTTCACACCAAAATAATGTTAGCCGCTATTTCTCTCTTTATTTCGCTCTTAATTTGGGTTTTCATTGCTTGGAATGGCAATACTGAGGGGACAAAAAGCGTAACAGTAAGAATTCAGTATGACAACCTTCCAACTGGACATATTATTTATACTCCCACGAAAACTCTTGATGTTAAAATATCAGGAAGAATTAGTGCTCTTTCACGTGTAGAAGCATCTGACATTAAGGTATCTGTTGATTTACAGGGACTCCCAGTTGGTGAATATAATTTGCCAACAAAAGTCGAAGTTCCAGCGACAGTAAGATTAAGGAGTTGGAATAAAACTACAGTTCCTGTTGAACTGTCTAGATTTATTGAACGCAAAATATCTATTACTTGGCGCTTAGAAGGAGAATTGCCCAAAGGCAAAATTATCTCTTCCGTAGATATAAGTCCAGAAGAAATAACAGTAGGAGGTTCAGAATCCGATATATTAGGAATTCAAGCCATAAATGCCATATTACCGATTTCTAAATTAGATGAGAATGGCGATCTAAAAGCTCTGTTAGAAATTATTGGGACTGAAGATAAAAAAAACATTGAGCGAATATCAAGTTCAGTTAAATTTGTAAAAGTCAAAGTGAAGCTTGAAGATGAAATGCAGGCAGATAAAATTCCGGTAAAAGTATCTGTTGTAGGCTATCCAATAGAGGGTTTGGAATTAGATTCAATAAAAATTACTCCTGAAAAAGTGTCTATACATGGGAAAAGTAGTGCTATAAATAAGATGAAAGAATTAATATTGCCACCCATCGATATAACAGGATTAGAACAAAACATACAACTTATGGTCCCGCTCCGTCCAACAAACTTAGACCCAGAAATTGAAATAACAGGCCCAGAGAGTGCACGAGTCGAGATTAAAGTGCGCAATAAAACTACAACTAAAACATTTACAGACGTAGAGATTAACTTGGTTGGTGGAAATCGAAATGAATTTAAGATCTCTCCGCATGTGGCAACTTTGACAATAGAAGGCTCTCAAACGTCCATGGATGCACTTCATAGTTCAAAAGTCCCATGTAATATATATATTGATGTTTCAAATGTGGTTTCTAAGCAACTAACACTGCCGATATTGGTTGAAAACTTAAAGGAAGGGTTCTCAATAAAAAAAATCGAGCCTGAAACTGTTGTTATAAAAAATCTAAATTAATATTTAAGCGTTAGCTTTTATTGCCGAAAGGGGCAAATATTTATGGAAAATATTTCAAATAAGAAAAGAAAATATTTTGGCACGGATGGAATTAGAGATATAGCTAATAATAATAATATGACACCTGAATTTGTTCTTAAATTAGGACGAGCTTATGTTTTATTTCTAAATAAGAAAGGACATAAATGTCTTAACATAGCTGTTGGCAGGGATACGAGACATTCAGGCCCTATGATTCAATCAGCCTTGATAGCCGGAATGAACTCTGCTGGAGCGAATGTTACAGATTTAGGAGTAATCCCTACGCCCGGAGCAAGCTATGCTTTATCGAAAAATAACTTTAGTGGGGGCGCTATAATAAGCGCATCACATAATCCTGCAGAGTATAATGGAATAAAATTTTTAGATTCAAAAGGCTTTAAATTAACTGATATGGATGAGCTTCTTATAGAAGAAATGTTGGAATTTGAAAAAGAACAAGAACGTCCAATTGGTGGCGAAGTTGGGATTATTTTCAGAGGGGGACATTTTTCCGAGGAATATCTAAGCTCATTGATTTTGTTTCTTAATACTATAAAATCACAAAATTTTGCCATTACCGTAGACGCAGCAAATGGTGCTGCATCTACTTTTGTAAAGCCTTTATATAAGCATTGGAACGACAAAGTAACTTTTTTAGCAAATACTCCTGACGGACTTAATATAAACAATGGAGTAGGTGTAACACATATGAATTTTCTTTCTGCTGCAACAGTTAAAAATTTTTCAAAGCTTGGAATCGCATATGATGGAGATACAGATAGAGTTCTTATGTGTGACTCCAAAGGACGCATAATTGACGGTGATATTATGTTGTGGGTCATTGCAAGATGGCTTGCTATCAAGAATGAGCTTGGCTCAGGTTTGGTAGCTACAGTTATGAGTAATATGGTCCTTGAAGATTTGCTTGCAGAAGAAGGCATAAAAGTGTTTAGATGTGGAGTTGGTGATAGGTATGTACTTGATACCATGCGTAAAGAAAAATCAATGCTTGGTGGCGAGCAGTCCGGTCATATAATTGCTCTAAATTATTCGAACACAGGAGACGGACTTTCTTCAGGAAATTTGTTTCTAAAGGCTATTGAGGAACTTAATGAAGATATTTCCACATTGGTTGATAGATTTGACAAATATCCTCAAACACTAACAAATATAAAAATATCAGATAAAGAGAAACTTATGAATCACCCTATTTTAAAAGAAACTATAGTAAAAGCAGAGAAAATGCTTTCAGGAAAAGGTCGAATGTTGCTTCGCCCATCGGGAACTGAGCCGCTACTTCGAATCTTTGTTGAGTCACGTGATGCTAAACTAAAGGAAAAGATTGCAACAATGCTAGAAAATGTTATAAAAAATATCCTTTCGGAAGAATCATAATGTCTGATTTCGAAACCATTAAACAAGCAGTATTTCCTGTTGCAGGACTAGGAACACGGTTTTTGCCTGCAACAAAGGATATTCCAAAAGAAATGCTACCGCTAATAGACAGGCCTTTAATTCATCATGGTGTTGACGAAGCTGTTGCGTCAGGGTGCACCGAAATTGTTTTTATCACAGGAACTGGAAAAGAATCAATAAGAAAATACTTTAAACATTCTATAGAACTAGAAAAACATCTTTTAAATCAAAATAAGAAAGATTTGGTTTCTTTAATAAGCAAAATACCTGATCTAGCAGCCTTTCATTATGCTTTACAGGAAGAACCGTTAGGGTTGGGACATGCTGTTCTATGTGCAGAAAAGTTTTGTAGTAAGTCCCACTTTGCGTTATTACTTCCAGATGATGTCATGATATCAACCCCAACTGTATTAACACAGTTAGATACAGTAAGAAAAAAATATGGAGGGTCAATTCTATGTCTAGAAAAAGTTGCTAATAATGAGACCTCAAGATATGGAATTGTAGATGCTGAAGAAGTAGAACCTGGTATATATAAAATTAACGGCTTAGTCGAAAAGCCTGATCCTAAATTGGCTCCATCTAACTTGGCTATAATGGGAAGATACATCCTATCTCGTTCTATTTTTTCTCATTTAAAAAGAATCAAACCAGGGAGAGGGGGAGAGTTTCAACTTACAGATGCTATAGCATCTATGTTGAAATCAGAACCCGTGTATGGATGTATATTTAAGGGGAAAAGACTGGACTGCGGAGTGAGAGAGGGTTGGATAAAAGCTACAATTGTAAAGGCTCTTCAGGACAAGAAATTGAGAAAAATAGTTTTAGAAACACTGAAAGAAGAAAGAATTATATAGATTATACGTATTTAATTACTAAATATATTTTAAGTTTCGCTAGAGTTTTTTACTACTGACATTTATTAGGACTTTCTTGAATTTCTCTGTGAAAAGGGAAGTATAGTCGTAAATGCGTGACGGCACTGAGAGCAGTATCATTTTTACCTGTTATATCAAAAATCTTCTGCCACGGACCTCCATTTATTCGAACAAGGAAAAGAGATTTTTTTCCATATGTAGACCAAACATCCCACAGCGTTTCTCCATTAGAGGGGCCTGTCACTAGTCCCTGTTTAAATAAAGGAAAAGTGCTTCCTATTTTTGAAATGCCGTCTTTTGGTCCAATAATTAACCACTGTGTCATATCCCATGCTCCTTGCATTTCTTTTGATGAAATCGCATGTTCCCAAGGGATAATTTGAAATCCGCCGATTTTTCCGTAGGGCGAAGTGCTGTAGTCTATAACTCCACTATGATTTGCGCGTAAAGCGGATGTACGTTGAAACAAAGTTCCTTCAAATCGCCCTGTCCCACCAACTGGTTTAATAACTCTTCCGATAACGTTGTAACCATCTTTATCCCAAATAGTTACGCGTCCGCCTGGGTGGTTTTCTATTTCAGCCATATATGGAAGCTGCAAATTTTGCACATATATTACGAGAGCATCTCCACTTTTAGGAAGATTATCTATATTTAATAATTCTTTTAAAGAAGAACCTTGTTTTTGAATAAATACTTGTGAACCGACTGTGGGTGACCATGAACCAAATATTCCATAGCCTGCTTTTGTCGAAAGAACAATAGAAGCACCTGCCCCAGCAGCGGGAGCTATTGTTTCTTTAGGAATTATGCTCATAGTACGCCCTTTATCTTTTTCAACAGAGACAAGCATGTGGATTGCGTTTACTGCACTAGCACATATTTCACCAGGGACTCCCCATGCACTTGCGGTATAGCTTGGCCAACGTGTTTTAGTCGGAAGGGCTACAACTTCACCTATTGTGTATTGTTGGCCATTGTAAGACGCAGTTACGGACTCTCCAACCACAAATGGAATTTTTATTTCATATGAATCTATATCGGGATTCGCAATTGCTTGATATTTAGGAAGAAACAGGAAACACAGAACAAAAAATAAAGCAAGAAAATATTTCATAGTTGGTTTTATTCGCATATGTACACCCCTAAAATATATATAACAAAAGATACCTACCCAATGATGTATGTTTGGTTATATACAAAAGTATATTATAATTATAGCATTCAGAAATTATATAAATATTATTACAATGAACAAAATAGTCACTAATGAAGCATATTTAAAATATTATCAATAAAAAATAGACAAAAACAGTGCTTGCAGATAGAATATTCAATTGTGCAGTAAATCATATCGATAATAACAGTTAATTGAACATATCATCAGAATATATTATTTGCCAATTTTAAAAAAAATAGTCAGAAGATACAAACTGAAATGATATCTTATCCAATTAGCTGTTGTGTTTTGTCATTATGATATATAATTACCGATGCGCATTTTGGGGCGTAGCCAAGCGGTTAAGGCACCGGACTTTGACTCCGGCATCGATGGTTCGAGTCCATCCGCCCCAGCCAATTGTAATTTCTGAATCAATTTCGAATAATTAGATTAAAACTTGAAGGGGAGTTGTAGCGATGCCTCAAAAGAAAGAATCGTTCTGTGTATTAGTTCTTGCTGCAGGCAAAGGTACACGTATGCATAGTAGAACTCCGAAAGTTCTTCAAACATTGCTTGATAAGCCGCTTATTCATTACCTATTAGCTGCAGTGGAAAATGCTGAAGTTGAAAATGTTGCCGTAATGCTTGGGTTCTGCGGTGAAAAAGTTGAAGAATGGCTTGGAACTACATATAAAAATGTTGATGTGCTTTGGCAGAGAGAGCAGCTTGGCACTGGACACGCAGTTAAACTTGCACAATCCTGGTGGAAAGAGTACAAAAATATACTCATACTTCCTGGTGATACACCGCTCATAACAGCTAGCACATTAAAGCTTTTTTTAGAACAACATATTGCTTCTGATAATAAATGTAGTTTTTTGAGTTTTGATACATTAGAACCAACAGGATATGGCAGAGTAATTAGATTTGGCGATAAAGTTAAGGTAGTAGAGGAAAAAGATGCAACTGATCTTCAGCGCCAATGTCACGAAGTAAACAGTGGAATGTATGCTTTTAACACCGAATTTTTGTTCAAAGTAATAGATAAACTCACATGTAAAAATGCACAAAAAGAATACTATTTACCAGATGTGCTGACTTTAATACAGGAAAATAATGGTAAGGTTGACGCAATAAAAACTACGGATTCCAATGAGTTTCTTGGCGTAAATGACCCCACTCAGCTTGCTGAAGCTACTTTAATAATGCGCAACAGAATTTTGAAAAAATGGATGTTAGCTGGTGTTCGCTTTATGGATCCTTCTACAACCTGGATTGGACCAGACGTAAAGCTTGGAAATGACATTGTCCTTGAGCCAAACGTACAGCTTTGGGGTAGCACTACAATTGGTTCTGGTTCAAGAATCGGAAGTTTCACAGTGCTTAATAATGTACAAATAGGAGACAATGTAAGTATAATAGGTTCTACTAGAATAAATAATAGTTATGTGAGAGATAACTCAACAATAGGGCCATATGCATTTATAAGAGAAGGTACCGAACTTATGGATAATGTGCATGTAGGAAGATTTGTAGAGATTAAAAACAGTCATGTATCAAAAGGAACAAAAATTCCACATCTTTCTTATATAGGTGATAGTGAAATCGGAGAAAACACAAATATTGGTGCTGGAACCATAACTGCTAATTATGATGGTGAAAAAAAGAACGGCACCATTATAGGAAATAATTGTTTTATAGGTAGTGACACTATTTTTATTGCTCCCATAAAAGTTGGTAATAATGCTATGACAGCAGCCGGGTCAACAATAACAAAAGACGTTCCTGAGGGTTCGCTTGCCATTAGCAGAGGAAAACAAAGAATAATAGAAGAATGGTATGCTCGTAAAAAGAAACAATATGGAGGAAAATAAGATGTCGTCGGGCTTGAGAGAAGTAAAAATATTTTCAGGAAGTGCTCACCCTAAATTTGCAGAAAGCATTTGTGTGAGTTTAGGATGCCCTCTTTCAGCATCAAAAATCTTTAGGTTTTCTGATGGAGAAATTGGAGTATCCATTGAAGAAAGCGTTCGTGGTGCTGATGTTTTCGTTGTACAACCTACCTGCGAACCTACCAATGAGAACCTTATTGAATTATTTATAATAGTTGACGCTCTAAAAAGAGCGTCTGCTTATCGTGTAAACCTAGTAATCCCTTATTTTGGATATGCTAGACAAGATAGAAAAACTCGCGCGAGAGAACCTATCACAGCCAAACTTATAGCTAACTTGTTAGAGAAGGCAGGAGCGGATAGAGTTATCGCAGCAGACCTACATGCCGGTCAGATACAAGGTTTTTTCGATATTCCTGTTGATCATTTGACTGGTGCTTCTCTTCTTGCTTCATATTTCCGTAAAGAGTTGAAGAAAGAAGTACTTGACGGTGTTGTTACTGTTGTATCTCCTGACATCGGAGGAGTTGTAAGAGCAAGAAAATTTGCTGGACAAATTGGAAGCATTGAACTTGCCATTGTAGACAAGCGTCGTTCTCATGAAATTGCAAATACATGTGAAGTAATGGAAATCATAGGCAATGTAGAAGGTAAAGTTGTAATCTTAGTAGACGATATAATAGATACAGCAGGCACAATTGTTAAAGCAGCAGAAGCGTTGAAAGAAAGAGGAGCAACTGACATTTATGCGTGTGCTACACACGGCGTTCTCTCTGGCCCTGCAATAGAACGAATTAAATCTAGCTGTATTAAACAGATGATACTTACAGATACAATTCCTCTTCCTGATGAAAAGAAAATAGATAAGATCAAGGTTCTATCCATAGCTCCGCTTTTCGCAGAAGCTCTTAGGAGGATTCATTCAGAGCATTCTGTCAGTATTTTATTTCGCTAGTTTATAATGTGGCATAAAATTGTTAATTTATCACGTGTTATAAAGAAAAAGAATATGTATATAAACTTTGAGGAGGAAATTTTATAATGGCAACAAAAAAAGAAAATTTGAAGATTGAGTTTACAAAAAGGGACGCCAAAGGTACAGGTTCATGCAGGAAAATAAGAAATAAAAACATGTGCCCTTCGATTCTTTATGGTCCTGAATATAAGCTCGGGCTCGCAGGCACTGTTTCTACTAAGAGTATCCAGGCTACTGCTAACAGTAAGAACAAAGAGACTACTCTTATTGAGTTAGTATTAGAAGATGGGAATACAGTCTCAACTCTAATAAGAGATGTTCAGCGCCATCCAATTACTCAACAGATTCGACATATCGACTTCTATCAGGTTCTCAAAGGACATAAAATCAAAGTTGATATTCCTATTAACATAGTTAACAGGGAGCTTTGTGCAGGAATAAAAGAAGGCGGCATGATTTTTTATGGTACAAGACTTATCACAGTTGAAATTCAGCCTAGTGACATCCCTGAACAAATTGACTTTGACATCAAGGATCTAGAGCTAGGTTCAGAAATATATGTAAGAGACATTCCCGTTCCAGAGGGAAGTGAAGTGCTTACAGATGGCGACACAATGGTAATTCACATTGCACAGCCTAAGGTTGTTGAAGAAGAAGTTGAAGAAGTCATCGAAGAAGAAGGAACTACCCCTGAAGTCGAAGTAGTTGCAAAGGGTAAGGAAGCTAAAGACGAAAAGCACGCTGAATAGTTTGGTGTTTTAACTTTATAATATGAAACTAATCGTAGGTCTTGGAAATCCTGGCACAGAATACGCATGGACACGACATAACATAGGATGGCTTATTCTTGATTCATTTGTAAATCGTTTTTCGCTTGCCGAACCACAGATGAAATATAAAGGTGCATTTTGGGGGCCACTAATCCTTGAAGGTGAAAGAGTCTCTTTCTTAAAACCATATACCTATATGAATTTAAGTGGGAGCTCTGTTTTACAAGCTGTGCGCTACCAAAATCTAGAACCAAAAGACATTTTAGTCATTTATGATGATGCAGCTCTTCCTTGGGGAAAAGTCAGACTTAAAGGCAAAGGATCTGCTGGCGGACAAAAAGGTATGACCTCAATACTAGGTGCTCTTCAAACCCATGAAGTTCCACGTTTGCGAATTGGAGTAGGAGTTCCAAGCGTAAACATTGATTTAGCTGACTGGGTATTATCAAAAATCCCTCAACAGCAGCGAAAGCAATGGGATAACCTTACAGATATTGCATATGATGCAATTAAATTATGGCTTACTAATGATTTAGATAAAGCAATGAGTGAAATAAATGGTCTTAAATTCGATAAAAAAGAAAAGGCGTGACTGTGTCACGCCTTTTCAATTTAATAAATAGCTTTCATGGTGAATAGACAATGAAAAATAACACAAAACAAGAAAACATCAGCAGCCTTTTTTCTTTGAATGAAAATTTATGGTACAGAAATAAGTCGGTTCATCTAATATCAAGAGGGGCAATGCGCCCATGGGTGTGCAGGAAATGTGATGTCCAGTTACTTGTCCTGTTGCCGGATCAACGTCAGGTGAGAGATTTTTTTGCAGATTCAGAAAATCTTAAATTGCAAGAGTCATTTCTGGTACTTCCAGAGGTTCCTTTTATAGAAGATAAAGCGAAAATACAAGCAATAAGAGTTTCTAGAGGCGGTATTTTGGATCGGTTTAGACAAAACAAAGGGGTTCTACTTGCTACGCCAGCTTCATTACTTGCCCCTTTTTCATTTGCCGACGCTTGGCTTCAATTTTCATTAAAAGATGAAATTGGTAGAGACAATCTAATCAATTGGCTTTCTGACAACAAATATGAACGTAATGATCTAGTTTGGTCTCCTGGACAGTTTGTTGTAAGAGGCAGTATTGTTGATGTTTTTAGTCCTTCAGATGATTATCCAGTCAGAATTGAGTTTTTTGACAATGAAATAGTCAGTATTAGATTTTTCTTACCAGAAACACAAAAAAGCTTAAAAACATTGCAAGAGCATTCGATACAGAGCCTTATCCCTACCACAAACATATTAAATCTAGAAAAACACTTTCTCCCTGAAATGCATGTGGTATTTTTTGACCCTAAAGGTCTTGAAAACACAGCAGCAAATGCTCAGTGGTTATGGAACAATCTTGACAATGCTTTGCAAAGTGCTATTCCATGGTTGGAATGGGATGATTTATACAAAATTCTTTCGAAGTATAAACGTATTAGAGTTGTTCAAGATGTTTACACTTCATCTTATAGGATGTCAATAAAAAGACTCCCTATGTTTAGAGGAAAATTAAAAGATCTAGAAGTATTTACCTCATCACTTTCAAAAGAAAAATATAGTATATCAGTGTATTCAGAGTCGGATGTTAATCTTGAGTGGGCCGCGAACGCTGGATATAATTTTTTTAAGGGAGATCTTTCAGAAGGCTTTATAGACCCTGTTGAAAAAATCGCTTTAATATCAGATTATGAACTCTCTGGTATTACTGTTTCAGCAAGAGGTAATAGTAATAGAGCTCCTAGTGACTGGGGAGCAGGGCTAATTCCGGGACAATGGGTTACTCACGACGATTATGGTGTCGCTAGATATCTCGGTCCAAAGATAGTAGCAACAGAGCTTGGAGATCAAGAATATTTAGTTCTAGAGTTTGCTGAGCAACGCAGACTTTTGATTCCAGTTTTATATTTTTATAAAATCTCTCCATGGACTGCACTTCCTGGTCAAGAGCCTGTTGCTAATAGTCTAAAAAGTACACGTTGGAAAAAAACATCAGAAAAAGCACGTGAATTGGCAGAAAAAGCAGCGAAAGATCTAATTAAAATATACGCGACTCGTGAACTTACAAAAGGTTATGCATTTTCTGCCAACTTAGAACTTATGAAAGAAATTGAGAAAAGTTTTATTTATACTGAAACTAATGACCAAATTAAAGCGATTAATGACGTAGAAGCAGATATGTCAGCAGCTGTTCCTATGGATCGTTTAATTGTCGGAGACGTAGGGTTTGGAAAAACTGAAGTTGCAATAAGAGCTGTTTCACGAGCAGTATTTTCAGGTAAACAAGTTGTAATAATGGTCCCAACCACATTGCTTGCACAACAGCACTTTGAAACCTTTTCTACAAGATTTGCTAATTTACCGGTTTGTGTAGAAGTAATCTCTCGTTTTGTCTCCGTGGCTGAACAAAAACGAATTGTCAATAATTTAGAAAATGGCAGAGTAGACATTATCATTGGAACTCATAGATTGTTAAGTCCTGACGTTATTTTTAAAGATCTTGGACTAGTGATAATAGACGAAGAACATCGATTCGGAGTATTACATAAAGAATCTTTAAAAAAATTGGCCCCTAACGTAGATGTTCTTATGTTATCAGCAACACCTATTCCTCGTTCACTTTCTTTATCTATAAGTGGGTTAAGAGACATATCTGTATTACAAACGCCGCCACAAAGACGATTGCCTGTTATTACTATTGTTAGACCCTGGTCTGAAGAACTTTTAATAAGCGCTGTTTTTCGCGAAAAAAATAGAGGTGGGCAAGTTTTCTTTGTCCACAACAGGATCAATGATATACAGGAAAGAGCTACAATGTTGAGAAGGCTTTTCCCGAAATTAAAAATAGCTATAGCACACAGCAGAACTCCTGAGATTACTCTGGAAAAAACAATGCTTGATTTTTCAGCAGGAGAAATCGATATTTTAGTATGTACAACAATTGTTGAAAGTGGCTTAGATATACCAAAAGCTAATACTTTAATCATTGATGATACGCATGAACTGGGGCTAGCTCAAATATATCAACTGCGCGGTCGTGTTGGCAGAAGAGAAGAACAGGCATATGCATTTTTATTCTATCCTGAAGACGCTTGTCTCTCTGTTGATGCAAGAGAGAGATTAGAAGCCATTGCTGAATTAGATGAACTTGGCGCTGGTTATCAGCTTGCACAACGCGACTTGCAAATCAGAGGAGCTGGAGATTTAATAGGTGTAGCACAACATGGCAATTCAATAAAAGTTGGCTACCAAAAATACTGTGATCTTCTTGCTGCAGAAATTGCAAAAATTAAAGGGACTGAACTAGTTCCTGTAGAAGTTCAAATATTGTTTCCTGCTATTATCCCCTCAGATTATTTACCACAGGAAAATCAGAGAGTTACTCTTTATAGGAGACTTCTTAAAGTCATGTCTCCTAATGAAGTAATAGATCTACAAAATGAGACAGAGGACAGATTTGGCCAAATACCAGAAAGTCTAAAATTTCTCTTTAATCTTGCGTATGTACGTTGTTCTGCGAATGATTTCGGAATCACAAAAATCATGTGTACTCCTGATGAAACTGTTATCACAGGTGATTGTGAAGGTAGTTGGAGAACACTTAATCTCACAAAAAAATGGCACCGTCGGCTTGACGGTCTTTTAACAGTCGGAGGTTTTGATGGAATATTATCCCTTTCTGAAATAATTAAAGAACAATATAAAGTAAGTCTGTTAAAATAATAAAATATCGAAAAGGAGGTGCTTGCGTTGTCTGATTGCACAGCAGTATCTAAAAAATTTAATAATCTTGTCGAAATAATGAAACGTCTTAGAGCTCCAGGTGGTTGTCCCTGGGATAGAGAACAGACATACTTGACTCTCAGACGTTATATAATTGAAGAGGCCTACGAACTTATAGAAGCAATAGAGAAGGAAGACCTTAATAATATATGTGAAGAATGCGGAGATCTTTTGTTGCA
Source organism: Synergistaceae bacterium (assembly GCA_012728165.1). Classification (GTDB taxonomy): domain Bacteria; phylum Synergistota; class Synergistia; order Synergistales; family Synergistaceae; genus JAAYFL01. The sequence goes on along the minus strand of JAAYFQ010000011.1, from coordinate 13,003 downwards.
AGTTGTTTTCGTCTCATGTATAGCTGCTGAGCATGATAATTTCGATATTTCTAATGTAATAGACTATATTTCAGAAAAATTGGTCAGACGACATCCACATGTGTTCGGAGATATTAATCTAAAAAACACAGAAGAAGTATTGCGTAATTGGGAACAGATAAAAACTGGAGAACGCGAAAAAAGGCACGAAGATTCATCTTTATTAGCTGGAATCCCTAGATTGTTGCCATCATTACTAAAAGCGTACAGAATGCAAGAAAGAGCAGCTAAAGTTGGCTTTGATTGGCCAAAAGATGCGCTTTCATCCGTCATAGCAAAAGTTGATGAAGAAATAACAGAACTGAAGGATGCAATCAACAACAATAATATTGATAATGTTGAAGAAGAAATTGGTGATGTATTTTTTACGGTTGTTAATTTAAGCAGACATTTTAATATTGATCCAGAAGCATCACTTCACAAGGCTTGTGAAAAATTTGCCTCGCGTTTTAGATGTGTTGAAGGTCAGGTATCAAAATCAGGTAAAGATTGGAATGCTTTCACTTTAAACGAACTTGATGAGTTTTGGAATCTTGCGAAAATAATTGTATCCACCAAAAATGATGAAAATTAGCTATAATACAAGTATAAAGCATAAACTAATTGGAGGTATTTATCATGAGTATAGAAGAAAAAATCATACAAACACTTGAAACAAAAGTTACTCCAATACTGAAATCTCACGGAGGAAATGCGAAATTTGTAAGTTTTGATGAAGAAAGTGGAGCTCTGACTGTTGAGTTAATAGGCTCTTGCGGGACATGTCCTTATGCTAATGAGACACTTAGAATGTTAGTTGAGACTTCTATCAAACATGAAATACCTGAAATAATCTCAGTAGTTAGAGCTTAGTTTTTATTAAAGGCTAGAATAAACGACAAAGAAAGAAAAATAAATGGTAATATAACAACTTCTTTAGTAAACGAGACAGTTACACGTTTATTTATAAATGAAGATGTTTTTAACACGCCTTGTGTTTAGTTCAAAATCAGTTGTTCCAGGAGCTATTATTCAGATAGATTTACACGGCAGCAAAGAATCAGGGTTAAAACGTTCAAGAAATACTTAATAATATACAGAGTAAAGCTTTTGTAAAATTAACAAGTCATGACGTTGTTCGTCATGAAACCGTCAAACGTATAGTGAGGGCTTATGAAGAATATGATATCAGGAAAAAAGAAAAGCACATCGTTTGATATTTTTATTAAACACATAATAGACAAGTGCTCATTTAAGCCTGAGAACAGACAGTATGTTTTTTTTAGGTTGATATTGTTGTTTTCTGCATTAATACTTATCTCACTCAATTGGTACATATCAGACAGAAAAGACAATTATAATATCGGCTATCCTTCTAAGAGAACTTATTTTGCGTTAACAACTTCTCGCTATGAAGATAAAGCTGCCACATTAGATCTTAGGCAGCGTGCCGCCAATCGTATTGTAGATGTAATGGTACGAGATGAAGAAGTAGCTACAGAAGTTACAAAAAGACTCAGCTCGTTGCAAGAAGGTGATTTTGCGGCGGTATTAACCCCAGCACTGACTGGTTTATTGTCAAAGCTATCTCTTGAATCAAAAGAAAAGATTATTTTGACAGCATTAACTATCGGTAAAAAAATTCCAGATAAAGCACAGACAAGAGAACATCAAACAAAGTTAATTTGGCGATATCTTAAGCAAACAAAACTTAAACAAGCAGAGCAAAACGTTGCTTTTCAGGTTCTTAATCTTGTATTAAACCCATCACTTCAGTCAGATTCTGAAATGACTGCTAGATTAAGGGATGATATTTCTCTACAAATTCCTGCAGTGATTAGAGAAATCCGTCCTGGATCTGTCCTTGTCCAAAAAGGACAACTAGTTACTGAGCAATTAGCAAGGTTGTTAAAATCACAGGGATATCCAGACGCAGAATTTCCATTGAAAAATCTAGTTTTCGTCCTGTTTGTTATTTTGGCTTGGAGTTTCTGGCCAGTTTGGATTGAAAATGGATTAAAGGAAAAACTTTCTGTTAAAGAATGGATATATGTAGCTATTGTTTTATCACTTTCCTGGTCTCTAGAACTTTTCTTTGCACGCCTAGGTGGTTATTCTATGGCTGTGCTTGGAATGACAGGTTGGTTGTGTCTTACTATTCCGATATCACTTTCTTATCACATTATTTTTGGAGGCGGAATAATAAGCGTTATGATTGCATATGGGCTATCACCAGGAATAGTTACAATTGGGTGTATATTAGCTTCTTTTTCAGCGGGAATAGGCAGAGTCCTTTTTATAGATCCTCCAAACCATAGGATGGCAATTTGGAAAAACCTTTTCTTTTTAGGAATATGTTTAGGTACAGTTAGTATCTTCATCCATTGGGGACTTGGGCTATCTATTACCCGCAATCTAGTTGTTTCTTGTTTAATTTTTAGTGCAGCATGGGGTGCCATTGTCGTAGCTCTTCTGCCCCTTTGGGAAAATATGTTTGACGTAATTTCTCCGCTTAGGCTTCTTGAATTAAGTCACCCATCACAGCCTCTTATGAAACGTCTTCAAATTGAAGCTCCAGGAACATATCATCATACATTGATGGTTGGCACACTTGCTGAGGCAGCTGCAGATGAGCTTAAAATGAATGGACTTCTGGTTAAAGCGGGGGCTTATTATCACGACATAGGAAAGCTCAGAAATCCAAGCTATTTTGTAGAAAATCAGATGCAGTGCGAGAATATACATGATACTTTGTCGCCCTCGCTCTCAGAACTTATTCTTATATCGCATGTCAAAGATGGGCTTGAAATAGCAGAAGAATCTAAATTGCCCAAGGAACTTTGGAGATTTATTTCTGAGCATCATGGAACAACTCTACAGAAATATTTTTATGAAAAAGCACAAGCTATGAGTGAAAATGTAACAGAGGAACAATTTAGATATCCTGGTCCTAAGCCACAATCAAGAGAAACCGCGTTGGTTATGCTTGCTGATTCCGTAGAAGCAGCATTCAAAGGTACCAATAAGCCTTTTGAGACAATTAGGGAATTAAATTTACTTGTTGATAGCGTAATAGATGTCAAAGTAAAAGATAAACAACTTGATAATGTAGATTTTACTTTAAAAGACATTACAACTATAAAATCAAATTTTGTTGAAATATTAAGATCAAGATATCATTCACGAGAAGTTCGTGACATAAAAGATGTAATAAATGATAGAAAGTCTGAACTGACAGCAGAGAGTTACGAATCTAAATGAATGTTTCGATCTATGTAAATAGTGACGAGGGTTCGGACTTGATGCCGAATGACATAAAAAGATTAGAGTCTTTGTATACACTTACTCTAAAAAACAAAAAATGTATTCCGGATGATGTAAGAGTTGTAGAAATATCACTTGTTTTTGTAAATGAAATAAAAATGACACAAATAAACGCTAAGTATAGAGATACATCTGAAGTGACTGATGTTCTTTCTTTTCCAATGTGGGAGTCTAAAACAGGTGATTTTAACCCTCCTTCTAACTGGGATGTTCTTCCTCTTGGTGATATCGTTGTTTGCACAGAAGTTGTTAAACAAAATGCCATCAATCAAAAAAAAGAATTTATAAACGAGTTGGTGCTAGTTATATGCCATGGATTATTGCACCTAATCGGACTAGATCACGACACAATTGAACGTAAACAAGCTATGTGGAAAGAACAAGATCAAATTGTATCGGAATATTTCAAATTCTAAAAATTTGAAATATGGAAGGAAGATGAACGTAGATGAATCTAGTAAAAGCAGATACAAATAAAATTTTTAAAGCTGGCTATGTGGCATTAATTGGTAGACCCAATGTTGGCAAATCATCAATTATTAATTCAATGCTAAAAGAAAAAGTTGTTGCTGTGTCATCAAAACCGCAAACTACACGCAACGCAATCAGATGTATTTATACATCTGAAAACGAGCAGATAATATTCGTTGATACTCCAGGTATACATCAACCTCAACACGTTTTAGGTGAATTCATGATACAAGAAGTGAAAGATGCACTTTCTCAAGTAGATTTAATATGTTTTGTTGTAGAAGCAGGCGACCAATCAATAGGAACAAAAGAAGAAATAATCTTAAATACACTTTCTTCTGTAAATATCCCTGTTTTATTAGTCGTAAATAAAGTTGATAAACTTTCTAACACTGAATTTTATAAAAAAACATCTGAACTTTATAGCGATAGGCTGACACTTCTTGAGGCAGTACCGGTTTCTGCCACAAAAGGTTTTAATATTGATGTGCTTGCTAAGAAAATCGGTAAATACTTACCTGAACAACCATGTATTTATCCTGAAGATATGCTGATGGATGCCACAGAAAGATTTCTTGCCGCTGAAATCATAAGAGAGAAGATTTTAGAGTTTACCGAAGAGGAAGTTCCACATGGGGTTGCAGTTATTGTAGAAGAATTTAAAAATCCAGAGGAATATCCTGAACTTAAAGTTGCAGAAATAAGGGCTACTATAATAGTTGACAGAGCGGGCCAAAAAGGAATAATAATAGGTAAAAACGGTTCTAAACTAAAAGAGATAGGAACTGCTGCAAGAAAAGACCTAGTAGAGAAATTTGGTTATCCGATATTCCTTCAGCTCTGGGTTAAAGTAAAACCAGGTTGGAGGAAATCGACAGTCGAACTTCGCAAATTGGGGTATAGTTTTTGATATCTAATTTTGGAACAGATAAATTAGAACAGGGCTACTATAAACAATCCGGAACAGTTTTGCAAAGAAGGGATTCTGTAAAAAGCGGTTTGTCTCTCCTGCTTTTTTTGCGTGATTTGGGTCCCAGGTGGGTGTTTGCTCCTGCTGGCTCATCAAAAAATCGATTTGGCGGTGCAATAGAGCCAATGATGTGGGGCACGTATAATATTTATCAAAGTCCTAATGGGTTATATCTTCAGTCTGCTGAAGTAAAAGAAGACTTTTTGATTTTGCGGAGTAAATCGCTACAACTATATACCGCTATACAGTTTTATAAAACTGTCTGTAAAGTTGTAGAAACGACGCATGAAAGTAATAACATACTTAATTTGTTATGGGGGACGATGTTGCTTTTAAAGGAAAATTGTCATCCAAAAATAGTTGAGTTTCGTTTTATTTGGAGACTTTTAAATGCTATTGGATTAGCCCCTTCACTGAGACAGTGTGTATTATGTGGCTCATTGCTTAATAATAGCTCCTTCTGGAGCGACGATGGACTTTGCTGTTCAAAATGTTCAACGTGCGTTTCTATTGATATAGAGCTTCTTAAAGAATTGCAATATGCAGCGACTTTAAAACAGAATGATTTTTTAAAGTGGTCGCAAATGGATAGAAATGTTGAAATCTATCAAGATTTTATAAACAAACTAAGATTGTTTTTGATATAAAAAATACCGTAGGAAATATAGAAAATTAGCAACGTAAATTTCAAAGGAGGCAACTGTAAGTGAATTTTCAAGAAATTATTATGCATTTAGATAACTTTTGGGCAGCCCAAGGATGTGTTATTCAACAACCATATGATATTGAAGTAGGAGCTGGCACAATGAACCCTGCTACAACTCTACGAGTGCTAGGTCCAGAATCATGGCGAGCAGCTTATGTGGAACCTTCAAGAAGGCCGACGGATGGACGATATGGTGAGAATCCAAATAGGCTACAGCATTACTATCAATATCAAGTCATAATTCAGCCTGCTCCAACTAATATACAAGAAATTTACATTGAAAGTTTAAAAGTACTTGGTATAGATCCGGCAGAACATGATATTCGTTTTGTTGAAGATGACTGGGAAAACCCGACAACAGGTGCATCTGGCTTAGGCTGGGAAGTTTGGCTTGATGGAATGGAGGTAACTCAGTTTACTTATTTTCAACAAATGGGGTCGATTGATATGGAAGTTGTCCCTTCTGAAATTACATATGGATTAGAACGCATAGCTATGTTTGTTCAAAAAGTTGACACGGTCTACGACCTTAAATGGGTAGGTGATGTTACTTATGGCGATATTCACCATAAGGGAGAAGTGGAGCATTCAACTTATAACTTTGAAGTTGCGAGTACTGAAATGCTTTTCCAGCTTTTTAATATGTATGAGGCTGAATCTAAGAAAATTTTAGAACATGGACTCGTTCTTCCTGCCTATGATTATGTTTTAAAATGCTCTCATACCTTCAATCTCCTTGATGCAAGAAATGCCATAAGTGTTACTGAGCGCACAGGATATATTGGACGTGTTCGTGCACTTGCCAGCGTCTGTTGCCAGATGTACATAGCACAAAGAGAAGAAATGGGACATCCTCTTACAGGTAAATTCAATAAATTTGAGAAAAATGAGAGGGCTGAAATCTAATGACTACAAAAGACTTACTTTTCGAAATTGGCACGGAGGAAATTCCTGCCCGTTTTATGTCAAAAACACTTGAAAATCTCAATTTTTTTACCCAAGAAGAGTTTAATATTGCTCGTATAGAGCACGGTGAAATTATAATTAACTGCACTCCCAGAAGATTAGTAGTCTATGTTAAAAATGTGGCTTGTTTTCAAAAAGATATCGTAGAAACATCAAAAGGACCTGCAAAATCACGGGCATTTGATGTTAATGGTAAAGCAACAAAAGCTGCCGAAGGCTTTGCCCGAAGCATGGGGTTGCAAGTAGATGAGCTAAAAACAGATTTAGTTAATGGCACTGAATATCTGATTGCAGTGACACGTCTGTCAGGAGTCGAAACCATAATCGTCCTTCCAGAAATACTAAAAAAAATAGTAAAAAGATTATCCTTTCCAAAAAGCATGTATTGGCAAGATAAAAACATTAGTTTTGCTCGCCCAGTCAGATGGCTTTTAAGCCTTTTTGGAACAGAGATTATCGAAACGAGTTTCGGAGACGTTAAGAGTGGAAGGATATCACGCGGCCATCGTTTTATGGGAGCATCTGAAATTGAGATTCCGAATGCTGAAAAGTATTTTGAAATAATAAGGGAAAACTTCGTAATTATTAATCCTGAAGAACGTAAGCAGATGATACTTCGCGGGATTGAAAAAATAGAGAATGAACTTAGCGCAAAAGTTGAAGTTAATACCCAGTTATTAAATGAAGTAGTACATCTTAATGAATACCCAGTAGTTTTTTATGGTAGTTTTGATAAAGAATTTTTGAATATTCCCACAGAAGTGTTGATTCTCACAATGGCGAAAAACCAGCGCTATTTTCCTGTTAGAGATCTTGAAGGCCAACTTATGCCAAATTTCATAGGAGTTAGCAATAATCTTGCAAAAGACATGAGTATTATAAAAGAAGGCAATGAAAGAGTTTTGCGCGCGAGACTTTATGATGCCGCATTTTTTTGGAAAGAAGATCTGAAAAAGTCTCTTGATGATATGGCAGAAGAGTTAAAGGACATAACTTATCAAGAACAGTTAGGCTCAGTATACGACAAAGTACAAAGAGTGAAAACACTTTCTTTAACTTTAACAAAAAAACTCGATAAAAATAATATTTACTCATTTATAGAGCGAGCTGCTTCAATTGCAAAAGCGGATTTAGTATCAAACATGGTCTATGAGTTTGCGGAAGTTCAGGGAGTAATGGGACGTGAATATGCAAAAAAAGCAGGAGAACACAAAGAGGTTTGTTTAGCCTTATATGAACAATACCTTCCTAGATTTGCAGGAGACGAAATTCCGTCTTCGATAGAAGGAGCTATTATCGGACTTGCAGATAGAGCAGATACCATTGCGGCTATATATAAAATAGGTCATGAACCAACATCAACACAAGACCCATATGGTCTCAGAAGAGCAGCTAGATGTATAAATGAAATAATATGGGGACTTTCTCTTGATATTGATATAAATGAATTGATTAAATCTGCAGCTGCGCCATTTAATTTTGACTCAGAAATGCTCTCAAAAATTTATACTTTCCTTAACTTGCGTTTGCAAGTTCAATTAAAAGAAAAAGGATATTCTCGTAGTGTTGTTATGTTGGCATTGCAAACGATACCAACGAGACCCCTTCAGGTAGCCCGTATGTGTGATACGCTTCAAAAAATAAGTGATGAAGCTTGGTTTGCTGATCTAATTACAGCTGCCATAAGAATAAAAAACCTACTTATAAAAGCAGGAGATACTCGCATTGAAGTAGACACGTCAAAATTTACATCTGACTCTGAAAAACATCTTAATGATCAGTTACAATACCTTACGAAACTTGCAAAAGAAGCGATTAAAAATTTAGACTGGCAGCAACTTGTTTCTATACTCGCGCAACTTGCACCAGTTATCACTCAATTTTTTACTGATGTTCTAGTTATGGATGAAAATCTAGATATTAGAAACAACCGCCTTGCCTTGCTTGGTAAATGTCAGGAGTTTTTCATGCATATCGGAGATTTTAGTTTACTTAAATAATTATACTTTTGCTGTCATTTAGCATTAAGAATTATATTTACATAGGCTGAACCATATATTGGAGGTTTTATTATGAATGGAATAACAAAGTATGTTTATGATTTTTCTGAAGGCGATGCATCTATGAAGACCCTTCTCGGTGGCAAAGGAGCTAATCTTGCCCAAATGTGGAAAATAGGTCTTCCTGTTCCTCCCGGATTTATAATAACAACTGAAGCCTGCCATAAATATTGGGAGGAAAAAGATTTTATTGTAAATATTTGGGCTGATATCGTGTCCGCAATAGCAAGAGTTGAGAAACTTGCCGAAAAACAATTTGGAGGAACTAAAAATCCGCTTCTTGTTTCAGTTCGTTCAGGAGCGTCAGTATCAATGCCTGGAATGATGGATACAATTCTTAATCTCGGACTGAATGATGAAACAGTCCAAGCACTTGCGGAAGCAGCGGGTGACGAACGTTTTGCCTACGACAGTTATCGCAGATTTATCCAAATGTTCTCTAATGTTGTAATGGAAGTTAGTATGAATAAGTTTGAAGAGAAACTTAATGAACTTAAGAAAAAAAATAGTGTATCAGAGGATCACAAACTTTCCGCGGCTTCATTGAAGGAGCTTATTGTTGAATATAAAAAAATATTAGAGAAAGAGGGACTTGAATTTCCGACTGACCCATGGAAACAGCTAAAACTAGCAATTGATGCAGTATTTCGGAGTTGGAATACTGCCCGAGCGACAACTTATAGAAAAATTAACAATATCTCAAACTCTCATGGCACTGCAGTTAGTGTTGTAAGCATGGTTTTTGGAAATCTTGGAAGTGATTGTGGTACAGGAGTATGTTTTTCAAGAAGTCCTTCGACTGGGGAAAACAAACTTTATGGAGAATACCTGATAAATGCACAGGGAGAAGATGTGGTTTCCGGAATGCGCACCCCTATTCCTATTGCTGAACTTGAAAAGGAAATGCCCAAAGTTTATGATGAGTTTTCCAGAATAGCAACACTTCTTGAACAATACTATAAAGATGCACAAGACATAGAGTTTACGGTAGAAAAAGGGAAACTCTACATATTACAAACAAGAAATGCCAAACGTACAGCTGCTGCAGCTGTAAAAATTGCTATTGACATGTACAAAGAAAAACTTATAGACGAAAAAACGGCAGTATCAAGGATCAAACCTGAACAGGTAGAGCAACTTTTACATCCACAGATAGATCCTAATGCACGATATAACAAATTAGCAAAAGGGCTTCCTGCTTCGCCTGGTGCAGCGGTTGGTATTGTTGTGTTTGATGCAAATGAAGCTGCAGAATGCGGTAATAAGGGGGAACAGGTAATTCTTGTTCGTCCAGAGACTACACCAGATGATATACATGGTCTTTTTGCCTCGCAAGGTGTTCTTACAAGCCATGGCGGAATGACAAGTCACGCGGCTGTTGTTGCTAGAGGGCTTGGTAAACCATGTGTGTCGGGTTGTGAAGAAGTAAAAATTGATTTGAAGAATGAAATTTTTATTGCAAACGGGATAACGGTTAAAAAAGGTGATTATCTTACATTAAACGGTAACACAGGTGAAGTTGCTCTCGGGCAGATTCCACTCGTTAAGCCACAGTTTGACGAAAACTTTCGAACGCTTCTCGATATGGCTGATAAATTTTCGAAGCTTCAAGTTTGGGCAAATGCAGATACACCAGAAGATGCAAAACGAGCCCGTGATTTTCGTGCACGAGGAATAGGGCTTTGCAGAACAGAACATATGTTTATGGCAGCCGAAAGAATACCTGTTATGGAGGCAATGGTGGTTGCTAATACGACAGAAGAGAGAGTTATACATCTTAGAAAACTTGAAAAAATGCAAGAAGATGACTTTCTAGGCATCTTTGAAGCTATGCAAGATTTTCCTGTAACAGTAAGACTTTTAGATCCACCACTTCATGAATTTTTGCCAAAGCTTTATGAACTTGAAGAAAAGCTAAAAGAAGCTGTCCCTGATAGTTCGGAAGCTAAAAAGATTGAAGCAACTATTGCCAGAGCAAATGAACTACACGAACAAAACCCAATGCTTGGCTTTAGAGGTTGCCGTCTTGGAATAGTCTACCCTGAAATTTATGAGATGCAGATACGTGCTCTTTTCAATGCTGCCTGTGTCCTTACCAAACGTAAAGGGAAAGTCATATTAAATATTATGATTCCGCTTGTGGCAACACAAGAAGAAATGAAACGCTTGCGTGAAATGGTTGACACAATTGGCGGAGACATTATTAAGCAGGCTAAATGTGAATTAGAATATTTCGTAGGTACAATGATTGAGCTACCAAGAGCCGCAATGGTTGCCAATCAGCTCGCTGAATTTGCTCAATTTTTTAGTTTTGGAACTAACGATCTCACTCAGACAACATTTGGTTTTTCACGCGATGATGCTGAAGGCAAATTCCTAGCTCAGTATATTCAAAAAGGATTGCTTTCGCAAAATCCTTTTGCTGTCCTAGACAGAGACGGAGTAGGTGCTCTAATGGAAATAGCCGTTTCAGGCGGACGATCTGTAAACTCCCAGATGCAGCTGGGCATTTGTGGCGAACATGGAGGCAATCCTTCTAGCATAGCTTTCTGTCATCACTTAGGGCTAGACTACGTCAGTTGTTCACCGTTTAGAGTGCCTGTAGCGAGAATATCTGCAGCTCATGCTGCACTTGGGTTACTTAAGTAATTTTTAATTAAGATTTTAATAATAGTTACAAAATACAAGTTGAGCTCTGTTTATTAAGAAAATATAATACAAAAAAACGATGAGCTTGCTTTGTTTTAACTTTAAGGAAATAAACGATTTTATTATTCAATACCTAATAATTATGTTTAACGTTTATGCTTCGCGCAAAGATACAATTTGGCTATTTTTGGTTTGTCTGATGTTGTAAGAGTTTATATAACTAAAATAATCAATGCAACTTAAGTCATATAAAAGTTATAAAAATATAAATACTTATTCGTGGAGGCTAAGATTCTTGAATACAAGAATACATTGGGAAAAAATAGAAAAACAAATATTGTCTCCTCAAGCAGCCCTAGCTTCTAATAGTAAGGGACGTAAACATTTTGAAACACCTTGCGAAATAAGAACGTGTTTCCAACGAGACAGAGATAAAATAATTCACTCGAAATCGTTCAGGAGATTGAAATATAAGACTCAAGTTTTATTGCTACCTGAAGGAGACCATTATAGAACGAGACTTACACATACTCTTGAGGTTTCTCAAATAGCAAGAACAATATCTAGAGCGTTATTATTAAATGAAGATTTGACAGAAGCGATTGCTCTTGGCCATGATCTTGGACACACTCCATTTGGACATATGGGTGAGAAAGTGCTTAATGAACTTGCTATAAAACATGGTCTTAAAGGGTTTCACCATGCACAGCAAAGCCTTAGAGTGGTTGATCATATAGAAAAGGATGGCAAGGGGCTCAATCTAACTTGGGAAGTTAGAATGGGCATATTGCAACACTCGAAAGGGCAGGTAGATGTAAGAGTAGGATATGACCTAAAAACTCCTTCAAGTATGGAAGCGTGGGTTGTCAGAATCTCAGATTCAATAGCGTATCTAAATCATGATCTTGATGATGCGATACGTGCTGGCATGGTAAAGAATACTGACCTTCCAAAAGATGTAACTAATGTAATGGGTGATACTCATTCACAAAGAATAAATTCACTAATTATGGATATAATTGAAAATAGCCAGTGTGATTCTTTACGGTTTAATCCATTAATGCTTGATGTTATAGAAAAACTGCGTGAATTTCTTTATGCAAATGTTTACAGTCAAGCCAATGCCTTGATTGAAGATTTTCGTGTTGATCATGTGCTTACGGCTCTGTTTGAAAATCGAATGCAAAAAAACAGTGGAGATCCACAAGCCACTATTGACTTTATATCCAGCATGACAGATAGATACGCGTTACAACTTTTCCAAGAACTGTTCGTCCCATCACCATGGCCAAAAAACAAATTAAATGATTAGTCTATAATTTTATATTTTCTTAGTAACTCTTGATATTTATCTTCCATCTCTTTTTCTTCATTTTTAGATTTTTTTTCATATGGATTGGGATCTTTGTCTGGTACCTTGGTAAGTTCTAAAGGTATTGTTTTTTTAATTTTAGTCTGTATTTCTTCTTTTGGTGTCAAAATACTTTCTGCGCCAGCATCTTCGACTCCCGGTGGCATCCTCAGTCCATATTTCTTGCCCGACATTTCATCATCTATCGGCGCCAAAAGAAGCTGTGGTGCATTGGTGTCTAGTCTTGCCGCTGCAACACTGCCTCCGTGCCACGGACACATGGCAGTAGGAGCTTGTCCCATAGGCAAAAGGATAGTTGTCGCTGGGCAACTAGTGGAAGCAATAAAGCCAGTCTTTTTACAAACGCGAACTGATTCGACTCCAGCATCTGGAGGCAATGTAAATGTCGTTGGCAGTTTTAATTCCTTTACTGCGTATGATACGAATGATTTCCATACAGGCAATGCTGCAATAGAACCTGTTTTTTT
>JAAYFQ010000118.1 GCA_012728165.1 Synergistaceae bacterium | reverse complement strand
TATGTAGAGAATGGAAAAACCTACAAAGTATGGGTCGAAAATGTCGAATCTATAAAAAGAAAACTTTTGCTGGTCAAAAAATATGGACTTGCAGGTGCAGCAGGTTGGCGTAAGGGACATGAATCAGCTAATATATGGAATGTTTTTGAAACAGAACTTGGAAAATAGTTAAAATATATTAAAAAATAAAACAGGGCGCCGAATATTTCGGCGCCCTGTTTTTGTCTTAATTTGAATTTTATTTACCAACCGCCGCCGCCACCGCCACCGCCGCCACCGCCGGAGAATCCCCCACCACCGAAGCCAGAAGAACTGCCAGGAGCGAAGGATGTCGTCTGTGAAATCATGCTACTTCCTACTTGACTTACAAGATTTGATGAGAAATTATTAAATCCACCAGCGTAAATAAACATGTATGGATTGGGGCCGGCGTACCAGGAAGGTTGATACTTTTCTGCGGAAAGAATCTTTTCAAATCTATTTCCCCAAGTTTCGGCCACGTCAAGAGCAAGTGCGTAAGGCATAAGTTTTTCAAAAAGTTCTGGTGTCTCTTTCGGAGGATTAAACATCTCCAAGCGTTCCTTTTCAGCCGTGTTCATATAGAGTGCTAATCCATCAGCATTATTGAGGGCTTCATATCCCTCAACAGTCCTTGCAGACATGAATGGACGCATCACAGAGAATACTGCCGCGGCGACTATGAAAAAAAGAACAGTATAGGGATCTTTCTCTATATTAGACATTACGTATATAGCGAACATTCCTACCGCTGTTGGAATTATGAGACGGGTAACGCCTTGTACTATATTTCTAAGTAGACTGCTGTGTTTTTTCCTTCCAGAAGGAAGCGCTGTAATTATTATAAATAATCCAGTAAAGACGCAAGCTGTCAGATTTATAGGAACCTCTCCACTGAAAGGATATAGGAGAATCAATCCTAGAATGTAAATTAATACACCAACCAAACATTTATCAAGATTTGATTTGAAGATTTTCTGGCCCTGTGTTTCCAAATTACGACGGAGACTGGACAAGGCTGATGAGACAGAGCTAGCACCGCTGCCATCTAAGACAATAGAATCGACAGTTCCGGGAAAAAGTTGCATCATCATTCTATCTTCTTCTACTTGCAGGTCAGCGCCATGGTCTTCAACCTTATGCAGCTCAAAAACACTCTGTTTCTTACCAAAAAGGGACTGTGTTCCTTTTTCTTCCTCTTCTATTTTAATAGCTCCCTTTATTGCCAAATTAAGAATGGCCGCTGTGAATGCAGTATTGTCGACTGCAATATCTCTAGCGTAGCGCATAAAGGCTGGTGACTCATTGTTTGGAGGTGTAAAAAGAGGAATTACAGCTTTACGAGGAGCATCCTTACCCCATTTTGTCCAAGCAAAAGCAAACCAGAGTGCCATTGCCAATAAAGTAATGAGTCCGATGATTCCTTGAGCAATCTCATTATCCACCGTAGGAGGCGGAGGAGGTGTGACGAGGCCTTTGGGCCATGTGTAAACTACGGTAAGCCCTTCGCCGCTGTTCAGAGTTCTTGTGGTAGATACTTTGTTTGATTGTCCGAGAAGGGCGTCTGTTTTTTCGCCTTTTTCTCCGTACGAGCCTACGTACCATTCCACAGAATTAAAGCCTATTCCGAATTCTTTGTCCGGAAGAGACACTATGCATGAAGCACTGAGTATTGGAAAATCCCACTGATTACCTGTAACATTCCAGTAGAGCTCGTCGTAGTTTTCATAAAAGCCAAGCTGTTTGTGAGTAGTGTATTTTATTGTAAATGTATGTGATCCCGAAGGAATAGTTTGATTGGGATTGCCTATTCTTAAATCTTTGTATCGACCATTTTTTGCAACTGACCATTCGACAGGCTCATTATCTAGCAAGACATCATTAATATCCCAAGTCACGTAAACGGTTTTCCCCTTTTTATCCTGATACTCAATAGGGAAAGAACGAATAATCCCGCGCTTAATATTAATGTTCTCAACTTTTGCCGTTATATTTTCAGTCACAAACAGCGAACTATCCTGATTTATTTTTATTACAACATCATATTTTTCCAGGACCTCTTGAGCACTAGCCGGAAAAGGTGCCGCCAGAAACAATATAGTAATGACGGCTAAAACCCTTAACGATAACTTTTTCATGGTTTCACTTATTACAAGCTAAAATGAAACTTTAGGAGTCTGTCTTGATTCCTCTTCCGCTTCAAAGAACGGAGCCTCATTAAATCCTAGCTGACGGGCAATAAGTACGGCAGGGAATCTCTGAATCATAGTATTGTAGTTACGGACAGTTCCATTGTAGTAACGTCTCGCCATCTGAATAGCGTCTTCTATTGTAGATAACTGATCCTGTAGATTGATGAAGTTTTGATTAGCTTTGAGATCAGGATAACTTTCAGCAACTGCGAAAAGGGTACGCAAAGTGCCAGTGAGAGCGTTTTCCGCTTGCAGTCTAGCTTCAGGATCATTCCCTGCGCTACTGACTGCTGAACGAGCTAAAGTTACATTTTGTAGAGTTTCCTTTTCATGCGACGCATAACCTTTTACTGTTTCAATAAGGTTCGGAATTAGGTCAAAGCGGCGTTTCAACTGTACATCTATGCCACTCCAGCCCTCCTGCATCATGTTGCGCAATTTAACAAGTCCGTTATAGACGCTCATAAGCCAGATGCCGATAGCGGCAACTATTGCCAAAAGAATCAATACAATTTTCACTTAAATCATCCTTTCGTCATATATATTTAACATCTTTGTGCTATTATATCCTGTGGCATCGTTTATGTGTAACTTTTTGATTAAAAGGAGTGGAGAAAAATGATCGTGACACTTGCTGATCAGTTTGGACAAGTTAGAACTGCAAAAGTAGGATTTAGTTGGACAGTATTTTTCTTCGGATTCTTTGTTCCTATTTTCAGAGGAGATGTAAAGTGGACAGTTATTATGTTTGTAGCCAGTGTCTTGACAGTGTGGCTAGCTAATTTAGTATTCTGTTTCACATATAATGGCACATATATACGTGATCTTCTGGCTAAGGGCTATTATCCGACGGATGACTATTCAAAAAATGTATTAAGAGCGAAACGTTATATCGTATAAATCTATATAATCGCAAAAGCAGAGCCTCGAAATGAGGCTCTGCTTTTTTATTTATGGTAATAGTTTTTATTTAATCATCAACAAGGAATTCTTTTTATTTTGCGAGAGTTTTTAATGCATTTATAGTTTTGTCAATTTCTTCTTCAGTGTTGAAGTATCCAGGAGAGATACGCAGAGCTCCTTCAGGAAATGAGCCTAAAGTTCTGTGTGCTAAAGGAGCGCAGTGTAGTCCAGGTCGTGTTTCAATTCCGTACTTTTCAGATAGTTCCATTGCTAAAACGGCATTGTCCTTATTGTCGATATTAAAAGCATATACAAAAAGTCTTTCATCATCTTCACAAGGTCCGAGCATGCGCAAGCCTTTTATTGAGCGAAGCCCTTCCTCGAGTTTCTTTCCAAGTTTTTCTTTTTTAGAATATATTTTCGAAATTCCGATGCTTTCTATCCATTTTAGCGCCGACAGTAATCCCACAATTCCAGGCATATTTGGAGTGCCTGCTTCGAACTTATCTGGCATCACTTCTGGTTGATGTTCATCATGTGACAAACTGCCTGTACCACCCTCAATTAAAGTTTCACATCTTCGCGCAAAATCAGGATTCCAAATTATTCCACCAGTTCCCTGAGGTCCCAAAAGCCCCTTATGTCCAGTGAAACAAAGAGCAGCAAGTTCAAGTGAAGCCGTGCTGATGGGGATAATTCCAGCAGTTTGCGCACAATCGACGACCAGAGGAACGCTGTGTTTAGCGCATATTTCTGAAATAGCCTCTATATCCTGCAAAGAGCCACTAACGTTGCTACAGTGTGAAAAAATAGCAAGGTCTGCGCCATTCTCGAGCGCAATATCAACCTTTTTGGGATCAAGGTAACCGCGCATGCTACATTGAAGAATATCGAAGTCGACACAAGATTTTTCTAATTCACGAAGAGGTCTAATAACAGCATTATGCTCCATTGATGAAGTTACAACTTTCATTCCAGGCTTAAGTATTCCTTTAAGTAT
>JAAYFQ010000010.1 GCA_012728165.1 Synergistaceae bacterium | reverse complement strand
TCCAGTGCCCCTGTGGTTGTGTCTGTGCTTAATTTTTTTACAAGATCTTTTCTAGTTTGCACATGGTATCTGTTCTCTAAATATACCGAGATTAATTGGCTTATCAGTATAAGAATAGCTATTAGTGCGGCAATGAGCAGTGCAAGTTCTTTCAGGATAATTTTGCTTCTCTGTTCAGTTTTTTCTACATACTTTGTCATGTCATCAAGATGTGTTCCGAAGGCTACAATCCAATCATATCTTTTATAAAGTTTTGCATAGGTAAGTTTCTCTGCAATCTTGTCCTCCGCTTTTTTCTTGAAGAAGTAGGTAAAGAATAGCTCCCCATCTTTCTTTATTCCTTCAAGCTCCGTAAGATAAGGAGTGTTTCCTTTTATGTCTTCCATCTTTGTTGAGAGTAACATTCCCTCTGTGTCTTTAAGATTGGGATGGACCCTACGGATAGCGTAGTCATCGCCTCCATCGTAGTTTAGGATTTCATTTATCCAGATATAGGTATCGAGGGGGAAATTCGAATTGTGTATCTCAGAGGCTATTCTTTTCTTGACACGTTGATCAACAACGTCGTTCCTTGCTCCAAAAAAGAGCATGGTATCACCGAAATCTTTTATTTCATACAGAGTAAAATTGCTCTTTATTTTTTCAAGTTCTTCGAGTGTATTTCTTTCTTTTATAATTTCGAAAGGGTCATATATAGGGATTGATGTTTTTTTATCCCAGACTACGCATTCCCATGCATGGTCATGGATTTCGTTTTCAAAGTATCTCTTACAAAAATCAATTACTGCTTGGCGTCCTACAAGAGGGAATACCTGTAAAGTGAGCGAGATTTCTTTGCTTCTCTTCCTTAAGCACTCTTTTTCATTAACGATTTGCTCCTCTATTCGGACAATCTGATTTTCAACAGTAAATTTGAGAAAATCCTTTTTTGATTCCAACAATGAGAGTTCAGTGTTTTGCTTGTAGACATCACTAAAAACCTTGTCGAAAGCGATATAGACAATTAAAAGTGTGAGAATGCTTACAAGAGTGCTTATAAGAAATAATATTTTGTATCTATTCTTCAATGTAAAAATCCTCTCTTGTGTTGACATTAACTAATAAATATTAACTGAATGTAAATATTAATATTTACAATTATAACACCAGGGTTTAAGTAATAAAAAAGCTCATCACCATATTAAAATTTTTACTGTTTAGTTATGTCAGAGCTCTTACTAATACCAACCTTCAGAAAAAACACTTAACTGAAAAATTTTACAAAAAAAATCGGAGTAACAGTGTTTAAGTTAAACAACTTACTATCAGCACATCGATTAGCACATGAATTTTAGGACCAAACAGAATAAGCGGAAAGACTTGAGTCTTTCCGCTTATTCTGTTTTCTAATAAATAAATATAAATTTTTATGGGTATAGTTTGTATTCAAGTAGGCCTGTACAACCAACAGTGCCGCCTATGATAAATCTGTACTCTCCTGCTGGCAGTTCAAGCAATCCGACTCCTTTTTTATCCGCCATATCTTTTTTCTCCGTAATGGAGTATACCTGTTTGCCCAGTTTTTTATTAATATAGCCTGAAGATGGATTGTAATGCTGATATCTAGTGATAACTGCTGTGGATCCAGCGGGAACAGTAAACTCTTGAGATGTGAGGACAGCTTGTACTGCGCCAGTTCCGCTTATAACACTTGAATGAACCGAGTAAGGCCCAGATATTGCCAACGCGGAAGCCGCGAATAATAGTGTAAGCGCAATTGCTACGATGGATTTAAACAAAAAACTTTTTCTCATTTTTTATTCCCTCCAGTATAAAATATTTCTAAATTTTTACGGGTGCAATTCGTATACAAGAAGTCCTGTGGCACCAACACTACCACCTATTGTAAATCTGTACTTTCCAGCCGGTAGCTGAAGGAATCCATTTCCATCTTTATCCGCCATAAATATATTCTGTGTAATGGAATATACGTTTTTACCCAGTTTTTCGTTATGTGAACCTGTGGCTGGATTGTCATGCTGGAACTTAGTGATAACTGCCGTGGATCCATCGGGCACAGTAAACTCTCCAGATTGGAGGACAGCTTGCACTGCACCAGTTCCGCTGACAACTCTTGCATGAACCGAATAGGGACCAGATACCGCTAATGCTGATGCAGTGAACAATACAGTAAGCGCAACTGCTAGGATAGATTTAATCAAAAAGTTTTTTTTCATTTCTTATCCTCTCCCATATGGAATATTTCTAATAAAAATTAGATCTTACCCCAAATTTTATATGTAAAGGAATAGCCTTCTGCCTCTGCGGCTTCTTTTACCGCAGCACGAACTTTTTTATAATCAAATGTATAGTCATATTTTTTGCCAAATAACGAGGATTGTTGGTCAACTGCTCCTTCAAGCCCAGCCGGTCCAGAAGAAAATGATGTTTTCTTAAAACTGAACCCTGGGGCAACGTCGTCCATGCCCCCTGCACCAAATCCGGATTTTTGCTCCTTGAGCATTTCCGTAAAAGTGACCTCCTTTGCTGCGTCATCAACTCGGAAGCGTGCAGTGTAAGAAAGCTTCTGCTTCGATAAAAACGCCTTTCTCTCTGCTATGACAACGTCCATGCAGTAAACTTCCTTTTTATCCTCGAATGCTCCGGGAATTCCCTTAATGCTTTCTCTTACTTTTTGAACTATGCTTTCTCTGCTCATTTACAATCCCCCTTCCAAGTAAAGTTAACTATTTGGATTATATTCCTCTTTTTCTAAAGTTACAAGAGTATGGCTGTACATAAATATTATATTTTAGTATTTTTTTACATTTGTTACATTCGATAGAGAGAAAGCTGATTTAGATATACAAACATCGGACAGCACGCCAACTTTTCAATTTAAATTACTAGAGAACGTTACAGTGGAGAGGTTATGAACAAAGCAAAAAATATTAGCTTATAAAACCAATTTTGTAAGGTTAGGTTTGAACAGAAATTAAGTCACAAAAAAAAGACCTAACATTCCTGTTAGGTCTCACTGAGGGTTTGTTTATGTAAAATGGTGCCGGGAACGAGACTTGAACTCGTAAGGGTTACCCCACACGCCCCTCAAACGTGCGTGTCTACCAATTCCACCACCCCGGCAGACTAAAAGATTATACGAATGTTATTCCGTTTCGTCAAGTAGCCATAACATAAGCCTTCGTCATAATTTCCAGTTGTAGTGGAATGTAATGCAAGGGGTTTATTATTTTGTTTGTAAAAGTGATATGATATTTTAAAGTAATGACAAGAGAGAGATTATTTTATTAATTTTAATTTGATATGTAAGCAAGTTATTTAAATTTTCAATAAAAAAGGATTTGAAAAGACATGAAAATAATCAATAGAACAGGCATGAAAGTTTACTCAAAAGAAAAAACTACTGGTGACAACAGGTAATGAATATTTTTGTTTTGCATAAAAATCCTAAATTAGCCGCAAAATTTCATTGTGATAAGCACGTCATCAAAATGATTGTAGAGTCTGCGCAAATGTTAATGTCAAGTTATCACGTAACTCAAAATGAAAAGGCATTGAACCATAAAGATATGTACAGACTTACTCATCAGAAACATCCCTGTACGTTATGGGTAAATGAGTCGCTGTCAAATTGGAAATGGCTATATGAACTTATGAATGAATTAAATGAAGAGTACAAGTCGAGATACGACAAAAGTGTAGATCATTTATCCGTTACTAAAATAAATAATGTTGTGAACGAAGCAGGACTACCAAACATTGAAGATATTGGATTAACGGATTTTGCTCAAGCTATGCCAGAACAATATAGATGCGAAGATGCAGTGAAGGCATATAGAGAATATTACATGGGAGAAAAGCAAAATATTGCCAAATGGAGAAACGAAATTCCAGACTGGTTTGATATTAGTATAAAAAAGAAGCCCTAAGCAGGGCTTCTTTTTGTTTTTGAGTTTAATATTAGTTGAACTCGCGGCGTTCCTTGATACGAGCTGCTTTACCACTAAGTTTGCGGAGATAATAAAGTTTAGCTCTGCGAACTTTGCCCTTGCGGACTATTTCAATTTTGTCAACGATTGGGCTGTGAATAGGAAATATTCTTTCCACGCCAATTCCGTTGGAGATTTTACGGACGATAAAATTTTCATGAATTCCGCCTTTGTGACGACTAAGGACAACACCTTCAAAAATCTGTATACGAGATTTTTCTCCTTCTTTGACACGGACGTGAACTTTGACAGTGTCTCCAGGGCGAAATGCAGGAATCGTATCTGCTACTTTTACAAATTTATTTTCAACTAGAGCCATTCTTGAATCTATCATGAGGTTTTCCCCTCCTTTGTTTGTTTTTAAAGTCATTTTTACTATTTCTTAAGCGCGTTATTTCTGTATTTTATTATAAGCGAAACGAAGCTTTTGCCGTTGCTTTCATCTCCATCCGAAGAAGCGATCAAGTGTTATGCTGACAGCACTTCGCATAGATAGGTGATTCCAGCCATCTGTTCCTCCTATTATAGGAGTCATGACAGCGTCCGCAGAGTTCAGAATTTCTTTATGAAGTCCTAACCCTGTCCCGAACATAAACACGGGGCTTAGGTTTTCGAAAAGAATTTCTCTTTTCAATGAGAGCCAATGTGTAGCACCTTCACCGATTTGTGCGGTAGTAGCAATTTTATACGGTTCCACTTTTTCTTTTTGTTTTACCCAGCTGAGAGCTTTTTGTGCTGATGCAAAGATTTTCACGCTGCTGAATGCTTCTTTAAGATTAGGGTTACATTTAGATCCCAATCCTTTAGTCCAATACGTGATTATCTTTTTTGCCATTTCTCTCTGCTGTGCAGTTGGCGTAACCAGCAGATATTTCTTAATTCCGTAGGTTCTACAGGCTCTTGCTATGTCTTGTAAATCCATTCCTGTAATTGCTGTAGAGGATTTTTCTCCCGATTTATCAAGAACAGGATAGTGAATTTCCATCACATACGCACCCTTGTCTAACCATGGCATTATTCCAGCTCTGCCTACAATGTCGGGTCTTCTTTTAAACGTTCTTTCAACAGATTTGCGTCTACGCCATCTTTCGATGACTTTGTCATTTCCGCTTAAAAGAACTTCTGGAACCTCTTCCCCGTCCCATTTAGATGGGCGAGTGTAGTTAGGGTTATCCAGCATGCCGCTGTAAAAAGAATCTTCCTTAACTGCCTTGCTCTTTCCAACGACTCCCGGTATCAATCTTGATATTGCATCCACTATTGCCATTGCGGGCATTTCGCCGCCTGTGAGTACAAAATCACCGAGAGAAACTTCAAGATCGACGTATTTCTTCGTAAATCGTTCGTCTACTCCCTCATAGTGACCACAGAGTATAACGAGATGTTTTTTTCTTGAAAGGTCCTCCACGAGTTCCTGATGGAGTGTTACTCCTTGGGGCGAGGGATATACGACATAGGGTTTTGTGTCTTCTGAGAGATGTTCTAATGCTTTTCTAAGTGGCTCAGGCATTAGGATCATACCCCCGCTACCGTAGCAGTAGTCATCAATCTGTTTGTATCGACCCTGTGCGAAGTCTCTTATGTCTATGACTTTCACATCGAATTTCCCTTTTGCGATTCCTTTTCCCAGAACGCTTGTTCCGAGATAATTTTGTATCATTTCAGGAAACGCAGTTAGAATTGATATTTTCATATCAGTCCCACAGTCCCTCCGGTACAGTTATTGTCATGGTTCCTTCTGCAATATCAACACTGTGTATCACTTTCGCTGTTGCAGGAATTGGTTTCACAATTCCTTCAAGTGTTTTTATCATATATACATCATTACTGCCGGTTGACAGAATTTCTGATAAGACGCCGAGTTCGAATCCTGTAACACTTTCTAGTACTTTCAAGCCTATCATATCGTCAATCCAGTATTCGTTCTCGGGAAGTTCAACCTTCTCATTGTCTGAAACTGTTATGACTCCGGTTTTTAGTTTGTCCGCTTGTTCTTTGTCTGTTATACCCTCAACGCTAAGAAATAATGTATTCTGTCCCACGTAAGGAGTTATTTCTTTGATCTTGAGTGTGCGACTGGGCTTTTCGGGCATTTCAAGAACGAGTTCTTTCATATCGAAAAAACGATCAGGATAATCTGTAAGCGGAAGCAGGAGCATAACTCCCTTTATTCCATGAGTGCCCACTATCTTGCCGATTATCGTTCTTTTTGCCGAATTTTCCTCAGTCTTCTTTGACATCAACATCGACCCTTTCACCGGATTTGATTGATGCGGCTTTTGCGACGTGACGTATTGCGTTGATTGTGGAACCCTTTTTACCTATAACTCGGCCGATATCTTCCTGAGCAACTTTGATTGTTATCAAAATTACGCCAGCATCGCTACGAGCTTCGGTGACAGTAACGTCGTCAGGATTTGTTACAAGTTTTTTGACGATAAGGTCAACTAGGTCAACATAATCAGGCATAACAATCTCCCGTCTTATTCTGCTGCCGGCGAATCAAAAACTCCGGCTTTTTTGAGCAACATTTTGGCTGTATCTGAAGGGGAAGCCCCGTTCTTTATCCAAAATAATGCACGCTCTGCGTCAACTTTTATCTCTGATGGTTCGGTCAGAGGGTTGTAGGTTCCCAGTATTTCAATGAAGCGGCCGTCTCTTGGTGAATGAGAATCAGCTACTACCAAGCGATAGAAAGGAGCCTTTTTTTTCCCATGACGGGCAAGACGAATACGAACTGCCATTTGCAAAACACCTCCTGTGTTGTTTTTGTAAGGGAAATATTCCCTTATTTATATTGAAATCGGGACAATTAGTAATCCGATGTCAAAACTATAATGTTGAATGGGTTCTTACTTAAAGAAAGGATTCCTGCCACCAAATCCACCCATACCTGGCGGCATCTTGAAGCCACCCTTTTTTCCAGACATTCTCCCAAAACTTTTCATCATGGTCTTCATTTGGTTAAATTGCGCCAAAATTTGATTAACCATTTGTACTGATGTTCCAGAACCGTCTGCAATTCTTTTGCGCCTGCTTCCCTTAATGATATCTGGATTGCGACGCTCTTGTATTGTCATCGAAAGAATTATTGCTTCTGTCTGCTTCATACGTTTCGGATCAATATCAGCGTTTTTAAGGGCTTTACTTGCTCCTGGAATTGGAAGCATATCAAAAATTTTGTTCAAAGGACCTAGTTTTTGTATTTGCTGCAACTGTGTAAGCATGTCTTCCATTGTGAAACGATTCTTTTTCAGATTATCAGCAATTCGACTTAGATCCGATTCATCTGTTGCCGACTGAACTTTTTCAAGAAGGCCTTGTATGTCGCCCATTCCAATAATTCGCTGAGCTATTCTGCGCGCGTCAAAAACTTCGAGATCTTCAGTTTTTTCACCACTACCTGCAAGTTTGATCGCGACTCCCGTACTTGCTCTTATTGCAAGCGAAGGTCCACCTCTTGCATCACCGTCGAGCTTCGTAAGGACAACTCCTGTTAACCCAAGTCTTTCATTAAAAACTGTCGCGACGTTAACAGTCTCTTGTCCTGTCATTGAATCAACAACGAGAAGTACTTCCGTTGGTGGCATCGACTCTTTCATAGACTCAAGTTCTTGCATAAGTTCGTCGTCTAGTTGAAGTCGTCCTGCTGTATCAAGAATTATTAAATCGCAGAGGTGATCTTCCGCATATTTTTTAGATTGAACAGCAACTTTTACAGGATTTGTTTCTCCCTCTTTGGGTCCGAAAAAGGCCACTCCAGCTTGTTCAGCGAGAACTCTGAGCTGTTCGACAGCTGCTGGTCTTTTAAGGTCACAAGCAACAACGAGAGGTTTATGCGCTTTTGATAATCTTTTAGCGATCTTAACCGCAGTGGTTGTCTTACCAGATCCCTGAAGTCCGACCATGATGTAGACAGTCGGTGGCTTCGGAGAAAATTTGAGAGGCTCTGGTTTTTCTCCCATTATTTTTATAAGTTCTTCATATACTATTGTGTAAATAAGTTGTGCAGGGGTTATAGACTCGAGAACTTCTTGTCCTGTGACACGAACTCTTATCCCTTCAACAATATCTTTTACAACCTTATAATTTACATCGGCTTCTAGTAGTGCTCTGCGAACTTCACGAAGAGCAAGGCTAATGTCTTCTTCGGTAAGTTTTCCTTTGCTTCTGAGAGCACTAAAAATATTTTCAAATCTGTCTTTAATTGAATTAAACATTTATATGCTCCCTATATTGTCAATATTTTCTTAAACTTGTTGTAAAAATCTTCAGGAAGACTGTTTCTATTGTCTTCGAGCATTTGTGTCATCTCTTCAACAAGAAGGTTCTTTTTTAAAAGTTTTAATGAAACTTCGTAAGTTTCCATGTTTTCTCTTGCACGTGTTAGAAGCTCGTGAACTCCCTGACGAGAAACACTCAATCCTTCTGCAGCTTCTGCGAGTGAAAGGTCTTGAAGAAGAATCATTTCGCATGCCGAATATTGTTTGTCAGAAAGAAGTGAACCGTAAGAGTCGAGTAGAAGGCAGTCTCGTATTCTTTGTTGTAGTGTATTTAATTTTGACATAATAGCTCCTCCTATAATACAACTTTAGCATTATAGACACTAAAAAAACACCTGTCAAGTAAAATACTTGACAGGTGTTTTTCATCATATATATATCCTGTGAAACTTAGACGTCTAAGTTTTGTACACTCTTTCCGTATAATTCTATGAATTCGCGTCTTGGAGCGACTTCGTCTCCCATTAGAATTCCGAAGAGTTCGTCCGCTGCAACAACATCTTGAATTTCGACTCTTTTGATGATACGGTTTTGCGGATCCATTGTTGTTTCCCATAGCTGTTCAGCGTTCATTTCTCCAAGGCCTTTGTAGCGCTGAACGTTAATTTTTTTACCTTCAGAACCAACCTGCAAATCTCTCATCTCAGTTTCTGTGTAACAGTAGGTAACTTCTTTTCCAACCTGTACTCTATAAAGAGGAGGTTGTGCGGCGTAAAGATATCCATTTTCAATTAACTCCGGCATATAACGGAAGAAAAGTGTGAGAAGCAGAGTTCTAATATGAGCTCCATCGACATCGGCATCGGCCATAATGAATATCTTGTGATATCTAAGTTTTTCTTTGTCGAAATCATCACCTATTCCACAACCAAGAGCAAGAATGATGTTTCTAATCATTTCGCTACTGAGAACTTTCCCGAGGCGTGCTTTTTCAACATTAAGAATTTTACCACGTAGAGGAAGGATTGCCTGGAATTCACGGTTTCTTCCCTGTTTTGCGCTACCACCAGCGCTTTCTCCTTCAACTATGAAAATCTCACAATCTTCGGGATTTCTGTTTGAACAGTCCGCCAGTTTTCCAGGAAGAGATAGTCCAGACATTATTGACTTACGACGAACAAGTTCTCTAGCTTTTTTTGCAGCTTCTCTAGCTTGCCGTGCCCTTATGGCGCCTTCGACTATAGGTTTAAGTATTTCAGGACGCTCATCAAAAGCTTCCTTCAATCCTTCATACACCAAAGAGTCAACAATACCTCTAACATCACCGTTTCCAAGTTTTGTTTTGGTTTGTCCTTCAAACTGAGGTTCCATAATTTTTGCAGAAATAACTGCGGTAAGTCCCTCTTTTAGGTCATCCCCGGAGAGGTTTTCGTCTTTCTCTTTGAGTAAATTAAGTTTGCGTGATTCATCATTTATTGCTCGTGTAAGTGCAGTTCTGAATCCGGCAACGTGAGTTCCGCCTTCAATGGTCTTAATAAGGTTAACGAAGCCGTGCAGTCTCTCGGAGTAAGTGTCATTGTACTGTATTGCGACTTCTACTCGGGTCTTGTCTCTTTCTCCATTAATAACGACGGGATCTTTGAAGAGGACAACTTTGCCCTTGTTAAGATGTTCAACAAAAGAAGAGATTCCTCCGGGATAGTGATAGGTCTTCTTTTCCGGTTCTTCTTGGCGGAGATCTTGAAAGTTTATTGTTATCTTCGGTGTAAGAAAAGCAAGTTCACGGAGACGTCCTTTCAGTATTTCAGACTGAAACTCTACAGATGTAAATATTTCGGTATCTGGCATAAACTGTACTTTAGTCCCGCGTGAATCTGTATTACCAACTACTTCAAGCTTTGTTACAGGAGCGCCACGCTCGTAGCGTTGGTGATGCTCTTTTCCGTCGCGCCATATCGTTAGCTCAAGCCATTCTGAAAGGGCATTAACAACAGAAACGCCAACTCCGTGCAGTCCTCCAGATACCTGATAAGATGACTTGTCAAATTTTCCGCCAGCATGAAGTATCGTCATAACAACCTCAGCAGCAGATTTGCCAGACTCATGCATTCCAGTCGGAACACCTCGTCCGTTATCAACAATTGTTACGCTTCCATCTTTATTTATTGTTAGATTAATTGTGTCGCAGAAGCCAGCGAGAGCTTCGTCGATCGAGTTGTCTATAACTTCGTAAACTATGTGGTGAAGACCACGTGATCCCTGATCTCCTATATACATCCCCGGACGTTTGCGTACTGCTTCTAGTCCTTCTAGAACGTGTATGTTTTTTGCAGAGTAATCTGACTCAGAAATCGAAGTTGGACTTGCATTGTTTGGAATGTCCATCTTATCCATATATTAAAAACTCCTTCTTTTTATTATTGATTCATTATATAGTGCAAGTTGGCGTTTTTTCAAAGTAACAGGAGTAAAGGAAGTTTTAACTATGCTTCCGTCTCTCTTAATTATATTTGTCCCATTATCGCCGTGACACAAAGCAACAACGTTCGCCAAACAGATGATGTTTTCACCTTCGAGGGGAATAAACATATTGATTCTCCTAACTATCTCTATTAACCTTATAATTATAACATTGTTTGAAGCGTATTTGTAAAAAAAACAAAGACACAGAATGAATTTAACAATATTAATATAGAAGAAAACAGCTTATATATCAATGAGGAGGCTCACATTATCATGAACAACATATACATTCTTTCAAACTCGCCGGGAGAAGTTTCTGGATGGGTTAAACCGGTAGCTTTCGCGTTATGCGATATAAAAATTGAAGCTAGGGTTACGCTTGTAATCCTCCCATGTAATTATGCAAGCGGCATGGAAGCAAATTATGGAAAAGAACTTGCTGGTATTGATGAGACAATATTATTTAGTAAGCTTTTTAAAACTTCATCTATATGTACAGGTAAAAATATTGTTTTGCAGCTTGGAGGAGACCCAATGTTTGGGGCCATGCTCTCAGCAAAGTTCCGAGGCAAATGGTTTATTTATACTTCCCGCCCACGTTGGCGTTTTCTTGTTGACCATTACTTTGTTCCGGATAAAACATCTTTTTCACGTTTTGTAAAAAAGAAAGTAAATGAGTCAAAAATTACAATCTCAGGAAACCTCATGTTTGATAGTGTGCCTGAATGTGGAACAGTTTTGGAGTTAAAGAACAAACTTTCTATTTTGGAAAATGAGGAAGCAATATCTCTGCTTGCCGGAAGCAGACCCTTTGAATATTATGAAGGATTCAGTTTTTTTATAAACACAGCCAAAAAAATCTTGTCTGAAACTAATATTTCTCATGTTTTTTTGCCAATTGCTCCGACAGTTGATGAGCAGATATTTCATGATGGTCTTAGGCACTGCGGAGTTGAATGGATCGGCGAAAAAGCTGAAGAAGTTAAATGGAATGGGCCGGGCAGAATAAGATTTATAAGAGGGAATGGATTTGAAGCTATAAAAGTTTCTAAACTTGCTGTAGCGCTTCCAGGAACCAACAATCTTCAGATAGCCTCTTTCGGAGTCCCTCTGCTTGTTGTGGCTCCTCTCAATCAAGCAGAAAACATACCATTAGATGGAGTCGCAGGACTTATTCCTATGTCTATTCCGGGAGCAAAAAAGTTAAAAAAGAAATTGGTGATGTGGTACAATTCTCGTGAAGAATTTGTTTCTCTTACCAACAGAATAATTGGTAAAAACGTTGTTCCTGAGCATCGCTATATAATGACACCAGAAATGGTGGCTACTCTTGCTATGGAATTGCTTGAATCACCGGAAAAATTAAATGAAATAAAAGAGGGTTATTCCGCACTCTCCTTTGAACGAGGAGCTGCAAAGAAAATAGCGTTATTTATAGACGAATATCTGAAGGGACAATAATATAAAGCCAAAAATCACTAATTTTCACGAGGAGAAGTTTCTTTTGATTTTGCATCTTCAGCGGCAATTTCCTCAAGATACTTTCCCCAGACACGAAAGGCCAAGATAGACGAAAGCACGCCAATGATAAGTCCACAAAAGGCAATAAATGGACGCCCTTGACCGACAAGATAACCGCCTAAGCCACCTAATGAGTAGCCGAAAGCGACAATAGTACTAAAGGATAAAATCAAGACCAGAATTCTTTTTCTCATATTCTGATTGTATTCACAAAAAAGAATCTGTCAAAAGAATCTTTATTAAGTTTTTGAAAAGAGCTATGAAACATTATTTAATACAAATTTCTTGCGCTTGTTTCTTCTACTTATTATAATAAATCGGCGAGACAGCTTTCATTTCCATTTTTATAAAAGGTAATATTTTGTTCTTTAAATTAAAGAGAAGATTTTTATATTAAGCAAAAATTGTTGAAGTTATTAAACTAGGAAGGCAGTGAAGAAATGTCAGAACAGAAAATGATTCCATCATTTGATTTATCAAGAAATCATCAGAGAGTTAAAGAAGAAGTAAAAGTAGCAATTGACAGAGTTCTTGAAACACAAGGATTTATTCTTGGTCCTGAAGTAGATACTCTGGAAAAAGAAATCGCAGCATATCTTGAAGTAGAAAACGCGGTTGGATGTGCTTCTGGAACAGATGCCCTCATACTTGCCATGATGTCTCTTGATCTTAAAGAAGGAGACGAAGTTATCACAACTCCATTTACTTTTTTTGCAACAGCAAGTTGTATCACACGAACAGGAGCAAAACTTGTTTTTGCGGATGTTGACCCAGAAACTTACAACATGACAACTGAATCTGTATTAGAAAAAATCACTCCAAAAACCAAGGCGGTTATTGTAGTCCATCTTTTTGGACAGATGTGTCGTATTGAAGAATTAAAGGAAGAGCTTGCAAAAAGAAATATTAAGCTGATAGAAGACTGTGCACAAGCAATCGGGGCACATCGTATGATAGATGGCAAAATCTATCGCGCCGGTGCGGTAGGAGACATTGGCTGTTTTTCATTCTTCCCGACAAAAAATCTTGGATGTTATGGAGATGGTGGAATGGTTTCCATTCCACACGATTCAAAACGAGCAGCACGAATAAAGAGCCTACGTGTACACGGATCTGGCAAAACATACTATCATGATGAAGTTGGAATTAATAGTAGACTTGACGCAATACAGGCAGCGATTTTGCGTGTACGTTTACGTCATTTAGAAGAGTGGAATGAGGAGCGTCGTCTGGTAGCAGAACGCTATAGGCTTCTCTTTGGAGAAAAAGGGCTTCTTGATGTTGTTACGCCTCCTGCCGAAGATGCAGGCAACAGACATGTTTATCATCAGTATGTTGTGCGCGTTAAAGATAGAGATGAACTACAGAAATTTCTTGATGAGCGCGGTATAGTAACAAGAGTTTATTATCCACTTCCACTTCACTTGCAGGACTGTTTTTCTTCAGCCGGATATAAAAAGGGAGATTTCCCCGTATCAGAAATGCTTTCCGATGAAGTTTTGGCACTTCCAATATTCCCTGAGCTTTTACCAGAAGAACAGGAACGTGTAGTGAAAGAAATTGCGGCATTCTACGCAGGACGTAAATAGCCTGATTAAGCTAGAATGTGTGGAAGCTTAAAGTTTTATACAGGAATAGGGGCGGATGTTTATGATGTATCCATTCTTCGATTCAACAATGATTCTCCTCATACCAGCATTGCTTTTTTCGATGTGGGCTCAATATAGAGTTAAGAGCACTTATGCAAAGTACAGTGAAGTAAGAGCTCGCAATGGGGTTACAGCAGATCAAGCTTGTCGTGAAATGCTGAATACATTTGGTCTTTCAAACATCAAGATTGAACGCATAGCGGGTCAATTGACCGACCATTATGATCCCAGAGCAAAGGTGCTACGTCTCTCTGATGCTGTTTACGGCAGTCCAAGCATTGCAGCTATTGGAGTTGCAGCTCATGAAGTAGGACATGCTATACAGGACAAAGAGGGGTATACGATGCTACGTTTGCGCAACTCCATTGTTCCTGTCGTCAATATAGGTTCGATGCTATCAATGCCGTTATTTTTTATAGGATTAATTATGGGATCACTCAATTTGCTTAATGTAGGAATATTTCTTTTTTGTGGTGTTTTGGTTTTCCACCTAGTAACACTTCCTGTTGAATTTGACGCAAGTGCTAGAGCTCTAAAAAATCTTTCGAGTACAGGGCTACTTGTTGGAGAAGAGATAGGCGGAGCAAAGTCTGTTCTTGATGCCGCAGCACTTACTTATGTTGCAGCTCTTGTTATGACAGTATTGCAACTAGTAAGGCTTTTAGCTCTTCGCGGAACGCGCAGAGACTAAAGAAATAGTGTACAATTAGAGGAGGTAGCGGGAGCTGCCTCCTCTCTTTTGTTTTTTTAAAAACTGATTGGTATGCAGTGGAATTTTCCCGCAACATATAGAGGTGGTCGTTTCATATGAGAGGCATAGAAGCCGTGATTCAGATTTACGGCGAAGTTAACAATGGTGCTTTTGCATCTGAAGCGCTAAGAAAGTTATATCCGGAAATTGTCCCGAAAGATAGAGTGCTTGCTGCTACTCTTATGTACTGTTCACTACGTCGGCAAAGCTTGTGGAAACATCTCATGGCGAAATATTGTAAACGTAAGGCTAGAGATCTTTCTCCTCTTACCGCTGATGCACTAACAGTAGGAATTGCAGGAATAATCGAGCTTCGTTATTTTGCACTTCCTGTACTTGTAAACGCAATTGTGCAAACGATAAAAGCGCAAGGTGATGAGAGAGACACAGCTCTTGTAAATGCAGTGCTTCACACAGTAGCGGACGAAGCCAAGCCTTATCTTGCCGAGCTTAAAAAAAGCAGCGCATTGAGAGACCAAGCTCTTTATTGGGGTGTCCCAGGTTGGGCGGCAGCACAGTGGGCAAAAGATTTGTCTATTGCAGAAGCGAAAAAACTTGTACATTCAAGTGGAATGAAAACGTACCTATCTCTGCGACTTTCTCATGAAATGAATAGAGATAAATTTCTCGAAGAATATAGAGCTTCAGGTAGACAAGCATGGGCATCTCCATTTCTTGACTCTTCAATTCGTACTGCAGCGAATCCTTATCCACTGGATCTTCCAGGATTTGCAGAGGGGAAAATTACTCCACAAAGTGAGTCTTCAATGCTTGTTGGTGAAACACTTTGTCATAAAATGAAGGATGGTCCTCTGCTTGATATGTGCTGCGGAAGAGGAATAAAAACCGGACAAATTGCAAATATGAAACAAGATTTGGATATTGAAGCATGGGATCTTTCTGAGCCAAGAATAAAATCAGCTAGATCCGAAATGATAAGAATAGGAGCAAAGGACAGAGTCAATTTTAAAGTGGGAAATGCTTTGACACTTAATCCGGACGTTACGCCTAATACAATTTTATTAGATGCTCCTTGTACAGGTAGTGGAACATGGGGAAGACACCCCGAAAGTAAATGGCGCAGCACGCCAGAAATGGTTGAAGAAGCAGCAAAATTACAGACGAATTTACTAGACAGAGCAGCCTCTCTTGTTGCGGCAGGAGGAATTGTTGTGTACAGTACATGTAGTTTTTTTAGAGAAGAAAATGAAAAAGTTGTCGCCTCTGTTATGGCGAAGCACCCAGAACTTATAGAGGTGCCATTTGACAAAAAACATAAGCTTATTACTAAAGGCAAGCCGTATGGAACGGTTATCTGGCCTGGATTGCCGTGGGTTGACGGATTTTACATGGCTATCCTTTTAAAACGAAAATAATCGGGAGGTATTTATCTTATGGGCAAATTTCATCGTTGGGGCATAATAATTGCTTTCGCTGTAATAATGATTTGCGGTTGGATTGCTATTAAAGCAGTATTTATAGAGGCGAAAGATGTTACGGTGCCGTCTGTTGTAGGTTCGCAACTTATTGACGCTGTTGATAAGCTACAGAATCAAGGATTACTTGCAAAAGTTGATAAGATAGATTCTCCTGAACGAGCGGATACAGTTATATCGCAGAATATTCCCGAAGGAACTAAAGTTTCTAAAGGAAAGGTTCTACTCCTTAAAGTTAGTAAAGGTGGATCAATTGTTCCTATTCCTGATGTTAGAGGAATGAAGTTTGAAGAAGGAATTAAAAGACTCAGCGAGGCAGGTTTTAAAGTTGATAAGGTTCTCAGAGTAACTGACAAACTAAAACCAGCAGGTTCTATAATAGCTCAGAATCCCGCGTCGCCTCAGACTGTTGCAGCAAACGCAATGGTAAGTCTTCTTGTCAGTTCAGGGCCTAGCGGAGACAGCTCGTTTGTCTCCGTACCGGATTTAATAGGCCTTAGTGATGAAATAGCTAAGAAAACGTTAGAACAAAGTAATCTCGCTTTTGGCGAATCATCAGAAACTCCATCGACCTCTAAACCTGAGGGAACGGTTGTTTCCACAAGTCCCAGAAAAGGAGCAAGTGTGCCTGCTGGCACTCTTGTAAATTTTGTTTTAGCAAGAAAACCCCTCGACAATGAAAATTCCGACGAAATTCCACCAGTCAGTAATCAGAATGTTGAAAGAGCAGAAGTTGTCAGAAAAGTTGTTATAAAAGAGTCAACCCCGGTTAAAATTCCACTGAAGACAGATAAAGTTGTTTTGGACGAACAAAAACCAGAAACTAAAATAACAGAACAAAAGGCGCCAGTTGAATCTGTGCCAGTAATTCCTGATAAAAAAGAAGAAGTGGTTACCATTAAGACAAACTTGCCGAAAAAAACGGCCAAAATTAGATATCAAACTCCCCCTCTTAGTAAGCCTCTTTCTCTTAAGATAGAAATGACAGATGGCACTGGGTCAAAAATAATTAAAAATGGCACAGCACAAAGTGGAGAATACATCTCACTTGATGTTCCCTACTATGGAACTTCAAGTGTAGTTATAACTCTTGGAGGTGATTTGGTTTGGCAGGATCGCTTCAACTAATGAATCTTAAAAAAGAGAAAGACGTACTCATAGCTGCGTCGCTGTTGTCTGCAGATGTCTTGAACATGGCCACCAGCATAGACTCACTAGGTGGAGAGGAAGACTGGCTTCATCTCGACATAATGGATGGACATTTCGTTCCTAACCTCTCTTATGGACCTTCTCTTTTAAAAGCACTAAGGAAAAAATATCCGGAATCTTTTATTGATGTTCATATAATGGTTGAACCTGCGGAAGACTTTGTCGATATGTTTCTGGATGAACAGCCTTCAGCGCTTACGATACACCTTGAGGCAACGTCACACATACACAGAGTGCTTCAGAAAATCAAAAAAGCAGGATGTTTTGCGGGTGTTTCTATAAGTCCGGGAACATCTCCAGAGTTGCTTTGCCCAATACTTAACATGGTAGACATAGTACTTATCATGTCCGTGAATCCAGGTTATGGAGGGCAATCTTTTATTCCTGAAGTTTTGGAAAAGGTAAAATTTCTAGCACAATATAGATCTTTGAGTAAAGATAATTTTCTTATTGAAATGGATGGAGGGCTAGGACCTCACAATATAGCTGAAGTTGTAGCAAAAGGCTGTGATGTAGTAGTTGCAGGAAACGCAATCTTTGGACAATCTAATCCTCGTGAAGTAATAAAAATTATGAGAAGCAAAGTAGCTGAGAGGAGTGTCTAAGAAAATGGATGAACCTTCAAAAGAAATCCTAGAAGAAGAAAAGCTGATTAAAGAAGCTGAAGAAAAAAAAGCTAAGTTCGTTAGTCTTGGAATGAAATTAAAAAAGCTTCGCGAAGCGCAAGGAATATCTGTCTCTGATGTTGCGAACCACACAAAAATACAAAAACACTTTATAGCTTCTATAGAGGAAGGCAAGTTTGATAAACTACCTAAGGGGCCATATCTTAGAGGCTTTCTGAGACAGTATTGTGCATATTTAAGTGCAGATGATCTTTGGAATACTTATGATGCTCTCACAAAAGAGAAAAAAGTCCTTATGATCTCACCCACGACCAAGCAGGAACAAGTCGTATTTTCAGTGAAACCTAAAATATTTAAGCCAACACCCGTTAGCTTAATATACTTTGTAGTTGTTGTTTCTGTCTTAGCAGCGGTATTTATAACTTGGCAGTTCAGATCAAGTATGCCGTTTACGCCGAAATCACCGATGGATGTAAAAAATGAATTCGTTATTCTTTCAGAAGATATACAGTCAGATGCTATATCGGTCGATGTGTTTGAGACAAGTGCAGATGCTTCTATAGACCTTGGTTGGATGGATGGATTACCTTCTAGCCCAGTTGTTCTCACGAAAACAGTTGATAGTGAACAAGCTCCTCAAACTTCTGTCACGAAAGGAAATGAGCTGAAAATAATTCCAACCGCAGTGGTTTGGATAAAAGTCAGTAGAGCAAACAAAATTTTGTTTGAGGGAATTATTAAACCCGATGAAGATAAATCGTTTACGGTTACGGAAGAAGCTCCTTTGCGTGTAAAGTCTGGAAAACCAGGAAAAACATCTTTGGAGTGGCAGGGTAAAAAAATTGAATCAATGGGAGACAACAAAGTTCCTATTGTTCGTTTCTACTGGTTTGACGGCCAGATCACTGAGACTAATAAAAAATGAAATATATTTAAAAGTAGCAAAAAGGTCACATTCTCTTTAAAGAGAATGTGACCTTTTTGCTACTTAATTTTAAAACTTTATTTAGGAATAAAGTAGACTTGTTCTGTGGATCCCATGATATTATCAACGAGTTGTACGCGTATCTTTGTCCCGGAATTCATGCCCTTAAGTACTACTTTGTCAGAAAACTTTTCAGTTGAATCTTGTTTTGTGTACTGCTTAATAAGAACCTGATTATTGCCGTCAAATATTGTCATAGATAGTACATAATGTTTGCTCGCGTCATTTACATGGTGTTCTGCGCTGATTTGAAGAGTTTCTTGCGCCTTATCCCAAGACACTGTGACATTCTTTGCCGGATGGGCGAAAACTCCACAAGCGGAAGCGAATATTGCTGTAACTGCAATAAGTAATATAATCTTTTTTTTCAATTGTAAGACCCCTTTCTTAATAAAAAAGTAACAAATTATTTCAAAAATTTTAGATATAGTGATTGTTTCTTATGCAACTGAAGAATCTGTTAAACATTTTTGTTCGTTCCTGATGAACCTGCAATACGCATAGAATTTAAAATAACTGTTATGGAGCTCGCTGCCATGGCAAGTTCAGCGACTATTGGGTGTAAAAGCCCTGACATTGCGAGCGGTATAGCTATTACATTGTATGTGAAAGCTCCAAAAAGATTTTGACGGATTACAGTCTGAGTTTTCTTCGCAATTTTTACTGCGGCGACAACTTTAGAAATGCCACCCTTCAATATAACTATATCAGCATTGTCAACTGCTAAATCCATCCCACCGCCCATTGCGATTCCAACATGAGCTCCCTTAAGCGCCGCGGCATCATTCATCCCGTCTCCTACCATAAGAACTTTTGCACCGGAC
The DNA here is from genome assembly GCA_012728165.1 of Synergistaceae bacterium. Classification (GTDB taxonomy): domain Bacteria; phylum Synergistota; class Synergistia; order Synergistales; family Synergistaceae; genus JAAYFL01. The sequence continues at coordinate 4,867 of JAAYFQ010000010.1, read as the reverse complement.
ACCTGTGCTTCTTGTATAAGAGAAAGTTTATCTTGGGGGTGAATCTCTGAGTGCACTTCTTTAATTCCAACCTGTCGAGCGATACGCATAGCGACTCCCATGCGGTCTCCTGTTGCCATTATCGGAGTTATTCCTAATGCTCTTAGATCTTTTACTGCCATAGCTGAATCCTCGCGAATTGAATCTGTTATAGCAAAGTGACCTAAAGGTTTCTCATTTTTTCGAACTTCGACAATAGTCATATCTTTATCAGCATTACGCGGATAAACCAAAGGACGGCCAACAAACCAGAGGTCATTACCCCATGTACCGCTAATACCGTTGCCCGCAGTTTCTGTAATATTCTCTGGTTCAGGAATGTCCGACTGTTTGCCAAGAGCAGCAATGACGGCTTTCGTTACAGGATGACCAGACAAAGATTCCAGCTTATAAGCATAAGGCCGAGCTTCTTCCGGAAGTTTCCATTTGGTAACAGTTGGATTTCCTTCTGTTAAAGTTCCCGTTTTATCAAGCATGGCATAATTTACTTCGTTTAGTGTTTGTATAGCCTCTGCATTGCGTATCAAAAGCCCCGAGCGAGACGCTTCTCCCGTACAGACAACAAGTGCTAAAGGAGTTGCTAGTCCGAGAGCACAAGGACAAGCTATTACTAGAGTTGCTACAAAAGCATAAGTTGCCGCACCTATTGGTGAGGTATAGGCCGTAGGCCAAGGTAAATATAATGCTAACGGAGCAAAAAACGCAGAAAGTGTATCAAAAGCTAAAAACCACAATAACGCGCTCAGCGAAGCAAGTGAAATTACAATCGGGACAAATCTTAATGTAATTCTGTCTGCAAGTGCTTGGAGCGGAATCTTAGTCCCCTGTGTTTCACGGACAAGATTCAGCATTTTAGAAAGAAAGGTATCTTCATCAGCTTTCGTTGTTTTAATAATGAGAGACCCGGATAAGTTCATTGCTCCACCTGTAACATCAGAGCCTACATCTTTTACAACAGGCATAGATTCTCCTGTTAGGAGCGATTCATCAACACTAGAGAGCCCCCATATGACTACGCCATCAAGAGGAATTCTCTCTCCTGCGTTGACTCGAATAAGTGTTTCGGGTTTGACCGCTTTTATTGGAACCATAACGTATTCTTCTTCGACAATTACTCTAGCCTCACGCGGTTGTAGCGTGAGAAGTTTTTTTACCTGTTTTGCTGCTCTGTCGCGAAGATGAGACTCAATATATCTTCCTGTAAGATGCAACATTAAAATCATTATTCCGACAGTCCCGAAAGATGGGATATTAAATCCGTACAGATTCATAATAGCAGTTAGCAAAGAGGCCATTGCACTAATTGCGATAAGAGAATCCATATTAGTATGCAAGTGAGTAATAGCAATCCAAGCACCACGGAGAGTTTTGCGACCACAGTAGAAAATAGCAAAAGCACTCGCTATAATTTCAAGATGTCTGTACCATGAAAAATCAAAACCAAAAAACATATGTGAGAACATAAGAAGAGACATTGGAAGCCCAATTCCCCAAATAAGAATTAAGTCAGCGCGTGCTTCACGATAACGCTTTTCATCTAAATCTATAGAAAAGTCTTTTGAAATGCTGTACCCGACAGACTTAACTGATAATTCCAACATGTCAAATGTGACGGCGTCATTCGCAACAACAAAAGCCGTTTGAGTTGCAAGATTGACAGATGCAAAAGACACACCATCAACTTTCGACAAAGCCTTCTCAACAATGCCGGAACAAGTTGTGCAGGACATACCAACAACGCTAAAATTCATCTTGTTATCTTTCTCTTTTTCCATTTCTTTTGCTCCTCTTTCGGAAAAGTATAAAAAACTTGCCAGTTTTCAAAAGACCTGTATAATATTTAATCGTTGGTTGGAGAGCTGTCCGAGTGGTCGATGGTGGTTGACTTGAAATCAACTGGGTTTCAAAGCCCCGGGGGTTCGAATCCCTCGCTCTCCGCCATTTTTTTATAATCTGAGCAGTTCCGCTTTGCGGGACTGCTTTTTTCGTCTATGCTAATAATATTCTTTAACTCTGTTCATATAAAGGTTATTTTACTGAATTAACAAACCAAAGCTTTACGTATTAATAACGATCTATTCAAGTTATTACCTTATTAAGACTTATATTGACTTCATAATCAATATTTATAATTTCGCTAATAATATATTTGAAAAACTTTTTAGCAGCGAGCTGTTTACTTTTATAACTAAATTAGTTGAATAATAATTTCTAAAATAGTGGAAGCTTGTCTCCTTAGTTACTGCAAGTATATTGTTATTCATTTTTCATCCGTGTTCACGTTTTTAAGAAAGTGTTGTAGATGCTTTTTGGCATTACAGAGAAGTATTACTCTGAAGCTCAGTAGAGGAGATGTAGCAGGAATAGTTGCGACAAATTTTTCGAAGAGTATAATATAAAAACTTATTTAAAATAAATACGGAGGTCTACAGATGAAAAAAATCATCCTTGCTTCAATTTTTGTTTTGATTTTGTCAATTCCTGCTTTTGCTGCATTTGGGTCTAAAGGCGTAATACCTGGAGGAGAACCGATTGAATACAGAGGGTTAAAAATAACTTCTGATGGCGTAAATGTTATTATTGTCAATAGGGGAGACAAAAATGTTACATTCTCTGCTGCTTGTGTTTTCGTTGGACAAAAAAATGAAAATATAGGAGATTTTTTTATCGATGAAATAGTACTTGCTCCTCAAGAACACAAAACGCTAAATAAGCTTTTTCTTAAAGGAGATGCAAAGCTTTCTAGAAAAGCAGAGACTCTTAGGTGGACTGTTTATACTCTTGAGAAGAAGTAAATATAAAATAAATAAAGAGAGGCTACCTATATTTTGGTAGCCTCTCTTTATTTATTTGTTTATGTTTTATCTGTCTATTTACAGCGGAGTTTTTCTACAAATCTTGACAATCGTTTTATTGCTTCGCGTAGCTCATCAATTGAGCATGCATATGAAATTCTGACATATTTATCTCCGCATTCTCCGAAAGCAGCGCCAGGAACAACGGCCACGTTCTCTTCTTTTAAAAGTTTTTCGCTGAACTCTTCGGAAGTCATTCCAAATTCAGATATATTCGGAAAAACATAGAAAGCCCCGTATGGTTCAAAGCATGAAAGTTTCATTTCTTTAAAAGCATCAATTAAATAACGGCGCCTTTGATTGTAAGCTTCTCTCATCATCTCGATATCTTTGTCCCCATCACGCAATGCAGTTATAGCGGCATATTGGCTGATAGTAGGAGCGGACATTATTCCGAACTGATGAATTTTTAGCATGTATTTCAGAATATTGGCTGGAGCAAGTGCATAGCCTAATCTCCATCCAGTCATGGCATATGATTTTGAAAAACCATTAATAAGTATTGTACGTTTTTTCATATTGGGCATAGATGCGATACTTACATGTTTCCCTTCATAAGTTAGTTCGCTGTATATCTCGTCCGTTATAACAAGCAAATCATATTTTATTATTACATCTACGAGTGGAGCGAGATCTTCAAGCTCCATAATAGCGCCTGTTGGGTTGTTCGGATAGGAAATTAACAGAGCTTTTGTCCTAGGAGTTATAGCTGCTTCTAGCTGTGTCGCCGTTAGTCTAAAATCATTTTCTGCACTCAGAGGGATGGAGATAGGAACTCCACCAGACATAATAATACAGGGTTGATAGGAAACGAAACAAGGCTCAGGACAGATAATTTCGTCTCCGGAATCTATTATGGCACGAAGAGCTATATCAATAGCTTCGCTGCCACCGACAGTTACAACTACTTCATTTTTAGCGTCATACTTAAGATTGTACTTCCTATTAATATATTCACAAATTTCGTTACGCAGCTCTTCAAGTCCAGAATTTGAAGTATAGAAAGTTCGACCTTTTTGTAGAGCATATATTCCCTCTTCGCGTATATGCCATGGAGTATCAAAATCAGGTTCTCCTATTCCAAGAGATATTACATTTGGAATTTCATTTACTATATCAAATAATTTACGTATGCCTGAAGGTTTTAAATTTTTTATTTTTTTGCAGACGAAATCCCTCATGGAGTGATAGCCATTCTTTTATCTTTTTTCCCATCAGCGAGAGAAACTCCGAACTCTTTATATTTTGTCATTACGATATGAGTGGAAGTGCTTCTTACTTCTTCTATTACAGCAAGCTTTGTAGTTACAAAGTTTGCGATTTCACGCATTGTCGCTTTTTTTAAAATTACAGTAAAATCATAATCGCCTGCTGACATAAGATATAGAGATTCTACCTCGGGATATTCGTATATTTTTTTAGCTATACTGTCATATCCCATACCTCTTTGTGGAGTAACTTTTAGCTCTATAAGAGCTGATATCTTGTCATCTTCAGCTTTATCCCAGTTGATGAAAGCGTGATAGCCACATATTAAATGTTCATCTTCCATACTCTTTATCTCTTTTTTAACGTCATCTTCTCCAATAGCAAGCATTACAGAGATTTCCTTTGTTGTAAGTTTTGCGTCTTTTTCTAGAAGTGCAAGTATTTTATTTCTGTCTTTTATATTCAAGAATATCCCTCCAGTGAATTTAATTTTGCTTTACAGTATACTCTACTTTTTCAAACCCTTGCTCCATTGTTCTTCATTAAATCCAATGAGAACGCGGTTGTTGTCAATAATAATAGGACGCTTTACTAACATACCATCGCTGGCAAGGATATCTATCTGTTCTTTTTCATCCATATTGGGAAGTTTTTTTGAAAGACCAAGTTCTCTGTATTTTAATCCGCTACTGTTAAAAAACTTTTTAAGAGGCAGCTCGCTCTTTTTATGCCACTCAGTGATTTCCTCTGCTGAAGGATTGTCT
>JAAYFQ010000117.1 GCA_012728165.1 Synergistaceae bacterium | reverse complement strand
ACCTACAAGGATATCAATTCCAAATCGCTGTCGCTCTTCTTCTGTAAGTTTCTGAGCATAGCAGCCACACACAATAATAAGTGTTAAAGGAGATTCTCTGCGTATTTTTCGTATTAATTTGCGACATTTTCGTTCAGCGGCTGATGTTATCGTACATGAAACAATAACAACAACATCCGGAGCGTTTTCTTTGTATATCGCACCAGCCTTCTCAAGGGAATATGTTATAGCCTCGCCCTCGTACAAATTTGTGCGGCAACCCTGTATATTAATTGAGAATGTTTTACCTTTTAATCTATTCATTTTTCTCCTTTAGTGGCTTTGAAGACTCGCATTTATTGTAAGTGTACTTATGATTTTTAAGGGCAAGAGGTTAGTTAAAAACATATTTAGTAATAGAATTTTTCCATACGTTGTAACCATTACCGTTTAAGTGAAGCCCGTCGTTCGTGAGGTCAGATTTTAGTTGCCCATCTTGACCACTCATGACGTTATAAAGGTCAATATACGATGAAAAATAACTTTGTGACAAGCGTTCGATTTCTTTGTTTAAAGATATGATCTTTTTGTTAATTGCTTTTTTGCAATGGTATAAATTAGAGTTTATGGGAAGAACACTGTGAACATAAACCTTAGTGTTTGGTAGTTTTTTTGTAACTTGGCTTAAAATTTCATTGTAGTTATCTGTTATTTGCGAAACATCATTTCCTGAATTTAAATCGTTAATGCCAATCATTAAAAATATTTTGTCCGGCTTTGATTCAATAATATTGTCAATTCTATGTAATAAGCCGTAAGTATTATCTCCGCTAATTCCGCGGTTTTTTACATAAGGGCTTTCTAATAATTCATGCCATTCGCATCCTTCGATTAGGCTATCGCCAACAAAAACAATTGACTTATTTGTGTTGCTTAAACTTTGAAACAGACTCGTTCTATCTTTATAGTATGGGGAGCCGATGAATAACATGGGGCCTTGTTCGACAATGCCTGTAAGCAAAGCTAAAATTCTTCGCAATATTTTGTTCATCGAACAAACACCTCCATTTTCTTTTTATTGCGAATAATCCTACCACAATACATATTAAGTATTGCCAGAAGTTTTTGAGTTTTACTACTTTTACATATACTAATTATCTTCGGCTAGCATCAGAGAACCACAAGCAACTGCTACTGCTGTGCTGGCACGTAATATTCTTTTCCCGAGACTAATTCCGATGAACCCATTATCCAACAGTAGCTGTGATTCAGAAGGAGCCCAATCGCCTTCTGGCCCTATAGCGACAGCTAGTTCGGAAGGTACGTTAATATTTTTTATTTGCTGAGGTTCAGAAGAAAGAAGGGCAGCGTATCTGCAATTCGGCAAAGATTGAAAATCAAATTTTGTAATTTCGATAGGATTTTTCAGAATAGGAGGTCTTGTGGAACCAGCTTGTTTTGTTGCTTCTTCAAGTATTTTGTTCCAGCGTTGCATTTTATCTTCGCTTTTTTGGGCGTCATATATCGGAACGCTTCTTTCACATAAAAGAAGATGTATGCTGTGCACGCCAATCTCTGCAGAAAAACGAAGTGCTTCGTTTAACTGGTCGTTTTTTAATAAACCAAGCAGCAGATGAATATTTGTTTGCGGAAGAAGCTCATTTTCTCTTGATATTTCTTCAGCACACACAATATTTTCATAACACAAAAGTTTTAATTTAACTCTTACTCCATTCAGCAATCCTTCGACAAAAGAGCCAGTATTACAACGGCGCACCCTAACGAGATGGTGCGCCTGTTCGTTATCTATTGTCCAAGTTTTCCCGTCAAAGGTGCATTTCTCAAGCCGAAGTCTTGGCAACGACACCCCACCACTCCCCTTTGACGAGCTCTTCAACAGGCTCCATATTTGCAGCCTTCAATGCTTTTAGAAATATTGATTTTTCTTTTTCCACCATACCGGAAAAGATAGCTACTCCATCTTTATTCATTACAGCTGGTACTCCAATAACCATTTGTGACAAAGGTCCAATAAGAATATTCGCCGTAAGTATGTCTACTTTATGTTTAAAACCATTCAGAAGGTCACCTGTTGCAAGGTCTACTTTATTCTTATCAAGATCGTTAAGTATAAAGTTTTTGTGCACTTCTTCAATTACAGCTGGATCAATATCACGTGCATATGCTTTGTCGGCACCTTTTTTAAGTGCACATATGGTTAGTATGCCGGAACCCGTACCTATATCCGCCATAGTCATTCCATGTTTTATGTGCGACTCAAGAAGCTCGAGAGCAATCTGAGTGCTTTCATGATATCCTGTGCCAAATGCGCTACCAGGGTTTATATAGAGCGCTAAGAGTCCTTTGGGCTCCTTACCTTTATGCCATGGTGCCAGTACGACAAGTCCTTTTCCAACGGGCAAAGGTGGAAATGCATCCTCAGCAACTACGTTCCAAGGTTGATTATCTATCTTTCCAAAATCTTCCACTTTAACAGACGCGAACTCTTTCATTGCATCCATCAAAATCCTTTTCCAATGTGAAAGATCTTCATTGCTTCTGTAATACATTCTCAAACGGTCGCCGCCCTGAGCAAACTCTTGAAGCTCTGTACCTATGCTTCCAGTTATATCCGCCAAAGAGAGTAACGTATCTGTCTCTCCCGAGCTATCTGAAATTGTTATGTACCACCAATAGCTGTCATTAGTCTTCATAGAATCAGCCCCTTCGTCAACATTGCGTCTAATTATTGTAACTCATAAAATCAGCAAACGAACAAAATAATTTTATTTTTTTATTATGTAGTTTGCATTTTAATAACAAAAAAAGCGACAGCACTCAACACTTTTATATGTGCCATACTGTCGCTTTAAACAATTAAAATATTTATAGTAAATCCTATACTTTTCTAATTATTTCTTTTTGCCACACAAGTATGCCGCTTCTATTTCTGGATTGTGAAGTAGCTCAGAGGATTTGCCCTCCAAAATAATATTCCCTGTCTGTAAAACATAGGCTCTATTAGAAAGCATGAGTGCTTTTCTAGCATTTTGTTCAACTACCAACATTGCTATTCCAAACAGTTGATTAATTTCTGTAAGCTCTGCAAATATTTCGTTAATAATTATAGGCGCAAGTCCCAAAGAAGGCTCATCAAGAAGAAGAACTCTGGGTTTTGCCATCATCGCTCGTCCAATTGCTAACATCTGCTGTTCTCCGCCGGATAAAGTTCCTGCATATTGAGAAGTTCTCTCTTTCAGACGTGGAAAAAGTGTGAATACTTTTTCAAGCTCAGTCGCAATAACCTTACGATTTGAAAGAGGAAAAGCTCCCATTTGGAGATTTTCCATAACAGTAAGAGGAGCAAAAACATTTCTGCCTTCAGGTGCTAAACTAACTCCTGCTTTAACAACTTGATAACTTTTCTCGGCAAGAGGTTCTCCGTCAAGAAAAACTTCTCCACAGGCTCTTTTAACTACACCCATTATCGCATTCATCATCGTAGATTTACCGGCACCATTAGCACCAATAACTGCAACTATTTCTCCCGGATAGACATCAAGAGATGCGCCCTTAAGGGCTTGGATTGCTCCATAGTTCACCACTAGGTTTTTGATAGACAGAATGGGGTTTCTTTCTTCCATGCTCTGCTACTCCTCTCCCAAGTAAGCCTTGAGGACTTCGGGGTGGGCTTGTATATAATCCGGCGAACCCTCTGCTATCTTTGCTCCAAAATTCATACATATGATATGAGGACAAATCTTCATGACCATGTCCATGTGGTGTTCAATTAAAAATATAGTAAGGTTGAAATCTTTATGTATGTCTCGTATAAGCACGTTGAGCTGATCAACTTCTTCAGAATTCATTCCTGCTGCAGGTTCATCAAGAAGTAAAAGTTCAGGTCGGAGAGAACAAGCACGCGCAATCTCTAGACGTCTTTGTAGACCATATGGAAGAGTCCCTGCTTTTTGGTCGGCACGATCTGCGAGACCAACTCTTTCGAGCAGCTCCATACTTTCTTTTTGAATAATTTTTTCTGTTTTATGCCAGCGTCCTAAATGGCTTATAGCTTCAATAAAGCTATAATTGTGAGGCTGCTGAGCAGCGGTCATAACATTTTCCAAAACAGTAGAACTGTCAAACAATCTGAGGTTCTGAAAAGTTCTTGCTATGCCAAGCGATATTGCCTGATAAGTTTTGAGTTTGTTTATGCTGTTACCTTGAAATTCGATATCTCCTCTTGTCACATCGTAGACACCTGTAATCAGATTAAATATCGTTGTTTTTCCTGCTCCATTAGGGCCTATAAGACCAACAAGCTGTCCGGTCTCTATTTTAAATGACATGTCCTCTACAGCATGAACGCCACCAAACGATTTATAGACTTCTTTTAACTCAAGAATTACAGTCATCAGTTGAACCCTCCTCCACTTTAGAAACTTTATGCTTGTTGCCGAAGAGTTCTTTTATATAGTTGAATGTCAGTTCGTTTGTCCCCATAATTCCTTCTGGGCGTAGAACCATTACAAGTACAAGTACTAATCCATATATAAGCATACGGTACTGTGAGATAGGGCGAAAAACTTCTGTAACTAGAGTAAGAATAGCTGTCCCAAGAAGGCACCCACTCATTGAGCCAAGTCCACCAAAAACGACGACCGAAACAAGTTCTGTTGATTTTGCCATATCAAACATTACCGGCTGTATAAATGACATAAATCCGGCAAGAAGTGCGCCAGACACGCCACAGTAAAACCCTGATACGGCAAGGCTAAGAACTCTATAATGAGCTGTATTAAAACCAAGCAGAGAAGCCGCTAGATAATCATCGCGACATGCTTTAAATGCGCGTCCATAACTACTATTGACAAGAAAGAACATTGCAATAGCCATAGTGACAAGAAAAGAGACAGCAACAGGAAGAGTTGTGTACGGGGATATTCCGGGATATCCTCGTGCACCGCGTGTGACACTTTCCCAGTTTTCAATAATAAGCCGTATAGCTTCACCCAATCCAAGAGACGCGATAGTGTAATAGTCTCCGACAAGTTTTAGTGTCGGGATACCTATCAGATAAGCTATCAGCATAGCGAGAAGTCCACCACAAATTATCGCAGGAATAAAATGTACGCCATGTTGAATAGTTAATATTGCAGCTGTATAAGCACCAATTGCCATATATCCTGCGTGACCAAGAGTAAAAATACCGGTGAATCCTGTAAAGAGTGATACTCCTAAAGCCGCTATGCAGTTAATTGCAAGGAGAGTTATTATTCCTGCTGTATATCCTTGCATTTATAATACCTAAACTTTCTCTCCCACAGACTTACCAAAAAGTCCTGTGGGACGCATTATCAAAGTTATAATTAAAATACCAAAAACAACCAAATCTCGGAACTGACTGGAAATAAATCCTGCTGTAAGCATTTCTGCAAGGCCAAGTATTAGACTTCCGATGACAGCTCCAGGCAATGAGCCAAGCCCACCAAGAACAGCGGCCACGAAAGCCTTCGTCGTTATCATGCTACCTAGCTGAGGATAGAGTGTATAGCGTGCTGACAGAAAGATTCCTCCAACAGCAGCGAGAAGACCTGCTACAAAAAAAACTATGGCGATAAGCCGATTAACGTTAACTCCCATAAGTCCTGCAGTTTTTAGATTATAAGAGGCAGCACGAATTGCTAGACCCCATTTCGTCTTCACAAGAAAAAGCTGTAATCCAATTAGAAAAACAACCGCCGTTGCAAGAGACAAAAGATCAAATGCACTTGTTGTAGCGAGACCAAAAACATTTACAGGTTCCATCGGAATCACAGGAGGCAAAGCTCTAAAGCGGCCGCCGATTGTGACTACAAAAATATTCTCAATTACGATACTCATTCCCATTGAGGCAATAAGCATATAAAGCGTGACAGGAGTACGCTCCCGTATAGGTCTATATGCGAATCTTTCAACTAAAACAGCAGAAACGCCTGCGCCAATTAATGCAGCAAATGACGCTACCCAAATATTCATGCCTCCGGAACGTAATGCAAAGTAGCAGATATACCCTCCAATGACTAAAAAACCGCCATGTGCAAAATTAGAAAAAAGTAAGACAGAGTAAACAAGCGAATACCCAACTGCGATAAGTGCATATACCGACCCAATAGAGAGGCCATTTATTATTTGTTGAATAATATCCAAAAAGAACACCTCGGGCTTCCTTATTTATGCTTAGCGAATTTTTATTTACCCAATATAGCACAGAAAGAGAGGCATGGAAATAAATCCATGCCTCTCACGAAAACTAAAGTCTATTTAGGTTCAACTTTTTTGTAGAACTGTGTTTTTAAATTGTCATCAACCTTCAAAATTATACCAGCTTTATTTATAGGGTTATGATCTTCAGGGCTTATTGTAAGTGTTGCATGAGCAAGTTCCAGTCCCTCTGTTGTCTCTAGAGCCTTAGCAATTGCTTCTCCTTCAGTGCTGTCTGCTCGAATAATGGCATCTATAAGCCACTGAGTAGCATCATATGCCATCGTTCCATTTACGAACTCTTTGCAGTCATCGTTATATACCTTTTTGTAACGTGCAAATATAGGAGCCATGCCTGGGTCTGAAAGATATGTATGATTAATCCAATATGTTCCCTTCATTGCACTACCAGCTATTTCGTTCATAAATTCTCCATAACCGTCTCCACCGACAATGGCGATATCGAGTCCGAGCTCTTGAGCCTGCTTGATTATGAGAGCCATGTCTTTGCCCATTCCTGGAAGAAATAGGACATTGGCGCCAGATCTTTTTACTTTAGTTAGCTGTGCACGAAAATCGACGTCTGTCTCACGATAACCTTCATCAGCAACTATTTCTCCGCCAAGTTTTTTATAACTCTTAGTGAAAAATTCACGTAATCCCTGTGCGTAATCAGAACCTACATTATAAAGAATTGCAGCCTTGTCTTTTTGAAGATCAGTTTTGGCAAGATCAGCAGCGAGGGCTCCCTGATAAGGGTCTGTAAAACAGACACGGAACGAATAAGGACGAACCTTACCGTTGCTATCAACAGTAACAAGAGGGTTAGTTCCAACTGTAGAAATTTGAGGTGTTTTTCCCATGTTCACTATTGGTGCTGTAGCAATGTTTATGCCGCTTGAGTTTGCTCCTATTATGGCGCAAACTTTATCACTCTCAATCATACGACGGACTGCATTTACTGCGTCTTCATTACGCGTTTTTGTGTCATAGACAACAAGCTCGAGCTTACGCCCAAGGACTCCGCCCGCAGCGTTTGTATCTTCGACAACCAATTTAGCCATATTAACTTCGGTAATTCCGTATGCAGCATAATCTCCAGTAAGTGCGGCAAGATATCCTATCTTAATAGGGGCTGAAGAAAGTACAGCAGAATCCGAAGTAGTTCTGTTCGAGAACTTATAGAAGCCAAATGCGATAACAATTCCGATAATAAGAACAGCAAACAAGATAGTTAACAACGTAAATCCTTTTTTCAAAATAACCCACCTCCATATGTTTTTCAAAAACGATAAAGAATCTTGAATATATGTTTTATGCGAACTATTCTAACTTCCATTTTTCTTTTGTAAATAGATAGAGACAAAAACAGCATTCCTAGCATTAATTTGTGAACCATAGATCATTTTTCTAGCTTTACACAGAAAATGTCCTGTATTTAAAATACAGGACATAAGGTTTTTTGTTTAATTTCATTCAAGCTCAAAAAATCATTTTGTGGCTTATTAAATAATACTTATTTCTTTTTAACTTGAACCTTCATTTCTGTAGCAAGCTGTTCTAATAGCTCTCGTTCCTTTGCAGATGGCTTCTTTATAACTTTTACACGAACAAGTATATTCATGTCACCCTTGCCACTACCTCGTAATTTGGGCATACCATGTTTTTTTATGCGAAGTTTTGATCCAGGTTGTGTCCCTGCTGGAATATCAAGTGTTTCCATTCCGTCAAAGGTCTCTATTTTAACTTCACAACCCAAAGCGGCCTGTGGATATTCAATATCTACCGCAACGTTAAGATCATCGCCTCTGCGCTGGAAACGCTTATCCGGGCGGACTTCTAAAAGAATAAATAAATCTCCTGATGGTCCTCCGTTAATGCCAGCTTCGCCTTGACCAGAAACTCTAAGCCTTATACCAGTGTCAACTCCTGCAGGAATTTTCACTTCTACAGAATGCTGTTTACGAACGCGTCCCTGTCCGCGGCACTTAGTACATGGTGTTTCTATTATTTTTCCCTTGCCACGACAAGATGGGCAGGTTGCAGTTTGAGCCATTTGACCAAAAGGTGTGTTTATCGCCTGTTGAACTTGTCCTTTGCCTCCGCAAGTAGGACAAGTTTTAACCTTACTACCTGGTTCCGCTCCGTCACCCTTACACTGCTCACAAGTTTCAAGCCGTGGAATGCTAATTTTTTTGCTTGCTCCACGGTAAGCATCCTCAAGTGTTATTTGCATTGAGTATTCAAGGTCGCTTCCTTGACGCGGAGCATTGGGATTAGAAGCTCTTCTTCCGGAACCTCCGAAAGCACTGCCGAAAAGGTCTCCGAATATATCTCCGAAATCAGCGCTTTGGAAACCTCCAAAACCACTACCGCCGCCGGCACCGCCTGGAGGCATATCTCCAACATAACCAAACTGATCATATTGTGCTCGCTTCTTGGGATCGCTTAAAGCTTCATTTGCTTCGTTAATTTCTTTATATTTCTTTTCGGCCTGTTTATCACCCGGATTTGCGTCCGGGTGATATTTTCTGGTTAATTTTCGGTAGGCCCTTTTAATTTCGTCAGCCGAGGCCCCTCGCCCAACACCTAATATCTCGTAAAAGTCTTTCTTTTCGGGAGCAGCCATCAGCACTTCACCTCAATTATTCGTTATCTGCTTCGTGGAACTCCGCATCCACTGTGGTGTCATCAGCTGCTTCTCCATCAGTCTGCTCATCCTGTGCGTTCGGCTCAGAAGCTTCCTGTTGATCAGCTTGAGTCTTTGCATAAGCTTTCTCAGCTATTGGGTGCATCGCTGTCATTAGTTCTTCTGTGGCAGCCTTAATTGCTTCGGCGTCTTCACTAGTAAGAAGTTCACGAAGAGCCTTTATCTTCTCTTCAACTGAGGCTTTTTCTTCTTCTGTTGCAGCATCTCCGAGATCTTTTAGAGATTTATCGGCGTTGTATGCTGCACTGTCTCCTTCGTTGCGTGCTTCAACAAGCTCTTTCTTTTTCTTATCTTCTTCTTCATTCATCTCAGCATCATGACGCATTTTTTCAATCTCTGCTTCGGAAAGCTTCGATGACTGAATTGTTATATTTTGAGCTTTATTTGTTGCCTTATCTTTAGCTGTTACATTTACAATGCCGTTGGCATCAATATCAAATGTAACTTCTATCTGAGGAATGCCTCGTGGTGCAGGTGCAATTCCATCAAGGAAGAATTTGCCTAAAGATACGTTATCTGCTGCCATTGTACGCTCACCCTGAAGAACATGTATCTCAACCTGTGGTTGATTATCTGCTGCAGTGGAGAATATCTGACTCTTCGAAGCAGGGATAGCACTATTCTTTTCGATTATTTTTGTAAATACGCTTCCAAGCGTTTCAATTCCTAGTGAAAGCGGTGTGACGTCTACAAGAACTATGCCCTTGTGTTCTCCTGTCAAAATTGCTCCCTGAATTGCAGCACCCACTGCTACGGATTCGTCAGGATTAACTCCTTTTGTTGGCTCTTTCCCAAGAAGTTCCTTGACTTTGCGCTGAACCATAGGCATACGTGTTGAACCACCTACAAGAAGGATTTTATCAATATCAGCCGCTTGAAGTCCAGCATCTTTGAGCGCTGTGCGAACAGGCTTGACCGTTCTGTCGAGCAAATCTCTTGTGAGTTCTTCAAACTTCGCTCTTGTGAGAGTCATTTCAAGATGTTTTGGGCCATTTTGGTCAGCTGTTATAAACGGCAGAGAAATTGAAGTTTCAGGCAATGAAGAAAGCTCCGTCTTCGCTTTTTCTGCTGCTTCGCGTAAACGCTGCGCGGCCACCTTATCCTTACGAAGGTCTACGCCATCGCTCTTCTTAAACTCTTCTGCAATCCAGTCTAAGACCTTTGTATCCCAATCATCTCCACCAAGTTTGTTATCTCCCGATGTTGACAAAACTTCAAATACGCCATCACCTACATCTAGAATCGAGACATCAAAGGTCCCACCACCAAGGTCAAATACCATGATCTTGTGATCTCCCTCTTTGTCAACTCCATAGGCAAGACATGCTGCTGTTGGTTCGTTTATAACACGAAGAACCTCAAGCCCAGCAATTGTGCCCGCATCCTTTGTAGCTTGACGCTGTCCATCTGTAAAGTAAGCAGGACAAGTTATAACTGCTTGCGTTACACTACTTCCAAGATATTCCTCTGCATCTCTCTTTAGTTTCTGAAGAATCATTGAAGAAATCTGCTGGGGCGTATACTGCTTATTGTCGATTTTTACTTTAAAGTCACTACCCATTTCGCGCTTTATCGAAAGCACGGTGCGCTCAGGATTAACGATTGCTTGGCGTTTAGCGAGCAGTCCTACGAGTGTTTCACCCTCTTTTGTAAACGCCACTACTGAAGGTGTTGTTCTCCCTCCTTCAGAATTCGGAATAATAGTTACGTTATCCCCTTCTTTTACTGCAACGCAGCTGTTAGTTGTACCGAGGTCAATTCCTATTACTTTTCCCATGTTTTCCCCACCCTTTGTTTTCATTTTTAGTTTATTTTATTATTTACTTGTATATTATTAAAATCTTTTACTTTTTACTATGCTTTCCTACTATAACTTGTGGAGCTCTTATGACTCTTCCTGCTAGTTTATACCCTTTTCTCAAAGCAGCCAAAATATGTCCATCTTTTGACTCATCTTCTACCGCTTCCATCGAAACAGCTTCGTGTAGTGAGGGGTCAAATTCACCCTCTGTTGGTATTTGTTCTAGTCCTAAAGCCGCCATAGCGTCTAAGAACTGCTTCGTTACCATAAAGACTCCTTTATATAAGTTGCACTCAGTATCTTCTATAGCACCGCAAACTCTTTCAAGGTTTTCGAAAACAGGAAGTAGCAAATCTATAGATTTTTCTGCCGCGAACTTCATATCACGCTCTCTGTCTCTTTCTACACGAGTCCTTAAATTGTAATAATCAGCTCTTGCTCTAGCAGCTTCCTCTGTAAGAGATTTAATTTCTTCTCTAGCCTTTTCAACTTCAGCGAGAAGTTCGTCTTCTTCAGTAAGGATGTTTTCAGAACCTTCGTTTTGCGTTACGTTTTTAACCCCTTGTGTGTTTTCGCAAATACTTTCTTCGGTGTCTGTGATAACTTTCTTACGCTTATTAGTCATTTACCTAGCTCCTTCCTTTTCAGATTTAGGTTCAAGAATGTTTAGGACTCTGTCAATGGTTGTTACTGCTTTTTCGTAGTCCATTCGTTCTGGCCCTATAACTCCTACAATTGCTCTCTGTCCATTTGTTTCAATAGACGTTGCGACAATTGATGATTTTTTCATTGCGGGAGAGATGTTTTCCTCTCCTATTACAATATTTATTCCTTTTTTAAAACATCCACTTACAAGATCCGCCATACTTCCTTCTTGTTCAAGGAATGAATATAGCGCCTGTATTCTGCTTAGGTCCTGAAAATCCGGCAAATTAAGCATATGGCTCATTGAGCCGGTGAACACTTTCATTACTGGATCAATCATTATACCTTCGAGTTCTTTTAACGCTCTTTCGCAAGCTGAACGACACTCATCGAGCTCTTGTTTTATATAGTTTTGAAGAGATTTTTTTACTTCTGCCCAAGGACGGCCTGCTAATAGATTTACATTTCTTGAAAGCTCATCCAAATACTCCTGTGACATGTCCCAAGGCAGAGTTATTGTTTTTTGGTGCACAAGTCCTCCCTGCAAAACAACAAGCAAAAGTACAATTCTATCACCTATTCTTACAAAATCAACTTTCTGAAATTTCATCATATCAAGTGGTGCTAAGGCTGCAACACCAACATAGTTTGACATTTTACTTAATATATCCGACGCTGATTCCAGCGCACCTTCGATTCCTTTTTGATGTTCACAAAGTTTTTTTATCCAGTTACCGCTGTGTTGTCCAGAATCAATACGCTGTAGCATTGAGTCAACATATAAACGATATCCACGAGTGGTAGGAATGCGCCCAGATGACGTATGTGTTTGTTTGAGAAATCCCATTTCCTCTAAATCAGACATCTCATTACGTATCGTTGCGGAGCTGCTGCCAGTAAGATATCGGCGCGAGACAGTTCTTGATCCAACGCTCTCACCGCTCTTTATATACTCATAAACAACAGATAAAACGACTTCAAACTGTCTCTCTGTCAGCATGACACTCACTCCTCTACTGTTATTAGCACTCTCTGTGTCCGAGTGCTAAGGCTCCGTAACGGCATAAGAATAGCAGTCATTCGTTAATATGTCAATACAGGTCAGAGAAAGAATATAGTGGTTTTTACGTATTATTATCGGAATAATAAAATGAAGCAAAAGAGTGTTCTATATGTATAATGTAGGCTATGAATTTTAATTTGGCGAGAGGATAATATCAATGGTTGAGAAAAAAACTACTATTTATCTAATTCGACATGGTGAGTGTGAAGGCAATAAAGAAAAAAGAGTAAAGGGGCACACGGATTTCCCTTTGAACGAAATTGGTATTTTACAAGCAAATGCACTTGCTCTCGCATTAAAAAATAAAGGGATACAACACATCTACTCAAGTCCTCTTTCAAGAGCAGCAACTACAGCGAAAATAATCTGTAAATCTCTTAGTATAGACTATGAAACTCGTGAAGAATTTAATAATATTTGTTTGGGTATTTGGGAGAATAGAAAAAAATCGGACATCGAAAAAGAAACTCCAGAGCTTTGGAACACATGGCTAATTAACCCTGATGATTTAGTTTTGGATGGGGCAGAAACATTGGATAATGTGAAAAAACGTTCAACAGACGCTCTTGACAAAATTGTTGCAGAACGAGCTGGACAAACTTTTGCTATAGTTGGACACAGAGGAATTCTAAAACCTCTGCTTGCTGGTACACTTGAAGTTGAAAAACCTTATTATTGGAAATTTCAACTTGAAAACGGATCATACACTGTTTTAACTTACGATAGTATTAATCGTTATTGCCTTACAAAACTTAATTACACGAATCATCTAGCAGGGATTCCTATTTTTCAAGAATTTGATTAAATTCTACGGTTTTTAACAATCGTTTAATAATTATTTTATAGAGGTGTGCTTATGGCAATATACCAAATGAAGTTCTTAAATGAGTCAGAACTGGCAATCGAACTGCAAAAAATAGGGGCAGATAAACGATGCCTGCCCTTTTTTGATAATAAAAGAGAAGTTAAAAGTCTTTTTTTACCGCACATAGATATACGTGCAGCAAATATTATAAAACAAGAAATGCTTTCGCTTGGAGGTGACGCTGCGGTGAGTCGCAGCGCAGTAGACTGCTCTTCAAGCCACACTGATGCCATACTTTTCGGCACAAAAAAACAACTTCTTTTATTTACAAATAAAATAGAAACTATGACTTGGTGGAATTTAGCTGAAACAGCACAAAGTGTTCGCCAAGCTCTTACCTCACTTACTAGCAAACCAAGTTCATTAAAACTACCCCATGGTTCTACTCTTTTGTTGGACAAAAAAACTCTTGTTATGGGAATAATAAATCTTACAAGCGACTCTTTCTTTACAGAAAGCAGAATTCAAATTGACAGTGAAAGTATAAAAAACAAGGCAGTAGAATTTTCAAAAAATGGTGCAGACATTCTCGATATAGGTGCAGAATCTACTCGGCCTGGGGCTGAAAGAATATGCGAAGAAGAAGAGATTGAAAAAATTTCATACGCAGTAAAAGAGATTAGAACAGTTTTACCAAATATTCCTATATCAATCGACACAACCAGAAAGAGTGTCGCGATAGCAGCTCTAAAAGCTGGAGCAGACATAATAAATGACATATCTGGACTTACATTTGAACCAGAAATAGCCAAAACTGTCGCTGAATACAACGCCTTGCTGATACTTGTACACATGCGTGGAACACCGGAAACAATGAACTCACTCTGTGATTATAAGAACCTTCTTCTTGATATTTCGAATTTCTTTGAAGAAGGAATTAAAAAAGCTGAATCCCATGGACTGAATCGGTCACGAATTATACTTGACCCTGGTATGGGGTTTGCAAAAAACTATACTCAAAATTTATATATACTGCGTAATCTAAACGCATTTGACACTTTCGGCCTACCTATACTTATTGGAGCATCTCGTAAGAATACAGTTGGCAAAGCTACTAAATCAGAAGATACCAAAGACAGATTAGAGGGAACTCTTGCAATTACTGCTCTTTGTTCTTGGCACAATGTTGATATTGTTAGAGTGCACGATGTGATAGAAAACAAAAAAGTAATCATGATGACAGAGGCAATTAAGGAGATATCCAATGAATAAACATACCGTTTTTCTGTCTATTGGCGCAAATGTTGGCAACAGACTACTATATATAGAAGCTTCAATTCATGCTTTGCAACAAAATAAGTTTGATATAAAAAGCAAAAGTAGAGTCTGGGAGACTATGCCTTGGGGTAAGAAAGATCAACCAAGGTTTCTTAATATGTGCCTTGTTGCAGAAACCTCAATACCATGGGAAAATATCATAAGCACTATTAAACAAATAGAAAAACATATAGGTCGCAATAAAGCGGAACTTTGGGGACCTCGCGAGATTGACATTGATATAATATTCATCGACGACATCATATTTGAAAGTGACGAGTTCACAATCCCTCACAAACTTATGCATGAACGTGCCTTTGTATTAAGACCACTGTCAGAAATAGCTCCTGACAAGTTACACCCTCAACTTGGCAAGAGTGTAAAAGATCTTTTTGAAACTCTGCCAGAGGAAAAAATGGAATGGATAATGAAACTATGACAAATTCAATCGATAATGCACCAAGAAAATTAAGCAAAAAGACAAGAATATTAACAAACAAGAAAACTCCGTTTGTTTTTATTTTTTCAGTTATAGCTCTTTTGACCGTTGCAATTTATTTTTTACCCTCTGCTCAAATACCTAAACAGGGTATTAACCTCAGGACATTCCGCGTAAAAGGTTTTCCTATTACAGTTATTTTAGAACAGCAGCAGGGAGTTGTTACTTCTTCATGGCTGCGTACTCCCGCTGGATCAAAAGAGATAACTGAAGTTCAGGGAATGACCTTTATCTCAGAATCAAGCTTTATCTCTAGAGTAGACCAAGACAATCATGATGATTTGCTGTGGAGACTTTCTTTTATAAACTTTGAAGGAGAAGGGAAACATCTCTGGCTTGGCTTAACAACATGGAATCCAAAAGTATTTATCTCTACCACTCCATATGAATACACTAGGTGGGATGCTGTCCCCGCAAAATTAATTGTCCCTAAAGGAACCGCATTGTATATATCACCTGGCATTCCTACTTATGAAGACATTAAAGAACAGTTCAGAGGTAAAGACAGCTATTCATTTATCTATACAATAAGAATGACTCCAGATGGACCAGCCTTTGTGCCGCTTCCGAGTGTCTACAAACAGCTGAGTATTCTTTTACGTACAGGCATTAGAGGAGAATATTCAACCATGAAACGCCTTGCTTACGTAAGAATGCTAACCGAATTTAATAGTTTAGGAGAGGGAAGCCCTCCAAGCGCTGAAACAATGCTAAATTTACAACTGCAAAAAGTAAATACACTTTTTTGGAAAAAATAGATCGCATACAAAAGACAGAGGGGGCATATGCCCCCTCTGTCTTTTGTATGCGATCTATTTTTTCCAAAAAAGTGTATTTACTTTTTGCAGTTGTAAATTTAGCATTGTTTCAGCGCTTGGAGGGCTTCCCTCTCCTAAACTATTAAATTCGGTTAGCATTCTTACGTAAGCAAGGCGTTTCATGGTTGAATATTCTCCTCTAATGCCTGTACGTAAAAGAATACTCAGCTGTTTGTAGACACTCGGAAGCGGCACAAAGGCTGGTCCATCTGGAGTCATTCTTATTGTATAGATAAATGAATAGCTGTCTTTACCTCTGAACTGTTCTTTAATGTCTTCATAAGTAGGAATGCCAGGTGATATATACAATGCGGTTCCTTTAGGGACAATTAATTTTGCGGGGACAGCATCCCACCTAGTGTATTCATATGGAGTGGTAGAGATAAATACTTTTGGATTCCATGTTGTTAAGCCAAGCCAGAGATGTTTCCCTTCTCCTTCAAAGTTTATAAAAGAAAGTCTCCACAGCAAATCATCATGATTGTCTTGGTCTACTCTAGAGATAAAGCTTGATTCTGAGATAAAGGTCATTCCCTGAACTTCAGTTATCTCTTTTGATCCAGCGGGAGTACGCAGCCATGAAGAAGTAACAACTCCCTGCTGCTGTTCTAAAATAACTGTAATAGGAAAACCTTTTACGCGGAATGTCCTGAGGTTAATACCCTGTTTAGGTATTTGAGCAGAGGGTAAAAAATAAATTGCAACGGTCAAAAGAGCTATAACTGAAAAAATAAAAACAAACGGAGTTTTCTTGTTTGTTAATATTCTTGTCTTTTTGCTTAATTTTCTTGGTGCATTATCGATTGAATTTGTCATAGTTTCATTATCCATTCCATTTTTTCCTCTGGCAGAGTTTCAAAAAGATCTTTTACACTCTTGCCAAGTTGAGGGTGTAACTTGTCAGGAGCTATTTCTGACAGTGGTCTTAATACAAAGGCACGTTCATGCATAAGTTTGTGAGGGATTGTGAACTCGTCACTTTCAAATATGATGTCGTCGATGAATATTATATCAATGTCAATCTCGCGAGGTCCCCAAAGTTCCGCTTTATTGCGACCTATATGTTTTTCTATTTGTTTAATAGTGCTTATGATATTTTCCCATGGTATTGAGGTTTCTGCAACAAGGCACATATTAAGAAACCTTGGTTGATCTTTCTTACCCCAAGGCATAGTCTCCCAGACTCTACTTTTGCTTTTTATATCAAACTTATTTTGTTGCAAAGCATGAATTGAAGCTTCTATATATAGTAGTCTGTTGCCAACATTTGCGCCAATAGACAGAAAAACGGTATGTTTATTCATTGGATATCTCCTTAATTGCCTCTGTCATCATGATTACTTTTTTGTTTTCTATCACATCGTGCACTCTAACAATATCAACATTGTGCCAAGAACAAAGAGCAGTAATTGCAAGAGTTCCCTCTAATCTGTCTTTGGTATCTTCTGATTTAGTAGCTTTGCCAACTGTATTCTTACGAGATGCTCCAATAAGTATAGGTAGGCCGAAAGTGTCAAATGCGTTTAGATTACGCAGTATATATAAATTTTGAGTATAGTTTTTTGCAAACCCCATACCAGGGTCAAGTATAATTCGTGACCGATTCAGTCCATGGGATTCAGCTTTTTTAATTCCTTCTTCAAAGAAATTCGAAATATCAAGAAGAAGGTTCTTATAATCACAGAGTGAGTTCATTGTTTCCGGTGTTCCACGCATGTGTACAAGTATCAGCAAGGCGTTGTATTCAGCGACAGTTTTGGCTATTTCTGGTTCAAATGTAAGTCCAGATATGTCATTTATTATGTCTGCTCCAGCTTTTAGAGCTGCTATCGCGACACTCTTTCTGGTTGTGTCGATTGATATAGGAATATTTGGTAAAACTGTTCTAATCTCTTTTACTGCGTATGAAATTTTTTCAATCTCTTCTTCTTCGCATATTCTTTCAGCCCCAGGCCGAGTAGATTCTGCACCTATATCGAGAATGTCTGCACCATTTTTTGAAAATTCTACTGCCTTGTTTTTTATACTTTCACTGTCAATTTGAATTCTGCTTTCTGTAAAGAAAGAGTCGCTTGTAAGATTTATTATTCCCATAACAAGAGTTTTTTTGTCCAACAAAAGAGTAGAACCATGGGGTAGTTTTAATGAACTTGGTTTGCTAGTAAGTGAGGTAAGAGCTTGGCGAACACTTTGTGCTGTTTCAGCTAAATTCCACCAAGTCATAGTTTCTATTTTATTTGTAAATAAAAGAAGTTGTTTTTTTGTGCCGAAAAGTATGGCATCAGTGTGGCTTGAAGAGCAGTCTACTGCGCTGCGACTCACCGCAGCGTCACCTCCAAGCGAAAGCATTTCTTGTTTTATAATATTTGCTGCACGTATATCTATGTGCGGTAAAAAAAGACTTTTAACTTCTCTTTTATTATCAAAAAAGGGCAGGCATCGTTTATCTGCCCCTATTTTTTGCAGTTCGATTGCCAGTTCTGACTCATTTAAGAACTTCATTTGGTATATTGCCATAAGCACACCTCTATAAAATAATTATTAAACGATTGTTAAAAACCGTAGAATTTAATCAAATTCTTGAAAAATAGGAATCCCTGCTAGATGATTCGTGTAATTAAGTTTTGTAAGGCAATAACGATTAATACTATCGTAAGTTAAAACAGTGTATGATCCGTTTTCAAGTTGAAATTTCCAATAATAAGGTTTTTCAACTTCAAGTGTACCAGCAAGCAGAGGTTTTAGAATTCCTCTGTGTCCAACTATAGCAAAAGTTTGTCCAGCTCGTTCTGCAACAATTTTGTCAAGAGCGTCTGTTGAACGTTTTTTCACATTATCCAATGTTTCTGCCCCATCCAAAACTAAATCATCAGGGTTAATTAGCCATGTGTTCCAAAGCTCTGGAGTTTCTTTTTCGATGTCCGATTTTTTTCTATTCTCCCAAATACCCAAACAAATATTATTAAATTCTTCACGAGTTTCATAGTCTATACTAAGAGATTTACAGATTATTTTCGCTGTAGTTGCTGCTCTTGAAAGAGGACTTGAGTAGATGTGTTGTATCCCTTTATTTTTTAATGCGAGAGCAAGTGCATTTGCTTGTAAAATACCAATTTCGTTCAAAGGGAAATCCGTGTGCCCCTTTACTCTTTTTTCTTTATTGCCTTCACACTCACCATGTCGAATTAGATAAATAGTAGTTTTTTTCTCAACCATTGATATTATCCTCTCGCCAAATTAAAATTCATAGCCTACATTATACATATAGAACACTCTTTTGCTTCATTTTATTATTCCGATAATAATACGTAAAAACCACTATATTCTTTCTCTGACCTGTATTGACATATTAACGAATGACTGCTATTCTTATGCCGTTACGGAGCCTTAGCACTCGGACACAGAGAGTGCTAATAACAGTAGAGGAGTGAGTGTCATGCTGACAGAGAGACAGTTTGAAGTCGTTTTATCTGTTGTTTATGAGTATATAAAGAGCGGTGAGAGCGTTGGATCAAGAACTGTCTCGCGCCGATATCTTACTGGCAGCAGCTCCGCAACGATACGTAATGAGATGTCTGATTTAGAGGAAATGGGATTTCTCAAACAAACACATACGTCATCTGGGCGCATTCCTACCACTCGTGGATATCGTTTATATGTTGACTCAATGCTACAGCGTATTGATTCTGGACAACACAGCGGTAACTGGATAAAAAAACTTTGTGAACATCAAAAAGGAATCGAAGGTGCGCTGGAATCAGCGTCGGATATATTAAGTAAAATGTCAAACTATGTTGGTGTTGCAGCCTTAGCACCACTTGATATGATGAAATTTCAGAAAGTTGATTTTGTAAGAATAGGTGATAGAATTGTACTTTTGCTTGTTGTTTTGCAGGGAGGACTTGTGCACCAAAAAACAATAACTCTGCCTTGGGACATGTCACAGGAGTATTTGGATGAGCTTTCAAGAAATGTAAATCTATTAGCAGGCCGTCCTTGGGCAGAAGTAAAAAAATCTCTTCAAAACTATATAAAACAAGAGCTCGATGAGTGTCGTTCAGCTTGCGAAAGAGCGTTAAAAGAACTCGAAGGTATAATGATTGATCCAGTAATGAAAGTGTTCACCGGCTCAATGAGCCATATGCTTAATTTGCCGGATTTTCAGGACCTAAGCAGAATACAGGCGCTATATTCATTCCTTGAACAAGAAGGAAGTATGGCGGATCTTGTAAGTGGATGTTTTAAAAAAGGAATAAATATTGTAATAGGAGAGGAAAACATCTCTCCCGCAATGAAAAAATCATCAATTGTCGCAACGTCTATTGAAACAAATGGACAGAGAGCAATTGTAGGAGTTATAGGGCCAGAACGAATGGACTACGAAAAAGCAGTAACAACCATTGACAGAGTCCTAAACATTCTTGAACCTAAATCTGAAAAGGAAGGAGCTAGGTAAATGACTAATAAGCGTAAGAAAGTTATCACAGACACCGAAGAAAGTATTTGCGAAAACACACAAGGGGTTAAAAACGTAACGCAAAACGAAGGTTCTGAAAACATCCTTACTGAAGAAGACGAACTTCTCGCTGAAGTTGAAAAGGCTAGAGAAGAAATTAAATCTCTTACAGAGGAAGCTGCTAGAGCAAGAGCTGATTATTACAATTTAAGGACTCGTGTAGAAAGAGACAGAGAGCGTGATATGAAGTTCGCGGCAGAAAAATCTATAGATTTGCTACTTCCTGTTTTCGAAAACCTTGAAAGAGTTTGCGGTGCTATAGAAGATACTGAGTGCAACTTATATAAAGGAGTCTTTATGGTAACGAAGCAGTTCTTAGACGCTATGGCGGCTTTAGGACTAGAACAAATACCAACAGAGGGTGAATTTGACCCCTCACTACACGAAGCTGTTTCGATGGAAGCGGTAGAAGATGAGTCAAAAGATGGACATATTTTGGCTGCTTTGAGAAAAGGGTATAAACTAGCAGGAAGAGTCATAAGAGCTCCACAAGTTATAGTAGGAAAGCATAGTAAAAAGTAAAAGATTTTAATAATATACAAGTAAATAATAAAATAAACTAAAAATGAAAACAAAGGGTGGGGAAAACATGGGAAAAGTAATAGGAATTGACCTCGGTACAACTAACAGCTGCGTTGCAGTAAAAGAAGGGGATAACGTAACTATTATTCCGAATTCTGAAGGAGGGAGAACAACACCTTCAGTAGTGGCGTTTACAAAAGAGGGTGAAACACTCGTAGGACTGCTCGCTAAACGCCAAGCAATCGTTAATCCTGAGCGCACCGTGCTTTCGATAAAGCGCGAAATGGGTAGTGACTTTAAAGTAAAAATCGACAATAAGCAGTATACGCCCCAGCAGATTTCTTCAATGATTCTTCAGAAACTAAAGAGAGATGCAGAGGAATATCTTGGAAGTAGTGTAACGCAAGCAGTTATAACTTGTCCTGCTTACTTTACAGATGGACAGCGTCAAGCTACAAAGGATGCGGGCACAATTGCTGGGCTTGAGGTTCTTCGTGTTATAAACGAACCAACAGCAGCATGTCTTGCCTATGGAGTTGACAAAGAGGGAGATCACAAGATCATGGTATTTGACCTTGGTGGTGGGACCTTTGATGTCTCGATTCTAGATGTAGGTGATGGCGTATTTGAAGTTTTGTCAACATCGGGAGATAACAAACTTGGTGGAGATGATTGGGATACAAAGGTCTTAGACTGGATTGCAGAAGAGTTTAAGAAGAGCGATGGCGTAGACCTTCGTAAGGATAAGGTGGCCGCGCAGCGTTTACGCGAAGCAGCAGAAAAAGCGAAGACGGAGCTTTCTTCATTGCCTGAAACTTCAATTTCTCTGCCGTTTATAACAGCTGACCAAAATGGCCCAAAACATCTTGAAATGACTCTCACAAGAGCGAAGTTTGAAGAACTCACAAGAGATTTGCTCGACAGAACGGTCAAGCCTGTTCGCACAGCGCTCAAAGATGCTGGACTTCAAGCGGCTGATATTGATAAAATCCTTCTTGTAGGTGGTTCAACACGTATGCCTATGGTTCAGCGCAAAGTCAAGGAACTTCTTGGGAAAGAGCCAACAAAAGGAGTTAATCCTGACGAATCCGTAGCAGTGGGTGCTGCAATTCAGGGAGCAATTTTGACAGGAGAACACAAGGGCATAGTTCTTGTAGACGTCACACCGCTTTCACTAGGAATTGAAACGCTTGGAAGCGTATTTACAAAAATAATCGAAAAGAATAGTGCTATCCCTGCTTCGAAGAGTCAGATATTCTCCACTGCAGCAGATAATCAACCACAGGTTGAGATACATGTTCTTCAGGGTGAGCGTACAATGGCAGCAGATAACGTATCTTTAGGCAAATTCTTCCTTGATGGAATTGCACCTGCACCACGAGGCATTCCTCAGATAGAAGTTACATTTGATATTGATGCCAACGGCATTGTAAATGTAACAGCTAAAGATAAGGCAACAAATAAAGCTCAAAATATAACAATTCAGTCATCGAAGCTTTCCGAAGCAGAGATTGAAAAAATGCGTCATGATGCTGAGATGAATGAAGAAGAAGATAAGAAAAAGAAAGAGCTTGTTGAAGCACGCAACGAAGGAGACAGTGCAGCATACAACGCCGATAAATCTCTAAAAGATCTCGGAGATGCTGCAACAGAAGAAGAAAAAGCCTCAGTTGAAGAGAAGATAAAGGCTCTTCGTGAACTTCTTACTAGTGAAGACGCCGAAGCAATTAAGGCTGCCACAGAAGAACTAATGACAGCGATGCACCCAATAGCTGAGAAAGCTTATGCAAAGACTCAAGCTGATCAACAGGAAGCTTCTGAGCCGAACGCACAGGATGAGCAGACTGATGGAGAAGCAGCTGATGACACCACAGTGGATGCGGAGTTCCACGAAGCAGATAACGAATAATTGAGGTGAAGTGCTGATGGCTGCTCCCGAAAAGAAAGACTTTTACGAGATATTAGGTGTTGGGCGAGGGGCCTCGGCTGACGAAATTAAAAGGGCCTACCGAAAATTAACCAGAAAATATCACCCGGACGCAAATCCGGGTGATAAACAGGCCGAAAAGAAATATAAAGAAATTAACGAAGCAAATGAAGCTTTAAGCGATCCCAAGAAGCGAGCACAATATGATCAGTTTGGTTATGTTGGAGATATGCCTCCAGGCGGTGCCGGCGGCGGTAGTGGTTTTGGAGGTTTCCAAAGCGCTGATTTCGGAGATATATTCGGAGACCTTTTCGGCAGTGCTTTCGGAGGTTCCGGAAGAAGAGCTTCTAATCCCAATGCTCCGCGTCAAGGAAGCGACCTTGAATACTCAATGCAAATAACACTTGAGGATGCTTACCGTGGAGCAAGCAAAAAAATTAGCATTCCACGGCTTGAAACTTGTGAGCAGTGTAAGGGTGACGGAGCGGAACCAGGTAGTAAGGTTAAAACTTGTCCTACTTGCGGAGGCAAAGGACAAGTTCAACAGGCGATAAACACACCTTTTGGTCAAATGGCTCAAACTGCAACCTGCCCATCTTGTCGTGGCAAGGGAAAAATAATAGAAACACCATGTACTAAGTGCCGCGGACAGGGACGCGTTCGTAAACAGCATTCTGTAGAAGTGAAAATTCCTGCAGGAGTTGACACTGGTATAAGGCTTAGAGTTTCTGGTCAAGGCGAAGCTGGCATTAACGGAGGACCATCAGGAGATTTATTTATTCTTTTAGAAGTCCGCCCGGATAAGCGTTTCCAGCGCAGAGGCGATGATCTTAACGTTGCGGTAGATATTGAATATCCACAGGCCGCTTTGGGTTGTGAAGTTAAAATAGAGACCTTTGACGGAATGGAAACACTTGATATTCCAGCAGGGACACAACCTGGATCAAAACTTCGCATAAAAAAACATGGTATGCCCAAATTACGAGGTAGTGGCAAGGGTGACATGAATATACTTGTTCGTGTAAAAGTTATAAAGAAGCCATCTGCAAAGGAACGAGAGCTATTAGAACAGCTTGCTACAGAAATGAAGGTTCAAGTTAAAAAGAAATAAGTATTATTTAATAAGCCACAAAATGATTTTTTGAGCTTGAATGAAATTAAACAAAAAACCTTATGTCCTGTATTTTAAATACAGGACATTTTCTGTGTAAAGCTAGAAAAATGATCTATGGTTCACAAATTAATGCTAGGAATGCTGTTTTTGTCTCTATCTATTTACAAAAGAAAAATGGAAGTTAGAATAGTTCGCATAAAACATATATTCAAGATTCTTTATCGTTTTTGAAAAACATATGGAGGTGGGTTATTTTGAAAAAAGGATTTACGTTGTTAACTATCTTGTTTGCTGTTCTTATTATCGGAATTGTTATCGCATTTGGCTTCTATAAGTTCTCGAACAGAACTACTTCGGATTCTGCTGTACTTTCTTCAGCCCCTATTAAGATAGGATATCTTGCCGCACTTACTGGAGATTATGCTGCATACGGAATTACCGAAGTTAATATGGCTAAATTGGTTGTCGAAGATACAAACGCTGCGGGCGGAGTCCTTGGGCGTAAGCTCGAGCTTGTTGTCTATGACACAAAAACGCGTAATGAAGACGCAGTAAATGCAGTCCGTCGTATGATTGAGAGTGATAAAGTTTGCGCCATAATAGGAGCAAACTCAAGCGGCATAAACATTGCTACAGCACCAATAGTGAACATGGGAAAAACACCTCAAATTTCTACAGTTGGAACTAACCCTCTTGTTACTGTTGATAGCAACGGTAAGGTTCGTCCTTATTCGTTCCGTGTCTGTTTTACAGACCCTTATCAGGGAGCCCTCGCTGCTGATCTTGCCAAAACTGATCTTCAAAAAGACAAGGCTGCAATTCTTTATAATGTAGGTTCTGATTACGCACAGGGATTACGTGAATTTTTCACTAAGAGTTATAAAAAACTTGGCGGAGAAATAGTTGCTGATGAAGGTTATCGTGAGACAGACGTCGATTTTCGTGCACAGCTAACTAAAGTAAAAAGATCTGGCGCCAATGTCCTATTTCTTCCAGGAATGGGCAAAGACATGGCTCTCATAATCAAGCAGGCTCAAGAGCTCGGACTCGATATCGCCATTGTCGGTGGAGACGGTTATGGAGAATTTATGAACGAAATAGCTGGTAGTGCAATGAAGGGAACATATTGGATTAATCATACATATCTTTCAGACCCAGGCATGGCTCCTATATTTGCACGTTACAAAAAGGTATATAACGATGACTGCAAAGAGTTCGTAAATGGAACGATGGCATATGATGCTACTCAGTGGCTTATAGATGCCATTATTCGAGCAGACAGCACTGAAGGAGAAGCAATTGCTAAGGCTCTAGAGACAACAGAGGGACTGGAACTTGCTCATGCAACACTTACAATAAGCCCTGAAGATCATAACCCTATAAATAAAGCTGGTATAATTTTGAAGGTTGATGACAATTTAAAAACACAGTTCTACAAAAAAGTTGAACCTAAATAGACTTTAGTTTTCGTGAGAGGCATGGATTTATTTCCATGCCTCTCTTTCTGTGCTATATTGGGTAAATAAAAATTCGCTAAGCATAAATAAGGAAGCCCGAGGTGTTCTTTTTGGATATTATTCAACAAATAATAAATGGCCTCTCTATTGGGTCGGTATATGCACTTATCGCAGTTGGGTATTCGCTTGTTTACTCTGTCTTACTTTTTTCTAATTTTGCACATGGCGGTTTTTTAGTCATTGGAGGGTATATCTGCTACTTTGCATTACGTTCCGGAGGCATGAATATTTGGGTAGCGTCATTTGCTGCATTAATTGGCGCAGGCGTTTCTGCTGTTTTAGTTGAAAGATTCGCATATAGACCTATACGGGAGCGTACTCCTGTCACGCTTTATATGCTTATTGCCTCAATGGGAATGAGTATCGTAATTGAGAATATTTTTGTAGTCACAATCGGCGGCCGCTTTAGAGCTTTGCCTCCTGTGATTCCGATGGAACCTGTAAATGTTTTTGGTCTCGCTACAACAAGTGCATTTGATCTTTTGTCTCTTGCAACGGCGGTTGTTTTTCTAATTGGATTACAGCTTTTTCTTGTGAAGACGAAATGGGGTCTAGCAATTCGTGCTGCCTCTTATAATCTAAAAACTGCAGGACTTATGGGAGTTAACGTTAATCGGCTTATCGCCATAGTTTTTTTTGTAGCAGGTCTTCTCGCTGCTGTTGGAGGAATCTTTCTGTCAGCACGCTATACACTCTATCCTCAGCTAGGTAGCATGATAACGACGAAGGCTTTCGTGGCCGCTGTTCTTGGTGGGCTTGGCTCATTGCCTGGAGCTGTCATCGGAAGTCTAATACTTGGCCTTGCAGAAATGCTTACAGCAGGATTTATTTCCAGTCAGTTCCGAGATTTGGTTGTTTTTGGTATTTTAATTATAACTTTGATAATGCGTCCCACAGGACTTTTTGGTAAGTCTGTGGGAGAGAAAGTTTAGGTATTATAAATGCAAGGATATACAGCAGGAATAATAACTCTCCTTGCAATTAACTGCATAGCGGCTTTAGGAGTATCACTCTTTACAGGATTCACCGGTATTTTTACTCTTGGTCACGCAGGATATATGGCAATTGGTGCTTATACAGCTGCAATATTAACTATTCAACATGGCGTACATTTTATTCCTGCGATAATTTGTGGTGGACTTCTCGCTATGCTGATAGCTTATCTGATAGGTATCCCGACACTAAAACTTGTCGGAGACTATTACACTATCGCGTCTCTTGGATTGGGTGAAGCTATACGGCTTATTATTGAAAACTGGGAAAGTGTCACACGCGGTGCACGAGGATATCCCGGAATATCCCCGTACACAACTCTTCCTGTTGCTGTCTCTTTTCTTGTCACTATGGCTATTGCAATGTTCTTTCTTGTCAATAGTAGTTATGGACGCGCATTTAAAGCATGTCGCGATGATTATCTAGCGGCTTCTCTGCTTGGTTTTAATACAGCTCATTATAGAGTTCTTAGCCTTGCCGTATCAGGGTTTTACTGTGGCGTGTCTGGCGCACTTCTTGCCGGATTTATGTCATTTATACAGCCGGTAATGTTTGATATGGCAAAATCAACAGAACTTGTTTCGGTCGTCGTTTTTGGTGGACTTGGCTCAATGAGTGGGTGCCTTCTTGGGACAGCTATTCTTACTCTAGTTACAGAAGTTTTTCGCCCTATCTCACAGTACCGTATGCTTATATATGGATTAGTACTTGTACTTGTAATGGTTCTACGCCCAGAAGGAATTATGGGGACAAACGAACTGACATTCAACTATATAAAAGAACTCTTCGGCAACAAGCATAAAGTTTCTAAAGTGGAGGAGGGTTCAACTGATGACTGTAATTCTTGAGTTAAAAGAAGTCTATAAATCGTTTGGTGGCGTTCATGCTGTAGAGGACATGTCATTTAAAATAGAGACCGGACAGCTTGTTGGTCTTATAGGCCCTAATGGAGCAGGAAAAACAACGATATTTAATCTGATTACAGGTGTCTACGATGTGACAAGAGGAGATATCGAATTTCAAGGTAACAGCATAAACAAACTCAAAACTTATCAGGCAATATCGCTTGGCATAGCAAGAACTTTTCAGAACCTCAGATTGTTTGACAGTTCTACTGTTTTGGAAAATGTTATGACCGCTGCTCAGCAGCCTCACAATTATAGCTTTATTGAAGCTATAAGCCATTTAGGACGCTGGCATAAAACAGAAAAAATTATTCAAAAAGAAAGTATGGAGCTGCTCGAAAGAGTTGGTCTCGCAGATCGTGCCGACCAAAAAGCAGGGACTCTTCCATATGGTCTACAAAGACGTCTAGAGATTGCGCGTGCTTGTTCTCTCCGACCTGAACTTTTACTTCTTGATGAACCTGCAGCAGGAATGAATTCTGAAGAAGTTGATCAGCTCAACGTGCTTATACGAGACATACATAAAGATTTCAACCTTACTATATTTTTAATTGAACACCACATGGACATGGTCATGAAGATTTGTCCTCATATCATATGTATGAATTTTGGAGCAAAGATAGCAGAGGGTTCGCCGGATTATATACAAGCCCACCCCGAAGTCCTCAAGGCTTACTTGGGAGAGGAGTAGCAGAGCATGGAAGAAAGAAACCCCATTCTGTCTATCAAAAACCTAGTGGTGAACTATGGAGCAATCCAAGCCCTTAAGGGCGCATCTCTTGATGTCTATCCGGGAGAAATAGTTGCAGTTATTGGTGCTAATGGTGCCGGTAAATCTACGATGATGAATGCGATAATGGGTGTAGTTAAAAGAGCCTGTGGAGAAGTTTTTCTTGACGGAGAACCTCTTGCCGAGAAAAGTTATCAAGTTGTTAAAGCAGGAGTTAGTTTAGCACCTGAAGGCAGAAATGTTTTTGCTCCTCTTACTGTTATGGAAAATCTCCAAATGGGAGCTTTTCCTCTTTCAAATCGTAAGGTTATTGCGACTGAGCTTGAAAAAGTATTCACACTTTTTCCACGTCTGAAAGAGAGAACTTCTCAATATGCAGGAACTTTATCCGGCGGAGAACAGCAGATGTTAGCAATTGGACGAGCGATGATGGCAAAACCCAGAGTTCTTCTTCTTGATGAGCCTTCTTTGGGACTTGCGCCTATAATTATTAACGAAATATTTGCAGAGCTTACAGAAATTAATCAACTGTTTGGAATAGCAATGTTGGTAGTTGAACAAAATGCTAGAAAAGCACTCATGCTTTCTAATAGAGCCTATGTTTTACAGACAGGGAATATTATTTTGGAGGGCAAATCCTCTGAGCTACTTCACAATCCAGAAATAGAAGCGGCATACTTGTGTGGCAAAAAGAAATAATTAGAAAAGTATAGGATTTACTATAAATATTTTAATTGTTTAAAGCGACAGTATGGCACATATAAAAGTGTTGAGTGCTGTCGCTTTTTTTGTTATTAAAATGCAAACTACATAATAAAAAAATAAAATTATTTTGTTCGTTTGCTGATTTTATGAGTTACAATAATTAGACGCAATGTTGACGAAGGGGCTGATTCTATGAAGACTAATGACAGCTATTGGTGGTACATAACAATTTCAGATAGCTCGGGAGAGACAGATACGTTACTCTCTTTGGCGGATATAACTGGAAGCATAGGTACAGAGCTTCAAGAGTTTGCTCAGGGCGGCGACCGTTTGAGAATGTATTACAGAAGCAATGAAGATCTTTCACATTGGAAAAGGATTTTGATGGATGCAATGAAAGAGTTCGCGTCTGTTAAAGTGGAAGATTTTGGAAAGATAGATAATCAACCTTGGAACGTAGTTGCTGAGGATGCATTTCCACCTTTGCCCGTTGGAAAAGGACTTGTCGTACTGGCACCATGGCATAAAGGTAAGGAGCCCAAAGGACTCTTAGCGCTCTATATAAACCCTGGTAGCGCATTTGGCACAGGATATCATGAAAGCACTCAGATTGCTCTCGAGCTTCTTGAGTCGCACATAAAACATGGAATGACTATGGCGGATATAGGTACGGGTTCCGGCATACTAACCATATGTGCACTTAAAAAAGGTGCCGACAAAGCATATGCACGTGATATTGATCCAGCTGTAATTGAAGAAGTGCACAAAAACTTTATACTTAACGATCTTGATAAGAATAAAGTAGACCTTGCAACAGGTGACCTTCTGAATGGTTTTAAACATAAAGTAGACATACTTACGGCGAATATTCTTATTGGACCTTTGTCACAAATGGTTATTGGAGTACCAGCTGTAATGAATAAAGATGGAGTAGCTATCTTTTCCGGTATGGTGGAAAAAGAAAAATCAATATTTCTAAAAGCATTGAAGGCTGCAAATATGGAGCCTGTTGAAGAGCTCGTCAAAGGGGAGTGGTGGGGTGTCGTTGCCAAGACTTCGGCTTGAGAAATGCACCTTTGACGGGAAAACTTGGACAATAGATAACGAACAGGCGCACCATCTCGTTAGGGTGCGCCGTTGTAATACTGGCTCTTTTGTCGAAGGATTGCTGAATGGAGTAAGAGTTAAATTAAAACTTTTGTGTTATGAAAATATTGTGTGTGCTGAAGAAATATCAAGAGAAAATGAGCTTCTTCCGCAAACAAATATTCATCTGCTGCTTGGTTTATTAAAAAACGACCAGTTAAACGAAGCACTTCGTTTTTCTGCAGAGATTGGCGTGCACAGCATACATCTTCTTTTATGTGAAAGAAGCGTTCCGATATATGACGCCCAAAAAAGCGAAGATAAAATGCAACGCTGGAACAAAATACTTGAAGAAGCAACAAAACAAGCTGGTTCCACAAGACCTCCTATTCTGAAAAATCCTATCGAAATTACAAAATTTGATTTTCAATCTTTGCCGAATTGCAGATACGCTGCCCTTCTTTCTTCTGAACCTCAGCAAATAAAAAATATTAACGTACCTTCCGAACTAGCTGTCGCTATAGGGCCAGAAGGCGATTGGGCTCCTTCTGAATCACAGCTACTGTTGGATAATGGGTTCATCGGAATTAGTCTCGGGAAAAGAATATTACGTGCCAGCACAGCAGTAGCAGTTGCTTGTGGTTCTCTGATGCTAGCCGAAGATAATTAGTATATGTAAAAGTAGTAAAACTCAAAAACTTCTGGCAATACTTAATATGTATTGTGGTAGGATTATTCGCAATAAAAAGAAAATGGAGGTGTTTGTTCGATGAACAAAATATTGCGAAGAATTTTAGCTTTGCTTACAGGCATTGTCGAACAAGGCCCCATGTTATTCATCGGCTCCCCATACTATAAAGATAGAACGAGTCTGTTTCAAAGTTTAAGCAACACAAATAAGTCAATTGTTTTTGTTGGCGATAGCCTAATCGAAGGATGCGAATGGCATGAATTATTAGAAAGCCCTTATGTAAAAAACCGCGGAATTAGCGGAGATAATACTTACGGCTTATTACATAGAATTGACAATATTATTGAATCAAAGCCGGACAAAATATTTTTAATGATTGGCATTAACGATTTAAATTCAGGAAATGATGTTTCGCAAATAACAGATAACTACAATGAAATTTTAAGCCAAGTTACAAAAAAACTACCAAACACTAAGGTTTATGTTCACAGTGTTCTTCCCATAAACTCTAATTTATACCATTGCAAAAAAGCAATTAACAAAAAGATCATATCTTTAAACAAAGAAATCGAACGCTTGTCACAAAGTTATTTTTCATCGTATATTGACCTTTATAACGTCATGAGTGGTCAAGATGGGCAACTAAAATCTGACCTCACGAACGACGGGCTTCACTTAAACGGTAATGGTTACAACGTATGGAAAAATTCTATTACTAAATATGTTTTTAACTAACCTCTTGCCCTTAAAAATCATAAGTACACTTACAATAAATGCGAGTCTTCAAAGCCACTAAAGGAGAAAAATGAATAGATTAAAAGGTAAAACATTCTCAATTAATATACAGGGTTGCCGCACAAATTTGTACGAGGGCGAGGCTATAACATATTCCCTTGAGAAGGCTGGTGCGATATACAAAGAAAACGCTCCGGATGTTGTTGTTATTGTTTCATGTACGATAACATCAGCCGCTGAACGAAAATGTCGCAAATTAATACGAA
This sequence comes from Synergistaceae bacterium, assembly GCA_012728165.1. Classification (GTDB taxonomy): domain Bacteria; phylum Synergistota; class Synergistia; order Synergistales; family Synergistaceae; genus JAAYFL01. The sequence goes on along the minus strand of JAAYFQ010000117.1, from coordinate 107 downwards.
AAATACGCAGAGAATCTCCTTTAACACTTATTATTGTGTGTGGCTGCTATGCTCAGAAACTTACAGAAGAAGAGCGACAGCGATTTGGAATTGATATCCTTGTAGGT
>JAAYFQ010000116.1 GCA_012728165.1 Synergistaceae bacterium | reverse complement strand
GCAACAGTCGATTCATTGAGATTACCAATGCTAACAGATTTTGATGTAGTTGTTTCAAAAATAGAGGAACAGAGAAAAATCAGTGACTTCTTTACCAATCTTGACAACCTCATCACCCTTCATCAGCGTATGCTTTTACTATTTTTTATTGCAGTTTATATCAACCTTGATAATGATCTGATTACTAAGTCTGTATCTTGGTTTTCAAGCTCGTGTATGATGTGCAAATATGTTTTCTGCGTTGTGGTCATACTAGAATGCCCTAATCGTCTTGCCACACTTGCTATTGTAACTCCATCAAATAATAACAAGGATGCATGAGTATGACGAAGCCCATGAATTGATATTATCGGTATTCCTAAAGTCTTACAGTGTCTAAACAGTACATTATTTACTGTAGAATTGTATACCTTGCCTTTTATGAATATAGGGACATCTTCTTTCAGGTCCTTCACGAGTTTGGAAAATTGACTTGTAGTTTTCCAATCTATCTGTACTTTTCTTATTGATGATTTGTTTTTAGTTGGCAAAAATCCACCCTCTCCTTTATAATCCCATGTCTTATTAATCGATATGGTTTGTTGTGCAAAATCAAAATCTTCAGGTGTAAGTGCAAGTACTTCAGAGAATCTCATCCCCGTCTTTGCAACTAGAAGGATTAACCAATCCCAATTCACCTCTTCAGTTAAATTTAAATGTTTAACCAACATATGAAGCTCAAATTGGTTTAAGAATTTCTGTTTCTTTTCTCTAGGTACTTTCCCTTTTATTATTGCTTTACGTGTTGGATCTCTATCAATAAGCCCATCATCTACAGCGTCCAATATCGCTCCTTTAAGATGATGATGGAAGTCCATTGTTGTTTGTCTCTCATGGTGAACAGCATATTGGTTAATAATATGTTGGTAACTTGTTCTATCAAGGTCGCATAATTTCAAATCTGGTGCAAGACGTTCTATCCACGATTGTGTCATAGTATACTTGGATAGTGTTACTTCTCTAATTGCCCCAACTTTATAAACGGTCACCCATTGCTTAAAATACATTGCAAATGTATCTTCTCTCTGTAATTTTTTTAACATTTTTCTCCTCCTATTTTATGGAAAATCATACGCTGATGAACGATGACAAGGTGGTCTAAATGAAAAAGTTGCCGAGTTTGTCCTACTCTAATCCTTATTCTACCTATCCTGTATCCTTAATCGTTCATAACTTTAATCTCCTAAACGCTCTACAAGATGGAGAAAGTTTTTTGGTATCAGAGCCTTTAAATTTCGGTCAAAAAAATAGACACCTCATTTTTTGAAGTGTCTACCTTTGCAGGTTCATTCACTTTTATACATTTTAGCTTTGCTACTCTCGCTGATGAAGGGTGATGAGGGTGTCGAGGTTTGCTAAAAACAATCCAATTTTATCTTGTTCGTCGGCTCTTGGAAGTAAAATTTCAGCATTTTTTATATCATTTGAGTTGATACTATCAAAAGTTGAACCTGTACTAAGTTTTGTCCAATAACCATTTTCTTTCATTTTGCCAAGAAGCTGAAACAGAAATTCATTGCCTTTAATAGCTGCCACTCCACGCCCTAAAACCACGTTATAATCAGTCTTTCCAACATCACCAACTGGAGCACGCACACTTAAAATTAAATCGTTCTTATCTGCTATTTTTGTTATTTGAGTAGTCCACACTCTTGGAAAAACTCGCCCATTTTTCATATCTGCATTACCTTGAACAAGAATGTGGTCAGTAGGATTTTCTGTATAGTTTTCAGAATTAGGAGACTGTCCCATAGTGATTTTTGCTAATTCACCCAGCCTACGCTGTTCCCAAG
>JAAYFQ010000115.1 GCA_012728165.1 Synergistaceae bacterium | reverse complement strand
TGTTTTTCAAGACCTGACTATAAGAAAGAAACGAAATGACCCCTATCCTGTTCTTCAAAGCTCAGCAGCCGAGCAGGTGAAACTTTTCCACGCTATTATTGAAGGTAAGTTTTTAGCAATGGAAGCGTTTGCAAACGCCATTGCATTAAAAGAGACTGATTATGACGTACAAAAAAATAGTATTCAGAAAATCGGCGGGTTCTCCAGCATTGCTTACGTTACTCCAAGTGGAGAAGCATATCTGTACGATGGCAGAAGAACAAACCTTGCAGACAAAGATTACTTCATCAAAAGCATGAAGGGCGAAAGAACAGTAGGTTATATTAATAAAAGCGAAAACAACCCCTATACGGGAATAGTGTTATCTGTTCCGATAAAAAGGGAATATGAAATAGTTGGCGTTGTGTCTGCTAGTCTTCTTGAAAAAGATTTTCATGACTTGCTAATTCCAAGCGTATATAACGGTCAAGGATCCTCTCTCATTTGCGACAGCAATGGAAATGTCATTATGAAAAGTGATAATAAAGATTTTCCTGTTCAATCATCTATTAACGGCAACGTTAATGATTCGTTAAAAAAAGGACTTTCGAATAACGAGTTTTCTTCTGAACGAGTTGCTCTCAATTTATTAATAGAAGAAAGCGGTACTGTTGAATATGAGATAGACGGACAACTTCGCTATGCGGTATACCAACCTATCAACATAAACAAGTGGATGATATTCAACGTTGTCCCTGCTTCTGTCGCTGATGCACGCTTACATGAAAGCACGAAACGTGGATTTGCCTTACTTGCAATTATCGTAATATTAGCACTTATTTTGATAATTATCGTTGTGATAATGGAGAAGGCACGACGTCGGCAACTCGAAGATGATCGTATAGAACTTATGAATGCAAATAAAGATCTCACTTACTCTAACGAACGCATGCGCATAGCTTTAGATAGTAACTCTGTTGTTCTTTGGGACTATGATATCGCCAAAAAAAGAATAATTCAGAACAAAAGAAGTGCGGAAGTGCACGGGCTTGATGCTGTTGTGAAAAATGTCCCTGAAAGTCTTGTGGATAGTGGTTTTGTTCATTCGGACAGCGCGAAAGAATTCCTTGCAATGTATGATAAATTATTCGCTGGTGAGAAAACGGTAGAGGGCGTTTTTAAAGTACAAACTCCAGATCGCCAAGGTTACTGGTTTGAAAAAATAAAATATACGAATTTGTTCGATGAACAGGGATTCCCTTATAAAGCCATAGGCACTTCTGAAGATGTTACCGAACTGCATAAAATGAGAATGGCGTACAATTACTGGCAAAAAGCTGTTGAAGGCTTTTTACAGGACAGCATTCTTCACCTTCAATATAATCTGACAAAAAATGTTTTAATTAAATGCTTTAACGAAAATAGCGGCTATAACTTCTCGAATGAAATCATAGAAAATGATTTTGACTCCGCAACTAATTATTTCTCCGAACATTTTGTATATGGGGACGATAGAGAAAAATATCAGAATTATATTAATCGAGAACGTTTTTTTGAAGCTCATGATACGGGTAAGACTGTAAATGAATTAGAGTTTCGCATGTTGATTAACGGTTTTCCTGTTTGGGTCAGAGCAACAACATACTTAGTGGAGGATCCATTTTCTAAGGATCTCGTGCTTTACATCTTCTATTACAATATTGACAAAGAGAAAATAGAAGAATTAGAAGCTGAGGCCAAAGTTCATCAAGACGACCTTACCGGACTTTTAACTCGTAAAAAATTTATATCCCAAGTTCAGTCACTCTTTGAAGAATTTCCGGAAGATCAACATGCTTTTCTGATGATTGACCTTGATCGTTTCAAAGAGGTAAATGACACGCTAGGACATGTACTAGGAGACAAACTTCTTATTGAAATGGCGTCTGAATTAGAATCTATGCGTCGCGATGGAGACCTAATCTGTCGTTTGGGTGGAGACGAATTTATAATCTGTCTTAAAAATATCCCGAATGAAAATATCGCTAAAAAGCGTGCGGATGTTATTGTTACGAAACTCAGAAGAAAAATCAATGAGAATCTTCTTTCGTCCGTTAGCGTCGGCATAGCAATATATCCACGTGACGGCAAAACATTTGAGGAACTATATAAAAATGCTGATATCGCTCTCTATCATGCGAAAAACAATGGCAAAAACTGTAGCCGCTTATACAACAAAGAGCTAGAAATAAAAGGATATGTGTCCGACCTTACGCCTTTTGAAACCGATCTAACAAAAAACGAACAATAACATAGATGTTTTTGTTATATAAAATATAAGAGAGGCAAACACTTTGTGTTTGCCTCTCTTATACTTTATGACTAGTTACTAAGCTAAACCTGTCACTTAAGTAATTTTTTCTTGTTCAGGTAACTCTCTTATTGTAATAAGGATACGTTTCAATTTATTATTATCATCTCTTTTGCGAGTAGACATTATTTCACAGTTAATATAACCACTTTCTTTTTTAAGAATATGTAGAGTCCTCTTGATCTCTGATTCGGGCACTTTCATATGTTGAGTGTAAAAATCGCGAAATACTTCTTCATCTTTCGGATGAACACCAGGAATTTGGGTGTACATATCAAAAAATTCTTCGTTTGTTAAATTACTCATTTCGTACTGTTCAAATCCCTCAGAACGATAATACGTTCCGTCTTCAACGTTCCATACGATAAGGCCATCCAAATCTTCTTCTATAACTAATCTTGAGAGCTCATCTTCTATGTCCTGCTGTCGAGCGACATCATTTTGTGAATTAAAAGTCTTTGTTAGCTTTTCTTCCTTTGAGTATTCAGTCGTAGAATCAAAATCGATTGGGGTTATGATGAGCTTCTCTGTATTTTGTTTCATTTCACTGTCATACAACCTATATAAACCATGACCGTCTTCTTTTGCCTGATAAAGAGCAATATCTGCTTTTGCATACAGCTCCTCAAAAGTTGTGCCGTCACGTGGGCAGACGGCAATGCCTATGCTGACTGTAAGGGTAATTTTTGGACTAAGCTGTTTGCTTGTCATCTGAGATATGAGCTCGGCTCTTTTACTAATAACTTCATCATTAGGAATGTTTTTTAAACAAATCATAAATTCATCTCCGCCAAGACGTCCTAATAAGTCTCCGCAGCGCATAATCTTTTTTAAGTTATCAGTGATTTCAACAAGCG
>JAAYFQ010000114.1 GCA_012728165.1 Synergistaceae bacterium | reverse complement strand
TTCTTTTGTTTTCATCATTTGAACAAAAATTTCAGCAATTTCGGGATCAAATTGTGTTCCAGCACATTTCTTTATTTCTTCAAACGCTTCTTCAGGGGTTCTAGTTTCATTGTATACTCGATTTTCAGTCATAGCGTCGTAAGCATCAGCAATAGCAAGAATTCTGGATAATAATGGAATTTCAGTGCCTCGAAGCTTTCGGGGATAGCCGCTACCGTCCCATCGTTCATGATGACAAAGAATATATTCTGCGATTGGTGCAGTTTCAGAAGATGACATTGCAATTCTGTATCCTATCTCAGGATGTTTTCGCATTTCAATCCATTCGTCTTCATTTAATTTACCAGGTTTTTTTAGAATTCTCTCTGCAATAGCAACTTTTCCGATATCATGCAGCTTAGACAATAGTTCTAGGGAATTAATCTCTATTTGCGATAGATTCATAATGGATCCAATTTTTTTAGTTAGAGCAGAAAGCCTATCTTCATGCTCTTGAGTTTCAAAACTTTTCTCAAGCATTGTAGCTTTTATAGAGGAAATAACGGCACTACGTGAACTTTTGCCTACTAAGAGCTTCCGCTGACGCATATAATCCTCTGCTTCCTTGTAAGTATGTTGGAAAGTAACGGTTGCTGTTTCTTTTGTAGCTGCACCGAAAGATAGGTTTATATGAAAAGATTTATTCGGAGTTTTTAAATTATACTGTTCGCAAGCGATTTCAATTGTTCTCAAATGTTCTCTTGCTGTTTGAATGTTAGTTTTTGACAGAAGAATACAAAACTCGTCTCCACCAGTTCTGGCAAGAACATCACCCTCGCGCAAAGAACTACTAAGGATATTGGCTGTTTGTTTTATGGTTTTATCTCCTTCTGTTCGCCCAAAAGAGTCATTTATAAGCTTTAATCCGTTTATATCTACAACTATTATGGACAAGGGCAACTGATTTTCGACATCAAGACGTTTTATCTCTTTTTCAAAATATCTTCGATTATACAGACCTGTAAGATCATCGTGTTCACTTATATAACGTAGATTATCTCTTGCATGTTTGAGCTCTGTTATGTCGCGAGATACACCCTGAAGACCAATAACGTTTCCAAATTCATCTCGAAGAAATGAAATATTCATTGCTAGCCAAACGATTGAACCGTCCGCGTGATAATGTTCCAATTCAATAACGCGCGTTCTGTTTTTATCGCTTTTGTTGTTTTTTTCTTTTTCAAGTTCTTCTGAAAAAAGCTCGTGAACCCTGATCAAACAATCTGGTGTAATTTTTTCTTCTAAAGATTGCTTCAAATGATCTTGAACACTTTCCCCTAGTACATATTCTATTGAAGGGCTAACATATGTTGTCTTTAAATTCATATCTGTAGTCCAAATAATGTCTGAAATGTTTTCTGTTATTTTTCGATATTTTTCTTCACTTAACCGAAGTGAATTTTCGGCTGCCTTTTGTTTTGTGATATCTTTCAGAATGCAGTGTGTTTGCTTAAACTTGCCGTCAAGGTCATATCCAATTTTTCCTTCGAATGCAATGAACAGAGGGTTACCGTTTTTGTGTAGAACCTCAAACTCCGCATGCTTATAGCCTTGTGCTTTAAATATAGGAAAGTTTTGATTGAATACTTCTCTGTTGATCGGAGAAAGAAAGTCGCCAAACCATTTTCCGATCACCTCGCCTCTAGAATAACCAAATGTATCAAGCCATTGTTGATTAACGGCAGTAAAGCGC